>CBESOE010000003.1:0-99206 GCA_965531145.1 uncultured bacterium | reverse complement strand
ACCTGACCCGGGATGACTTCATGGTCCTGGAGGACGGGAAACCCCAGGAGATCGTCCACTTTGCCCACGAGCAGACCCCCCTCTCGATCATCCTGCTGGTGGACAGCAGCGAGAGCATGCTGGGGCGGATGGACGAGGCCCGCCGCGGGCTGGCCGATTTCATCGGCTCCGTGCGTCCCATTGACCAGGTGATGCTGGTGGAGTTCGACCACGAGGCCCGCACCCTCAGCGCCTTCACCAACGACAAGGGCAAACTGAAGAAAGCACTGGAGATTCTCCGCCCGGACGGCTCCACCGCCCTCTATGACGCTCTGGCCCTCTCCATCGACAAGCTGGCCGCCCGGGAACACGGCCGGGTGGTGGTGCTCCTCTCCGACGGGATGGACGCCAGTTTCACCGGCGGCAGTGTGAAGACCTTCGAGCAGGTGCTCAGGCAGGCCCATGTGGAGGATACCCGGGTGTTCACCATCGGCCTGGGGGTCAGTATCGACCGCGACGAGCTGCAGCGGCTGGCCGACGAGACCGGCGGCGAGGCGTATTTCTCCATGCAGCCCGGCGAACTCTCCGGTGTCTACCGGGAGATCGGCCGCGAACTGCACAACCAGTATCTCCTTTCCTACCAGCCCAAAGAATTCGTGGCCGACGGCCGTTGGCGAAATATCGAGGTCAAGGTCCGCCGATCCGGATTGTCAGTTATCGCCCGAAAAGGGTATTATGCCCTGGCAGTTCCCTGATACCCGAATTCCTGGGAGAATTTCGGTCTAATACCGGGGGACGGGCCTGTTTTATGGCCAAGGGGTAAAACACAGCTTCTCTTTGTCAACAGTTGTGTCGATATAGTGATCGGTGGTGTCTATTGGAGCACCGCCTGCCCGGTTGAGAGTATTCTCCAGTGGCAGTGGGGATTCCTGCGTATTGAGGAGAGTCATGCCATTGCTTTCTGGAGTGGAGAAGAGAGTGGATAAGAAATCCGGATTCAACACCGTCCTCTTCGTGGATGACGAGACACTGGTCCTCGACTTTCTGGAGGATGCTTTTTCAGAGGATTACAACGTGCTCCGCGCCCGCAGCGGCGAGGAGGCGCTGCGGATCCTTGGGGAGCAACCGGTGTCGGTGATCATCACCGACATGAGGATGGCCGGGATGACCGGCGTTGAACTGCTCTCCATCGTCCAGGAGCAGTTCCCCGAGACGGTCCGGCTGCTGATGACCGCCTTCCGCGACGTGGAAGACGTGATCGAGGCGGTGAACCGCGGCCATATCTACCAGTTCCTGCACAAGCCGCTGAAAGATGTGGAACTGCGCCAGATCCTCGACCAGGCCATCCGCTACCGGCGCCTCTCCCAGGAGAACAGCCTGCTGGCCGACGAGTTGATGCGGGTCAATCGGCAGCTCGAAGGCAAGGTGGAGGACGGCACTCAGAAACTGGCCACCAAGAACCGCCAGCTGGAGACGCACCTCCGGCAGTCCGAACGGCTGGCCCAGTTCAGTCACCGGATCAACCTGCTGAGCTACAACCGGCTCTTTGACGTGCTGCACGAGGAGCTGCCCTCCCTGCTCGATATCGACCTCTTCTCGCTCTTCGAGGTCAAACGGCGGCTGCTGGAGGGGGTGGAGGAAGAGCAAAGTGTCACCATCTGCCGGGTTCACAACCACCCAATGGGGATCGACGACCGGGAGCACCCGCTGAAAGAGGTGAATCCAGGGCTGATGCGGGACGTGATCGAAGGCGCCAGGCCGATCATGGTGGAGAGCTTCAGCCGTTCCGACTACCACCGGGGATGGGTGCGGCCCAAGTACCGCGGCGACTCCTGCTGCACGGTGCCGCTGATGATCGACGGGATCCTCATCGGCGTGCTCAACCTCTCGGGCCGCGAGGACCAGCGGTTCAACGACGAGTCGATGGCCCTGTTCAACCACGTGGGCGAGAACCTGGCCAGCGCCCTGAGCAACTGCGCCCTGCACCTCAAGACTCAGCAGCTGGCGATCACCGACGGCCTGACCAAGCTTTACAACATCGGCCATTTCCTCGAGCGGATGGAGGAGGAGATTTCCCGTGCCCGGCGGTTCTCGGCTCCGCTCTCCTGTATCATGATCGACCTTGACCACTTCAAGCAGATCAACGATCAGTACGGCCATGACGAGGGCAATCAGGTGCTCAAGCGGGTGGCCCGGATCCTGCTGGCCAGCAAGCGCAAGATCGACCTCCTCGGCCGATTCGGCGGTGAGGAGTTCATCGTCACCCTGCCGGAGACCGGCCGGGTGGGCGCCCTCGAGGTGGCCCGCAGGATGCAGGAGAACATCAAGGCTTTCAAATTCCTCTGCCGCGGCAAGCACGCTCCGATCTCCGCCAGCTTCGGTGTGGCCACCATGAACGGCAAGGCGATCAACCGCGACACCCTGATCCGCTATGCCGACATGGCGCTCTACCGGGCCAAGGACGAGGGCCGCGACCGGATCGTCTACCAGCCTCCGCCCCCGGGCAAATGACCGGTGGGGCCAGATCATGCTTGCCAATGTGCAGCGGTTGTGCTAAGTAAGTGCGGCACTTTACGTTATCCACATTTTCACAGGACGCATTATGCCGAATATCGCCGTAGTCGGAACCCAGTGGGGAGATGAGGGCAAGGGGAAAATCGTTGACCTCATCGCGCCCCATTTCCAGATCATCGCGCGCTTCCAGGGCGGTCACAACGCCGGGCACACGGTGGTCCACGACGGGAAGACCCATTTCCTGCACCTGATCCCCTCGGGCATGGTCCGCGGCGACCTGCTCTGCGTCATCGGCAATGGCGTGGTGGTTGACCCCGCGGCCCTGCTGAGCGAGATCGAACGGCTGGAAAAGTCGGGAATCGAGGTGGGGGACAACCTGAAGATCAGTGAACGCTGCCAGGTGATCTTCCCCTACCACGGGGCCAAGGACTCGGTGAGCGAGGATGCCGCCGGCGCCAAGGCCCAGATCGGCACCACCCGTCGGGGCATCGGCCCGACCTACGAGGGCAAGGCCGCCAGGACCGGCATCCGGATGGTGGACCTGCTGGACGCGGAGGTGCTGCGCGACCTGGTGGGACGCAATGTGGACCGCAACAACCGCATCATGTCCTGCCTCTACCCGGGCCAGGCCGAGATCCTCGACGCCAGCAAGGTCTTCGATGAGTACCGGGAGATGGCCGGCAGGCTCGAACGATATATCTGCGACACCTCGCTCTACCTCCACGACCGGATGGTCGCCGGCGAGTCGGTCCTCTTCGAGGGGGCCCAGGGCACCCAGCTGGACGTGGATCACGGCACCTTCCCCTTTGTCACCTCCTCCAACACGGTGGCGGCCGGCGTCGGTGCCGGCTGCGGCGTGGGTCCCACCCGGATCGACGGGGTTCTGGGAGTGATCAAGGCCTACAGTACCCGGGTGGGCGGGGGACCGTTCCCCACCGAGCTGGACAACGAGGACGGCGAACTGATCCGCAAAAGGGGCAATGAATTCGGCACCACCACCGGCCGCCCCCGGCGCTGCGGCTGGTTCGACGTGGTGGTGGGGCGTTACGCCGCCCGGGTCAACGGCCTGGACGTGCTGGCATTGACCATGCTCGACGTGCTTGACGAGTTCGAGGAGATCCCGGTCTGCGTGGGCTATGAATACCAGGGGAAACAGCTGATGGATTTCCCGGCCTCCCGCCGGGCCCAGGCCGAAGTGACCCCGGTGTTCCAGACCCTGCCGGGCTGGAACAGCAGCACCCGCGGGATGTCCTCCTACGACGATTTGCCCCAGAAGGCCAGGGACTATATCGATTTCATCGGTGGGCAACTGGGCTGCCCGGTGGCCCTGGCATCCACGGGCCCGGAGCGGCTTTCCACGGCCCGGGTTCCCGGCACGGTCTTCGATAGCTGGTTCGACGAGATTTGATTGTTGACATCGTTCAAAAACGGCCCTTATAATGTGCGCTCTTTCTGGGAGGGCCGTTAACTCAGTTGGTAGAGTATCTGCCTTTTAAGCAGAGAGTCGCTGGTTCGAGTCCAGCACGGCTCACCAACCTCACCGGCCGTTCCGGTGAGTAAAAAATTTACACCTGCGACCCCATCGTCTAGTCAGGTCAGGACACCGGCCTTTCACGCCGGCAGCACGGGTTCAAATCCCGTTGGGGTCGCCATTTTTTTGTACGGACGCATATGATCTGGAAATACGGCTCACCGTAAACCAGTTTGAAGATCCGATCGCAGAGTGGATAGGGTTATCCTTCGACAGCGCAACCGTTTAGATTTGAAATTCCTTCCCTTCCCCTTGAAAATGTGAATCGCTGCTCCTATATTAAGAAAACAGAAGTGGTGATTTTTGGCCACGCCTGCACGCAACTCTCGTCAATAATTGAAGCAGATCACATGAGGGGGGATTCCAGATGAGGAAAGGTGTCTTTTTCATTGCTGGATTCATGGCGCTCAGCATGATGGCGGGGCCGGCGCTCTCCTGGTACCCATCCACGGAAACGGTCGAATTGGGGACGGCCACCTGGTGAGCGTACTGCCCACGGGCTGCTTCAGGGATTGAAGCGAACAGAGGCTGGTTTGACTCGAACGAATTCGTCTCCATTGCGTATTTCGCCAGTTCGGGAGGCCTGGGGAACGACGACGCTGAGACACGCCTCGGCTACTACTCCGCCACCGCTTTCCCCACCCTGGTCTGGCACGGCACCGTCCAGTTTTCAGGGGCCGGCACGGAAGACGCCACCGGTATGCCTTACCGGGCCAGGATCCTGAGCCAGATGGGCAGACCGTCTGCTTTCAGGGTCACGGTCAACTCCGTCAACCTGACATCGCCCACCGGCTCTATCGATCTCGACATCGAGGTGATGGAGGACGGGGTGGACATCAGCAACATGTTCCTGCGGATTACCATCACCGAGGACGATGTCTCTTACGGCGGGGATGTTTTTGACGATGTCACTCGCGGTATGGTGGACGACGTGGCCATCACGGTGAGCAGCCTGGGAGAAATACAGAACGTGGTCCGCAACTTCCCCTTCGATGCGAGCTGGGTTGCGGGGAACACGGAAGTCATCGCCCTTCTGCAGGATGACACCGACAGGAGGATCCATGCCGCCGCGTCCTCCCTGCCCAAGCCGGATTACAGCCTGGGGTTCTATTACCTCGGTGAACTCCAGGAGATCGGTCCCGCGAAGGGGGAACACAACTTCGATAATTTCGCCGTCTTCAACATGGGGACCATGACCGACACCTACACCGTCGACCTGACCGGTCACATACCCGACGACTGGGTGGTTGAGATCTGTGACGACGTGATCTGTTACGGCTCGACCTACTCCCAGCAGCTGGCCCCCGGCGAATCGATGGAGCTGCACATCAAGGTCGAGCCGGGATCGACCGGATACGCAGCGATCTCAGTGGATCTGAGCCAGGCCAGCCTGGTGCACAAGTTTCCCCGCAATATCGGCTACATCTACAACACGGATGACCTGGACGTGCTGCTGGTGGACGATGACGGAGGGGAAACATTCGAGGACTATTTTACCGATGCGCTCGAGCAGAGCGGATACACTTTCGGCCTCCTGAAGCGCCTGGAAGGTGGCCTGCCAACCGGCGCCCTCCAATACTTCCCGATCGTTGTCTGGAACATCGGCTGGTCCTTCCCGACCCTCGATGCGCAGGACCGGGAGACGCTGGGCGCGTTCCTCGATGCCGGCGGCTCACTCTTCATCAGCGGTCAGGACATCGGCTATGATCTGAACGACCAGGGCGGCGAGGCCTACCAGTGGTACCAGGACTATCTCCACGCGATCTACGTCTCGGACGACACCGATGATTACACGCTCGACGGCGTGGCGGGCGACCCGGTCGCCGGCGGACTCGACCTGGTCATCCAGGGTGGGGACGGCGCGGACAACCAGGAGTATCCCAGCGATATCGATCCGGCTGATGGATTCACGTCGGTCATCTGGACTTACGATGCGGACCGGAACGGCGCGGTGCGCGCCAGCACCGGGACACACCGGGTGATCTACCTCGCCTTCGGTTTCGAGGGGATCGACAACGCCGACGACCGTCGAGAGGTCATGCAGCGCAGTATTACCTGGCTCGATCCGGAAAACTCACCTGCGTTAAAACGCCTGCTGACCGGTCCCGGCCCCGGCTTCGACAATCCGCCGCTGGTCAGGGTGTTCCCTCCGGAGCAGGATGCGGTGGAAGAATACGAGTTCTCCGCCTACGGAGCCGCCTCTTACGGGGTCAACGTGGCCAGCGGCGATGTCACCGGCAGCGGGCGGGACACGATCCTCACCGGCGCAGGCCCGGGGGATATCTACGGCCCCCACGTCCGGGGCTTCTCCGTCGACGGCACGCCGCTCTCCGGTCTCAATTTCCTGGCTTACGGCACGAACAAGTATGGCGTCAACGTGGCGGTGGGTGATATCGACGCTGACGGATACGACGAGATCATCACCGGTGCCGGTCCGGGTGCCGTGTTCGGTCCCCACGTCCGCGGCTGGGATCATGACGGCGGGTCGGGGGTCAGCTCAATCGGTGGGGTGAACTACTTTGCCTACGGTACGCCGAAATGGGGGGTCAATGTCGCTTGCGGCGACATCGACGGTGACGGATACGACGAGATCGTTACCGGTGCCGGCCCCGGCGCGGTTTACGGGCCCCACGTTCGCGGCTGGAACGTGGACGGCGGCACCGCTGCCTCGATCCCCGCGGTGAGCTTCTTCGGCTACGGCACGCTCAAATACGGCGTCAACGTCAGCTGCGGCGACCTGGACGGCGACGGCATCGACGAGATCGTCACCGGGGCTGGTCCGGGTGCGGTCTTCGGCCCCCACGTCCGCGGCTGGAACTACGACGGCGGTACCGTGGAGTCGATGACCGGGATCAATTTTTTCGCCTGGGACCCGGCCGGTGCGCGCTACGGGGCCAAGGTTTACGCCGGCGCCGATTTGAACTACGACGGCCGGGATGATCTGATTGTCGGTTGCGGACCCGATCCCAATCTGGGCACACCGGTCAAGGTCTATCTCTATGACGGGGCAGAAGTGACCGAATGGTTCTCCCTGACCGCCTACACGGGCCTGACCCATGGGACCAGTGTATCGGCTGGAGGATTCTAGAAGCGGATCCAACGGGGAACCACGTGGTTCCCCGTTGTTTTGTACGAAATCAGAAACGCCCGGCTGCCACTTTGGCTCCGTGCGTCAGGCCAGAGAAGGCCTCCACGGTCATCCACTCCTGAACCATCCACCCATCATAGGTGAACACCTTCACTTCGGTGTCAGCTGTTGGATCCGGGCCTCGGCCAGCAATCACATCAGCTCGTCCGTCACCATTCAGATCGGAACCGGCATGGACATTGACACCGAAGTGGAGTGGTGCTGTCTGCCAGGCAAAGAAGCTGAACCCGTGCAATGGGGTGACTGCATCGCCATCGAAATTCCAGCCGCGGATATGGGGGCCGAACATTGCACCCGGACCAGCGCCGGTGACGATCTCGTCGATGCCATCACCGTCGACATCGCCGGAGCTGATGTTGACGCCGAACTTGTTGGTCCCGTAGGCCAGGAAACTGACCTGGGTGATGGCAACGGCTGCGCCGCCGTCCACATCCCAACCGCGGACGTGGGGGCCATAGACTGCACCCGGCCCAGCTCCGGTGATGATTTCATCGAAGCCGTCACCATCGATATCACCCGCGGCAACGTTCACCCCCCATTTCGGTGTTCCATAGGCGAGATAGCTCACCCCGGGATATGTCCTGACACCGGAAGCACTGCTGTAAATCCATCCGCGAACATGGGGGCCGAAGACCGACCCCGGCCCGGCGCCGGTGATGATCTCGTCCTGTCCGTCGCCGTCCAGGTCGCCTGCAGCCACGTTCACCCCATACTTGTTTGTGCCGTAAGCGATAAAACTGAGACCGGGAAGAACTTCACCGGTAGTCTCGAAGCCTCGGACGTGGGGGCCATAGATCGGGCCGGGACCCGGCCCCACGAGAAACTCACTCTGCTCGTCATCATCCAGATTGCTGCAGGTTACGTTGACACCGTATCCTCCACTGCCGAAGGCCTGGAACTCGACAAACGGAGTCGTATTGCCCACCGGGGGATAGACGCGAACCAGTGATGGATTAGCTTCCGCTGGACCGGCACCGCAGACGAGATAGGGGAATGAGGATGAGCGTTGGTGCCACCCCATGTCGGGTATTCCGCTGTCGAAGATGCGGTCGGTGCGTGTGGTGCCCAAGGGCCGCGGGCTTAGAGGATCACCGGAATCGAGGCAGGGGCTGTCAACGGACTGCCCTGCATCTACTTGGCTGAGGTAAAAATCGCTCTCCAGGCCGCTGACGAAAAGCGGATCTACGTTCACCATGCCGTCACCCCAGGCAACTGTCCCAGAGCCCTCGATGGCCTCCTGGCCACCCTCCAGATCGGAGTAACGGATGTTGAGGTGACCATCGCTCATGGACGACGCAAGAAAGACCTGATCACCGGAAGCCGCCGAATTGTTCCACAGGATACTGTTACGCACGTGAAAACCGCCTGCCGTGCAGTGGATCCCACCGCCCGCAGATCCGGCGTGGTTTCCCGTCAGGGTGGAGTTGATGATGGTAGTGTGATTCCAGTCGCCCCAACAGCCGCCGCCGTCCTCACCGGCGGAGTTCCCCTCGATCAGACAGTTGACGATTGTGACTTGTGAATTGGACCAGCATTGTATTGCACCGCCGAAGCGTGCAGCCTGGTTGTTGATGAACCGGGTGTTGGTGATGATCACACGGCCCATGCCACAGCCGATCCCCCCACTTCCGTTATCGGAGGCGACGTTCCCTTCGAAGAGAGATTCGGTGATCAGGGTTGATGATTCGTAGTCGTCGGTGACCAGCGCGCCGCCACCGGTATTGTCCTTGACCTGACAGCGATGCAGTTCGAAGTTGGACTGGGCGTGTATCCCCCCGCCTTCGCCCGGAGCCTGGTTGCTACTGATTTCCGTGTCTCTGAACACCGGTATCGCAGCCCCCGAGACACTGACCCCGCCGCCGGTGCTGGTGGCAACCTGGTTATCACTGATCATGCAGCCCTCGATGAGGGGCTGACCGGAGCCTCCACAGAACAGTCCGGCGCCTTCTTCGTGCGCTCCACAGTCCTCGATGATGGTGGTCCGGATGGTAGGGGAAGCTGTGCAGTAGATGCCGCCACCCTTCTCGTCGACATATCCGTTCTGTATCGAAAAGCCGGACAGTACGGAGTTTCGCTCCTCACCGGACTGGAAGAGAAATCCGCGGTGATGGTCAACGTCACTGCCCTGGCAGTCGATGACGCAGGCGTAAGGGCCGTTAGCCGACATCACCGAAATGGCCTTGCCCAGGAAGTCGATATCGCGATTTCCCTCGCCGGTCCAGGTGCCGTCAGCCACCAGCACAGTGTCGCCGTCGACAGCGGCATCGATGCCGGCCTGGATGGTGGGTTGATCAGTTGGGACGTGGATGGTGGCGGCGGTCAGCGGGGAAGCCAGAATAAGCAAAAGACAGATCACGGGTTCAATGGAGACTTTCATGGTCAGAATCGTCCAGCCGTTACATTTGCCCCGTGGGTCCAGCCATCGGGGAAGGCCTGTAGCGAGAACCAGAGAGTTACTCCTGATCCGTCATAGGTGAAGACCTTGACCAGCGTGTCGACGGCCGGGTCGGGGCCGGCGCCCACCACCAGCTCGTCCCTACCGTCACCGTCCAGGTCAGCTCCCGATGAGATGCTGCTGCCGTAGCGGACTTCTTCCGGCGGCCAGGCGAAGAAGTTCACCCCCGGTATGTCGGTGAGTGTCGACCCGTCGAAGTTCCAGCCGCGGATGTGGGCGCCAAAGGCCGGGGATGGTCCTGGTGCGGTGACGATCTCGTCCACACCGTCGCCATCGATATCTCCGCAGCTGACGCGCACACCGTATCGGGGTGTGTTGTAGGCAAAGTAGCTGATCCCGGGGATTGACGTGGCCGTTCCATTGTCCACGTTCCAGCCGCGGACGTGGGCGCCGTAGATCGGACCGGGCCCGGCACCGGTGACGATCTCGTCGAATCCATCACCGTCGATGTCACCGGCCGCCACATTGGTGCCCCACTTCGGGGTGCCGTAGGCGAAAAAGCTTACCCCGGGCACCGGGATCACCGTCCCGCTGCCGTCATAGTTCCAGCCCCGCACGTGCGGCCCGAAGACCTCACCCGGGCCAGGGCCGGTGATGATCTCGTCGATGCCGTCGCCATCGAAATCGCCGGCGGCCACGTTGACGCCATATTTGTTGGTGCTGTAGGCAAAGAAACTCAGGCCGGGGAGGGGAGTGCCGTCCATTCTGAAACCCCGCACATGAGGTCCGAAGAGTTCACCAGGCCCGGGGCCAGAGAGTATCTCATCCCTGAAATCACCGTTCACATCTCCTGATCCGAGATTCACGCCGGCTTGCGGGGTGCCATAAGCCTGGAAGGCGTAAGTCCGAATCGCCCCCTCCTCCGCGGGAAATACTCGGATTCGAGGAGGATTGTCCGGGCCCGGCCCCAGGCCGGCGATGACGAACGGACGCGGCTCCACGTCGCCGTACGAGTAGTGGTACCCCATGTCGGCCACGCCTTCATCAGGCTCTTCGTCGGTGCGGGTGGTGCCGTCCACGATGCCCGCTGTGGGGTCGCCTGCATCGACACAGGGGCTGGTCGACGTTTGGCCGGCGGCGACCTGGCTCAGGTAGTGGTCTCCCAGAGGACCGGTGGTGTACAGCGGGGCGGCGTCGATCATGCCGGCCCCCCAACCCAGAGAACAACCAGGGTCCACTGGAATGTCGTCCTGCCCACCCTCCACATCGCTGTAACGGATGGTGAGCCTGCTGGCCTCGTTGTTGTCGTGGACGTATACCTGGTTCCCCTCGGGTGCGCTGTTTCCCCAGATGATGGCGTTGATCATCCGGGCGTGGGTATACGTGGTGGTGAGTACACCGCCGGCCCGTCGCGTCGCGCTGTTCCCGGTGACCGTGGTGTTCCAGTACCAGGGGTTGGAGCCGAAGCCGGCGATTCCGCCACCGTCCCGGGCCGTGTTGCCGATCACCAGGTTGTTGATGAACGTGGACGCGCTGCCTTCGGACGTGTAAATACCGCCACCGCTATAGTCCGCACTGTTGCCCGAAATCAGGTTGCCGGTATATTTGGCGTTGGCGGACCTGCAGTGGATACCGCCACCATCATTTCCATCGTTATCCATGATGATGTTGTCGGAGACGAGGGCAGCCCCCCCCCAGCAGGTGATCCCGCCGCCGTAAATGCTCTGGTAATTTCCGATGATGATGTTGTTGCTGATCGTGACCGGACCGTAACAGACGATTCCTCCATACCCGGAGTTGTGATCGACGGTGTTCCCGGTGACCTGGAATTCACCGCTGCATTCGATACCGCCGGCCTGGTTGTTCTGGACCAGGTTGTCGGCGATCAGGCCGGTGACGGCTGTCAGCTCAATGCCGCCGGTGCTGCTGAAGGCCTGGTTTCCGGTGATCTCACAACCGCTGATTTCCACAGATTCCCCTCCGGCCCATTTGACGGCACCCCCGCGGATCTCCGCCTGGTTCGCTTCGAAGGTGCTGGTCCGGATGACCAGCGAACTCTCCTCGCCGAAGATGCCGCCTCCGCTGTTGTTGGCGTGGTTTCCAGAGAATACGGTATCGGTAATGACCGGTGCTGAGCCTTCAAAGCAGGCGATTCCTCCCCCATACCCGTGTGCGTAGATGATTGAGGCGTTGTTGTTGGAGATGGTGCAACCGCTGATCGTCGGGATCGCATTCAGGAAGTAGAGACCGCCCCCGTCTTCCTCGGAGTGACACCCGTCGATGACACAGTTGATGATGTCGGGAGCGCTGTTTTCGCAGTAGATGCCGCCGCCCTGGTCCACGGCCCGGCACTGGCTGATCACCAGGTTGCGGATGGTGGGGGAAGAATTGAGACAGTGGATGCCACCGCCCAGCCCATGGATGCCGTTGGCAATGGTGAACCCCTGCACCACGGACGCCTGGTCCTCCCCGGATTGGAAGATGAACCCCCGTCCGTCCACCTGGCAGTCGATGATGCAGGCCGTCGGGCCGTTTTCCGATTCGACGGTAATGGCTTTACCCAGGAAGTCCAGATCGGTGTTCCAAAACCCGGTCCAGGTGCCGTCGGCCACCAGGACGGTGTCACCATCAGCGGCCGCCTCCATGCCGTGGCGGATGGTGAGCTGGTCGGCGGGTACATGGATCACCGCGGCCCCCGTGCCCATGGACCACAGGATCAGTACGGTGACGATGACGGCAGGCAGCAGCATTCTCATCTCTGGTTCTCCCTGGGGATGGTGCCTGAGATCAGACATCCCGCCCCGGCGGTGTCGCCGGATGCGGGGTAGGGTGGCTGATTGTATGGGGCGGGTGTCACGTCCTCTGCAACGACTCTGAAAACGTTGTCACCGGCCAGGGACTGGATACCGGGGAGGAACTGGTTCCAGAAAGCGGTGTGCTGCCCGTTGGCCTCGATGTTGGAGTAGCCTGAGCGCCAGCCGGTGATGATCCGGGCATCGGCGGTCTCCACGTCGATCCGGCCGGCCACCCGCCGGGCCTGGCCGCCGTAACGGTTGTACAGGGTTACCGTGAACTGGCTGGTGAAGGGCAGGGTGCCGGAATCGGGGGTACAGGTAAACGATGCATCGACCGTTTTGAGAGCGGGAAAGTGAAACCCCATGTCGGTGATACCGCTGTCCAGCACACCATCGGTGCGGGTGGTGCCCGGGGGCGGAGGGTTGGCCGGGTCGCCGCTGTCCACGCAGGGGCTGTCCGCCGGTTGACCGGCCGCCAACTGGCTCAGGTAGTTGATGCTGTCCGGGCCGGCAGCGAAAAGCGGGTCCGCGTGGATGTTGCCTTCGCCGGCGTATCCACCCTCCACGTCCGAGTAAGTGACCGAATTGGGGTTTCCATGGATCTGATCCGGCGTGTTGCCCCAGACGATGGAGTTGGTGATTGAGGATGGACCGGAGGAGGGAAGGACGAGGCCACCGCCGCTGATTCCAGCCGTGTTGCCGCCGATGGTCATCCCGGTGAGAGGCAGGGTCGAATTCGTGTACAGCCCGCCGCCATACTCTCCGGCCTGGTTGTTGACCAGCAGGTTATCGGAAGCGATCGTGTCGTATGTGTAGTAGAGAAAAACGCCCCCGCCGTGGCCGGCGGCGCTGTTGTTCTCCAGGCGGTTACCCGTGATCACTCCATCCTGGGAATTGTAGAGCACCAGCCCGCCGCCGTTGTCCACCGAGCTGTTGCCGCTGATCGTGTTGCCGGTGACCACGGTGCCGCTGCCGTATCGGACGAAGACGCCGCCACCTTCCGCGGTCCATGGGTCGATAGCGACCAGTGCATTGTCGGTGATCACATTGCCGATGATCTGGGACGGACTTTCATTGAGATAGATCCCGGCACCGCGGAAATCGGTCTGGTTTTCGCTGATGGTGTTTTCCCGGATCAGTGCCGTGGAATCGTCCACCAGGATCCCTCCGCCGTATGCCCGGCCATTGTTGCCGTTGATATCATTGTCTTCAATGGTGATATCGCACTTCTCCCGGGCAGAGATGGCGCCGCCGCCGGCAGCCTGGTCGCCCTCGGCCAGGGCCGTATTGTTGTCGAGGATGTTATTGGAGATCAGCACCGTGGAGCCGATGCAGTGGATAGCGCCGCCATCGTCTCCGGCTACGTTCAAGGTGATGGTGTTTCCCTCGATGACCGGTGAGGCATTTTCGACGAAGATGGCGCCGCCCAGCCCCCCGTCCGCCTGATTGTTGCTCATCGTATTGCCGGCGATCGAGGGCGCGGCCCCGTCGGCGCAGTGGATCGCTCCGCCCCCTCCGCCATTGGCCACGCAGTCGGTGATCACACAGCCGGTGATGGTGGGTGAAGATGCGGAACAGCGGATGCCGCCACCGGTAAACCGGTTACCGTTGCTGATGGTGAAACCCTGGATCAGCGAATCCGGTCCCTCGCCGCCGGTGAAAGTGAAACCCCGGCCCATGCCCTCACAATCGATGATGCATCCCGTCGGCCCGAATTCCGAGGCCACGGTGATGGCCCGGCCCCCGAAGTCGAGTTCCTTGTTGCCGTAACCGGTCCACACGCCGTCGGCCACCAGTACGGTGTCGCCATTGACGGCGGCATCGATGCCGGCCTGGATGGTGGGGTGATCAGCCGGGACGTGGATGGTGGCAGCGGGGAGGGGAAGTGCCAGGATGAGGCAAAGCCAGATCACGGGTGCCGCAAAGAACTTCAATGTGTCCCCCTCGGCTTATTGTCAGGTTTGTCCGATGTGCGGTACGCGGTCTGCGCACATGGATAATGTATAGGGGTTTATCCAAAAGTGCCATCTATTTCTTGTTTTGGCGATATCGGCGATATCAAGGTCGGGGAAAGGGGAGGTAAGGCTGCAGAAACGAAAATCCCCTCCCTGGCTCCAGAGAGGAGCCGGGGAGGGGGTGGTGTTACCTGCGTGCGGGCATCAGAATTTTCCAGCCGCCACCACGGTGCCGTGGGTCAGCGTCATGTCCGAATAGGCCTCGAAGGAGGTCCACTCGGTGCACTCCGTGCCGTCATAGGTGTAGATATTTACCAGTGTGCCCAGGTTGGCATCGGGGCCGCAGCCCACCACCAGCTCGTTCATGCCGTTGCCGTCAAGGTCTGCTCCGGCGTATACATTCGCTCCGTAGCGAGCATCATCGGGAGACCAGGCGAAGAAGTTGATGCCGGACATGGCGGCCACTGTTGCGCCGTCGTAGTTCCAGCCGCGCACGTGGGGGCCGAAGACCGCACCCGGTCCGGCACCGGTGATGATCTCGTCGATACCGTCGCCATCCATGTCGCCGCAGGTTACGTTGACCCCGTATTTGAGGGTGCCGTAGGCGAAGTAACTCACCGCCGGGATCGACGCTGAAGCACCGCCGTCCACGTTCCAGCCGCGCACGTGTGGTCCGTACACTGCGCCGGGGCCGGCTCCGGAGACAATTTCGTCGTAGCCGTCACCGTCGATGTCACCGCAGCTGACATTAACGCCCCACTTTGGCGTGCCGTAAGCGAAGTAGCTCACGCCGGAGATGGACGTGACACCCGGTGTCCCGTCGTAGTTCCAGGCTCTGACGTGGGGGCCGAACACGGCGCCTGGGCCGGCGCCGGTGATGATCTCGTCATACCCGTCGGCGTCGATGTCACCCGCGGCCACGTTCACCCCGTATTTCAGAGTGCCGTAGGCGAAGAAACTGAGATCGGGCAGGGGTGTGCCGTTCACGGTGAAACCCCGCACATGGGGTCCGTAGATCTCGCCCGGTCCGGCACCGGTGAGGATGTCATCCAGACCGTCGCCGGTGACGTCGCCGCAGGACACGTTCACACCATTTGACGGCGCCCCATAGGCGCTGAACTCGTACATGAACTCCGGATCGGGGACGGCGGGGAAGACCCGCACCAGGGGCGGGTTGGTGGCGGCAGGGCCTGGTCCGGTGATCAGCAGGGGTTCCCAGCGGTCCGGGTTGAGGAACATGGTTGCGGAGTTCATGATAATGCCCACCGGATCGGGGTCCTGCACCCATGCGGTGGCCCTCAGATTGTTGTAATTCCAGCCGGCATCGAGGGCCAGCGGCACGACGTAGGTATCGGTGCCGATGGCGGTGCTGATCAGGGTGCCGTTCAGGTCGGGGAAGACGTAGCGGAAAGCCTGGCTATGGTAGCGCTCACCGTTGGGGCCCAGTGCATCGACCCTGTCCTCGGTCACCGCCACGTAAAGCACCCAGTCGCCGTCGGGCATGGGATCGAGCACGTCGATGGTCACGGTTGCTTCGCTGGAGCCTTCATCGTAGGCGATCTCCATGGTCAGCGGCGAACCGACCAGTTTCTGGTCCTCGAAGTAGTTTTCAAATCCCGCCCCGTCCGATCCGGCATCGACATAGTTGTCCATCCAGAGGTGCGGGGCGTAATCCGCACCGGTGGGGGTGTTGTTGATCAGATGGTCGCACTGTTCCGTGTTGTCCAGATACATCGGATCATTGGATGAGGGCCACCAGGCGTGGACCCGGATCAGTGCAACATCGTTGCCCTGGGTGGGCATGTATGCGTCCAGGGCCTGGTTGGCCTGCACACAGGGGCCGCAGCCCCAGTTGGTCACCAGCAGGCCCAGCGGTGTGCGCTGGCCGGAGTAGCAGCCATTCTCACCGTATGCCGTGTTGTTGCCCGGGTTTTCATCCCCGGCGAGCATGGTGGTTCCGGTCATCTCGTAGAGGCCGACTGCGGTGGTGAATGAAGGGAAGTCGACCGTTGTTTCTTCACCCGGCAGCAGGCCGGTCACACTGGCGGTCTCGGTATAGACGTTCGAGCCGTTGTGGTCGATGTCCATCTCCACGTTGAACGTCTCGGTATTGGCGCCGGCATTGCGCACCACCAGCTGGGGAACGATGTCGGTGCCCGAGGTCCAGATATCGCCATCCGGAATCACTTCCACAGCCATCACGTCGTGTTCCAGCGGTTCGAAGAGGCGGACATCGTCGACCCACCAGTCATCGCCATACTCGCCCTGGTAACGGATTGCCACATAGACCGTGGCCATCCCGGCGTAGGCCGAGAGGTCGACTTCAAACCTGCCCCACGTGCCGGCACTGTTCAGCCAGTCGGCGGGATAGGTGGCCGGCGTCATCACCAGGACCGAGGTGAATGCCCCCGGATCGCCGGGAATGGTGGTGCTGACCAGGATCTCGTGTTCCATACCGTAATCGGCCCAGAAGGCGCCCGTTTCCTGAAACTCCAGTTTCAAGCCCGTCATCCCGGTGGTGTTCACCGCCTCGGTGACCAGCCATTCATCCTGCACCTGGCCGGCTTCACCCCACTGCACATAGGCGCTGTAAGTGCCGTCGTAGGCCTGCAGGTTCGACTGGACCCAGGGGTATGCCGCGCCGCTGGTCATCGATGTCCAGTCGGGGGGCGGGAAACTGCCTTCGAAGCCCTCGAAGAGAAAATCCCCGCCCAGTGGGGTCAGGGCCGGTGAGGCCACCCCAAATTTCTCCAGGGCCAGGGAACTGGTGGTCGCCAGCAGAGCGACCAGCGTGAACAGCAGAATCGACTTTCTCATGGTTCTCCCCCCAAAGTAGTGACAACGACATCGTTGCCTGAAACCAATTGAGCGATAAGCCAATATTGAAACGGTAGATGACAACTCAACGCCGCCGTTACCGGATTCCCACTGCAATTTTTGATGGTTGTTTGAGAGTGCCCGCAACCAGTGTTGCGGCATTACTTACCCCCTAAGGGGGTAATAAAATATAGCATCCCGCTCGCCGGTGATGCAAGTAAGCATTGACTGGGAACGTCTCTATGAACTATAAAATTCATCTACTATTGTCGAAACGCATCAACGTCTGCGCGGCTCGCTCTCGCCCTGCGGGGGGATGCCTGGCAGAATCAAAAGGAGATAGAACCATGCGGATGATCATGAAAGTCACGTTGCCCAACAAGGCCTTTAACTCTGCCGTCAAGAAGGGCAGCGTGGGCCAGAAGATGCAGGCGATTCTCGAGGAGATGAAACCTGAGGCGGTTTACTTCACCGATATGGACGGCTGTCGGACCGGGATCATCGTGTTCGACCTGGAGAAGCCATCCATGGTGCCGGCCATGGCCGAGCCCTGGTTCCTGAACTTCAATGCCAACGTGGAATTCCATGTGGCAATGACTCCCGAGGATCTGCAGGAGGCCGGTCTCGACGCCCTGGGCGAGAAGTGGGGCTAGGACACCCGGAGAACGGACGGTGTCAAAACCGTCCCGCCGCCACCTTCGTTCCGTATGTCAGCGGAGGAAAGATGTCCTCTTCCAGAAACCACAGATCCGCTTCGCCGTCGCGGTATCTGTATACATAGACCTGACTGGGCGATTCCGGGTCCGGTCCCGGGCCGGCCACCAGGTCTGCTCGGCCGTCTCCGTCAAGATCGGTTCGGGCATAGACAGTGGCTCCGTGGCGCCAGAAATAGGCCATCGCCAGGGGAAAACTGAAATCGGGCAGTTCGCTCACTTCGGTTCCGTCGTAGTTCCAGCCCTTGACCACCGGATAGGCCAGGGGATCAGGACCGGGGGCGGTGACCAGTTCGGCCATCCCGTCCCCGTCAAGGTCGCCGCAGGCCACATTGACCCCGTAACGGGTGGTTTCGAAGGCGAAAAAACTGAGGTTGCGGATGGCGGTGGCGCTGCCCCCGTCCACATTCCAGCCGCGGACGTGGGGGCCGTAGATCGCCCCCGGCCCGGCACCGGTGATGATCTCATCAAAGCCGTCACCGTCGATGTCGCCGCAGCAGACATTGACCCCCCACTTCGGTGTGCCATAGGCAAAGAAGTTCACCCCGGACAGCGGGGTGACCGCCGGGCCGCCGTCATAGTCGAAGGCCCGGACATGGGGGCCATACACCGCGCCGGGCCCGGCGCCGGTGATGATCTCGTCGAAGCCGTCCCCGTCCAGGTCGCCGGCAGTGACATTGACCCCGTATTTCGGGGTGCCGTAGGCGAAGAAGCTGAGGCCGGGGAGGGGAGTGCCGTCCACGGTGAACCCACGGACGTGGGGGCCGTAGACCGTGCCTGGACCCGGGCCGGTGAGGATTTCATCGCTGCCGTTTCCGGTGAGATTGCCGCAGGCCACGTTCACGCCATACCCGTTGGCGCCGTAAGCAGTGAACTCATGCTGGATGGTGGACGGGATATGGGCGGCGAAGACCCTGACCAGCGGTGGGTTGGCCGGGCCTGCGCCGGGGCCGGCCACCAGGGCGGGTGTGGGGAGTTCATCCGGACGGTAGTAGACCAGGTAGAGGTTCTCTTCGGCGGTAACGCCTGCGGCGGTGACGCCGGTGATGATGAAACCGCCGTCGGCGGTCTGGCGAACTGAATTACCCCGCTCGTTGCCGCTCCCGCCAAATGTACGGTGCCATTGCACCTCCCCGGACCCATCGGTCTTGACCAGCCACGCGTCCCCCCCTCCCGCGCCATACATCGACGTCCGACCGGTGAAGACGAAACCGCCATCCGCGGTGAGGTGGACCGACTCGCCGTGCTCGCTGCCCTCGCCGCCATAGGTCCGGTTCCATACCTGGTCGCCATCCACATCGGTCCGAATCAACCAGGCGCTCTGCCAGCCCGAGCCCGATGATTCGGTGGTGCCGACTAGAACGAAACCGCCATCGGGCAGTTGCAGTACCTCCTCCGCTTCGTCTTCATACGACCCGCCCCAGGTGTTGTTCCATTCCTCCATTCCCACGGCATTGGTCTTGATCAACCGGACATATTCCCCGTCCCACATGCCGAGGACCACATAACCGCCGTCCATGGTCTGCTGCACGCTTCTGCCTCTGTCATACCAGTCCGTGCCGTAGGGCCGGTGCCATTCCTCGACCCCGTCGGCGTCGGTTTTCAGCAGCAATATGTCAAAGTACGTTTCCAGATCATTGTCGACGTTGCCGGTGACGATATACCCGCCATCCGCGGTCTGTTGGACCGAAGTTCCGTAGTCCGTGCCACCAAAGTTAAAGAGCCGGCGCCATTCCTCCTCACCGCTTGAATCGGTCTTCAGCAGTAGAACATCGCTTTGAAACCTTGAACTGGTGTACGACGAGCCGGTGACGATGTAGCCCCCGTCGGCGGTTTGTTCCACGTGAACTCCGTAGTCGGTGTCCTCGTCGCCGTAGTCCCGGCTCCACTCTTTAAGACCCTGGGCATCGGTCTTGAGCAGCCAGACCTGTCGTTCATTGACCACGGTGTCCAGCTTTCCGGTGATGATAAACCCGCCGTCGCTGGTCTGGCGGACGCAACGGCCGCTGTCGTCTCCGGTCCCGCCATAGATATGTTCCCAACTCTCCTCGGCGGAGGTGACGGGGCAGAGCAGGAACAGGATCAGGAGGAACACTGCGGCAGCATTATTCATACGGCCTCCAGCAGCTTTCTCAATGAGTGCTTCAGATTTTATGAGAGGGCACAACAATGTCGCATGGAGGTATTATCCATGAAAAGTGACGCCAATTGGAAATGAAATCTCTATGTTGCTCATTGGAATTCTGGCAAACAAGCCCTGGGTTTTTCGTCCAGGTCAGAGTTGAATCTGGTGTTGTCACCGGTCTGTGGTTGTGAGATGATCGGCCATTCAAAGCAGCTTGCTGCTCGTATTATTATCTGCTTGCAACAGTTTCAGGAGGCATCAAATGATCATGGTTTTACGGAGTTTGCTGGTCTGTCTCGCCCTGGTTTCTCTGGCCATTCCGGGAATCGCCTGCGGTGGATCGGACACCGCCGAGGAGACTGTGGGGGAGGCCGCTGATGGTGCCGCCTCGGAAGCGCCGGCGGTGAAGGAGGAAGAGGAGTCGACAGATAACTCTTTGAAATCACCCGAGGCCGCCGAGATGATGGCCAAGTACCGGGAGATGGCGGCCAGTGAAGGGATTTACTTCGGTGAAGTTCCCGAGGGGTTTCCGCTCGATTTCATCCCCCTTCACCCTGATGGCGAGATAGACAAGTCGTCCACTGGTGATGGTGATTTCACCCTGCTGCAGAACGTGCCGGTGGACAAGGACACCGCCTTCGCCTGGTTCAAGGATTTCTATGGCGACCTGGGCTGGACCGTTGGCGACCCGTTCACCATGGGCAATCGGACCATGACCGGCATCGATGGGAACGGCGGAGAGGTCTCCATGACCATGATTTCCCAGGATGACGGATCGACCTTCGTCGCCCTGGTTTTGAGCCCGAGATAATGGCCCCGCAACGAGCATGAGCCATCCAGAGAACAGGGGGCGCCGGCCCCGCCGGCTGGCCAACATCGTCTTGCTGTTGGCCAGCCTGGCCTGCTGTTTCCTGGTGCTCGAACTGTTCTGCCGGCTGGCCCCGTCCGGCGCCGGTGAGGTCCAGCTCAACGACCCCTACCGTTATGTGAAGACCATTGGCCGGCCACGGCGTTTCGCCCCCCTGAACAGCTACGGCGAACGCATCCCCCTGGAGTTCGACCACCAGGGGTACTACGCGCCCTCCAAAGGCGTAATCCGCTTCCACGCCAACCAGTTTGGCGCCCGCTGGATCGCGGCATCTGAGCAGCCGCTGAACGACCGCACCATCCTCGTTCTCGGTGATTCATTTGCTTACGGCCATGGTCTGCATTATGAGGACTGCTTTGTCTTCAGAATGCAGCAGTTGCTGGAGAGGGACGGGGCGGCAGTCAGTTTCCTCAACTTTGCCCACCGTGGCGCCAACGCCAAACAGATTCTTCGAAATTACGAGGACGTGCGGCAGCGGGCACCGCACCAGGGAGTGCTCTACGCCCTCAACATCAACGACCTGGTCTGGTTCCCGGCCAACCACTTCGTCACCAACCCGCTCTCCCTCCCCTGGCTCGCCGAAAACTGGAAGGGCTACGCCTTTGTCTCGGGCCGGATACATCGCTGGCTGATCCGTAGGCAGCGAATCCGCCAGCTCGTCTCTCCGTCCGTGTTCGAGCGCGAGGCCTTTGCCGCCAATATGGAAGCGCTCACCCGGCTGAACCGGGCCGCTTCAGCCCATGGCACGCCGCTCACCGTGGCCATCCTGCCCATCATGGTGGATCTGAAGAAGGGGACCTTCCACCCGCTCTACGACGGCATTCGGCAGCGGATCGAGGCCGAGGGGATCAACTGCATCGACCTCACCCGCTGTCTCGATGGCCGCACCGATCGGGAGCTCTGGATCCTGCCCTTTGACCAGCATCCAAATTCCGAAGCCAACCGGGTTTTTGCCGAGAGATTGTTCGAAGAGTACCGCTGAGGTCAGGGGGCGATCCCGGTCACCTGGCAGGCATCGGTATCGGCATCCCCGGACGAGGGGTAGGGCGGCTGGTTGTATGGGGCCGGGGTCACATCCTCCACCACCAGGGTGAAACTGTTCAGACCGGCCAGAGAGCCCAGGGCCGGGATGGCTTGGACCCAACTGCTGATCAGGCCGCTGTCCGGCCCGAGGTTGGCGTAGCCGGCCCGCCAGTTGCCGTAGGTCTGGCCCCCGGCCAACTGGACATTGATGCGGGCGGCCAGGGTGCGGGTGAAGCCGGCAAAACGGTTGGCCATGCCGGCGGAGAACTGGGTCTGGAAGGGCAGGGTGCCCGACCCCGGGGTACAGGAGAGGGATGCCGCCGCTGATTTCCAGCCGTAGTGGAAGCCCATGTCAACCAGGCCGCTGTCGTTCACCTGGTCGGTGCGACTGGTGGTGAGGCCGATGGTGGGAACGGCCCCGGGCACTGGTGATCCCACTGCGTCCGCCGGGCCGCTGCCGCTGTCGAGGCAGGGGCTGTCCGCCGGGTCTCCCGCGGCCTGTTGACTGAGGTAGAACCCGCCGTCCGGGCCGCTGCGGAAGAGCGGGTCGGCGTCGATGTTGCCATTGGTCACCGTGCCGGCTTCGATGTTGTTGAACCAGGTGTAAAACGCCTTGCCCTGCCAGACCTGGGTGTGAATGTAGGGACTGTCGGGGTCGTTATTGCGAATGATGTTGTTGGTCAGCACCGGTTTGGCGAGGAAGCAGAGGATGGCCCCGGTCTCCTCGTAGGGATACTCTTCGTTGTTCATCGGGTTGCCGACGATGGTGTTGTTGGTCAGCCGTGGGTAGGAGTAGGCGCAGTAGATGGCCGAGGCATTGACCAGCACGTGATTGTCGGTGAACAGGTTGTTGTAGATCACCGGCGAGGCGTCGTAGATGTAGAGCGCGCCGCCATACTCGGCCAGGTTGCTGCTGAAGACGCAGCCGGCGATGGTCAGCTTGTCAAAGCCGATGGCCGAGACCGCCCCGCCGCCACACTCGTAGTCTGCCAGAGTGTCATCCACTGCCTTGCCGTACTCGATGTGGCAATACTCCAGACGGCTTCTTTCATTGGTGGCCGCCGTGCCGTGGA
The DNA here is from genome assembly GCA_965531145.1 of uncultured bacterium. Classification (GTDB taxonomy): domain Bacteria; phylum Acidobacteriota; class JAQAZP01; order JAQAZP01; family JAQAZP01; genus JAQAZP01. Next base: position 76,270 of record CBESOE010000003.1, on the reverse strand, counting down.
AACGGATGCCGTTCCAGCAGCCGGTGAGCGTGCGGTCCAGTGAAAATTCTGTCGGCTGGTGGGTGGTGAAGGTGATCATCGATTCCGGTCTGCCCACGGCAATGAGGGCGCCCAGGACGGAGAGGCGGTAGTAACCCTCGAACTCCACCCTGGTGCCGGGTGTGACTGTCAGGGCCACGCCATCCTCCACGGTGACGTCCCCCACCACCCGCACCAGGTCGGCATCCCAGGTCGTATCGGTGGTCACTGGGCCTGATACGACGATCTCGTTTCTCCGTGGGTGGGTGAGTGCCAGGAGCTCCGTGGTCCGGGCAGGAGCTGGCAGACGTTCGCCCCGGGCGAAGGTCTGGCAGCCGTGGCCCTGGGCTGGTGAGCCGGGAGCCAGACTGTAGTCACCGTTCTCCGGGTCGGCCAGTTGGGGGTTCGTGCCCATCACGTTGTTCCAGGGGGCCGAACCGGCCCCGGCCCACGGCTCGGGGGAGAATCAGCCGTAGTCGCAGAGCAGGCCGTAGTGCAGCAGGGGGTTGCCATTGGCTGTGGGGTCGGAGAACCAGGTCCAGTTGTGGTGGATATCCGGGCCGTTGAGCCACCCCGGCAGCTCGCTCAGGGCAAATGCCAGGCCGGTGGGGAGCCAGTCGTTGGCCCTGCCATTGAGGTAGTGAACGTCGGGACCGGTGTCCACCGGATCGACGACGAGGTTGTGGTCCAGTTCGATGTTTCTTGCGCTGGAGAGCATCCGCACCGCGTAGTCGTGGGGCCGGTAGAAGGTGACGTTGCGGACAAAGCCGGCCGGCCAGTGGTCGGTGGAGCTGTCCTGGTAGCCGCGGTAGCGGATATTGCCGTTGATGATCACACAGTCGTCGATGTCCAGCCGGTTGCTGCAGTAGGAGATGCAGATCTCCGCCCCCTGGAGGTCGAGGATTGCCCCGTTGCCCACGATCCGCACGTCCTCGCCGCCAGGCTCGAACTGTGCCGTAATGCGGTTGAAGGTTCCGCCAATGATCAGCCCGCCGGTGTAGGGTACCCCGGTCTCCAGTTCGATGTAGCGGTCGTAGCCGAACCCCGGTGACGCGGACTGATGCATCTCTTTTAGCGTGGCGGAAAAGAGCGGTTGGCAGAGGGCCAGGGCGAGGATGAGGGGAACAGCTTTGCGCATGAAACATCCCGGTGCAGTTGAACAACAGACAACACCTAAATATAGGATGTTTCACGCGGGATGGCAAATATGCGCCGTGTCAGGGTGCCACTGCCGTGACGGCATTGGCACCGTGGGTCCAGTCGCCGGGGTAGGCCTGGAGCGAGAAGAGCAGGGATACCTCGGCTTCCTGGTAGCTGAAAACCTTGAGCGTAGAGCCCATTTCAGAATCGGGGCCCGGGCAGACGACGAACTCGTCCCGGCCGTCCCCGTCCAGGTCACTGCCGGAGCCGACTCTCGCTCCGTAGATTGCTTCGGAGGGGTCCCAGGCAAAGAAGCTGAACCCATCCAGTGCCTCGAGGGCGACACCGTCGAAGTTCCAGCCCCGGATGTGGGCACCGAACCAGCTGGAGGGGCCGGGGCCGGTGACCAGCTCGTCGATCCCGTCGCCGTCCACATCGCAGCAGGTGACGTTGACGCCGTATCTCGGTGTATTGTAGGCGAAGAAACTCACCGCGGGGATGGCTGCGGCCGTGCCGCCGTCGACGTTCCAGCCCCTGACGTGCGCGCCGTAGATCGGTCCCGGCCCGGCGCCGGTGACGATCTCGTCAAAGCCGTCGCCGTCGATGTCACCGGCGGTGACGTTTGCCCCCCATTTGGGCGTGCCGTAGGCAAAGTAGCTCACACCTGGCAGGGCGGTAACGTTGTTGCCAGCGAAACTGAAGGCACGCACGTGTGGTCCGAACACGGCGCCGGGACCGGCCCCGGTGATGATCTCGTCGATGCCGTTGCCGTCAAGGTCGCCGGCAGCCACGTTGACCCCCCACTTGTTGGTGCCGTAGGCCAGGAAGTTCAGGCCGTCGATGGGGGTTCCGTCAGTGGTAAATCCACGAACGTGTGGGCCGTAGATGGCGCCCGGGCCGGCGCCGGTGAGGATTTCGCTCCCCGGGTTACCGTCGATGTCGCCGGAGGCCACGTTGACGCCGTAGCTTGATGCACCGTAGGCCGCAAACTCCTGGGTGTGGGCAGCGTCCTGGGCCGGAGGAAAAATCCGGACCAGGGGCGGGTTCCCCTCGGCCGGGCCGGGGCCGGTGATCAGCAACGGGCCGGCATTCCCGGGATAGTGATATCCCATGTCCACCATCCCGCCGTCGCCCACCTGGTCGGTACGGGTGGTCAAATGCGAAAGATAGACCACTCCGTCCGGTGTCTCGAAGCTGATGCCAGCGGCGGGCTCGCTTCCCGTGTCGACGCCGGGGCTCTCTTTGGGCTGGCCGGCCGCCAGTTGGCTCAGGTAGTGCTCACCTTCGGGGCCGTCGATGAGCAACGGGTCGGTGTTCAGCATGCCGTCGCCCCAGGTCAGGTTGCACTGGGGGCAGACGTCAACCGCGTCGATTCCGCCCATGATATCGGAGTAACTGATCTCCATGTAGGGCGGGCCCCAGGTATTGCTGACTTCCAGTTTGATCTCGTACCCCTTCGGGCAGATGTTGTCCCAGACGATGTTGTTGACGAATTCCAGCGGCCGGTCTTCGTAATTGCTGCCGTGGACCATCACCCCGCCGACTTCCTGGCCTTCATTTTCGATAAAGGTGTTGTTCTTTACCGTGGCCCAGGCCAGGCTGAACCAGGCTCCCCCGCAGGCCCCATCGGCCCGGTTGCGGGCGACGAGATTATTGATGAACACCCCGTAGTCCACCGGGTAGGTTGAGAAAGAAACTCCACCCAGGAAACCCTGGGATACGTTATCCACGATCACGTTGTCGGCCACCAACTGGTTTTCGCCGCCCACCGCCATCCCGCCAACCCCGTCGACGGACCGGTTGCCGGCGATCAGGTTGCCGATGATCGTTGCCCCCGGATCGGCCAGGCAGATCAGACCACCGACGCCATCCACGGCGTCGTTGTCGGTAATCGTGTTGCCGGTGATGATCGGGAAGCCGGACTGGATTCGGATCCCCCCCCCGGAATAGGAGGCACTGTTCCCGCTGATCAGGTTGTCCGAGATGGTGGGAGATACGTCGGCGCCGCCGAAGATGCCGCCGCCGGAACCTGCATCGTTGCCCACGATCTGGTTTCCGGTGATCAGCGGGGCGGCGCTGGCGTACAGGGAGATGCCGCCGCCGTTGCCGCCGTAGTTTTCAGTGATGATGTTGTTTCTGATAGTCGGTTTGGCGTGATTCTGAATAGCGATGCCACCGCCGTAGTTGGCGTTCGGGCTGTTGTAACCGTTCCTGATGGTGAAACCTTCCAGCACCGATCCCCGGCTTTCGTGGTCGTGGAAGAAGAAGCCGCGGTGGGGATCCCCTTCGCTGCCCTGGCAGTCGATGATGCAGTTCTCCGGGCCGTTTGCCGAGCGGACCGTGATCGCCTTGCCGAGGAAGTCGATATCCCGGTTGCCTTCCCCGGTGTAGATCCCGTCGGCCACCCGCACGATATCCTCGGATATGGCCGCATCAATACCGGCCTGGATGGTGGGCTGGTCGCCGGGGACGTGGATCACGGCGGCGGGAAGCAGGCTCACCGGAAGGAGGATGGACATCCAGGCGACAATCAGCAACCGGGCCATGGCAGTCTCCTTGTTTCCATTCAGCGATTGGACGGAACACTGACGCAATTCTACCGCATATGTGATTGTCCATGAAAATGTGCTGAGGGTCGCCAATGAAGGGGAGCGGATAAAGAAAGACAGCAATACAACTCAGGCCATCGCTGAGAAGGCATGCACTTCTTCGTCGAGTTTTGATCCGAGCCGGTCTTTTTCAACCTCCAGGTCATATCTGGACTGCAGGTTTATCCAGAATCGTTCGGAAGTGCCGAAGAAGCGCGAGAGGCGGAGCGCAGTGTCAGCGGAGATCGCTCTTTTCCCGTGGACAATCTCATTGATCCTGCGTGGCGGGACGCTGATGTCCTTGGCCAGACGATACTGGCTGATCCCCATGGGGATCAGGAATTCCTCCAGCAGGATCTCGCCGGGGTGGATAGGATCAAGCTTTTTTACCATAACCTCACCTAATGATAGTCGATGACCTCAACACCAAGGGCATCTCCGTCTTTCCATTTGAAACAGAGTCGCCACTGATCATTGATCCTGATGCTGAACTGCCCTCGTCGGTTACCACCAAGTTTTTCGAGCCTGTTCGATGGTGGAATCCGTAAATCGCTGATGGCCTCGGCTGCATCAAGGACCAGCAGCTTTCGCAGTGTGATACGTTGGACTTCTGACGAAAACTTCCGTGATCGCAGACGTTGAAAGATCTTTTCAGTCTCCTTGCACTTGAAGTCTTTGATCATGGTTGAAGCATAACGCGTCGCGTTAATAATGTCAAGCGTTATTATGTGTCGCGAGTGAGTACCGGACAGCCTATCCGTGAACGTGGTCCCCGATGCGGTGGATGCGGTCCATTTCGTCCGGGGAGAGTGGCCCCTGGTTGAGCGCCTGGAGGCCCTGGTCCATCTCCTCCTCGCTGCGTGGACCGGCGAGGCAGATATCGACGGCGGGGTGGGTGAGGACAAAGCGGTAGCACTCGGCGGCGGTGAGCGGGCGTTCACCGCGCGGCATTCTCTTCTGCTTCAGCAACTGGCCCCAGCGGGTGGCGGTGTAAGTGACGATGCCGGGCGGCTGATCGGGCAGACCGTCAAAGATTTCTGACTCGGCGCCACGGTGAGCCGCGTTGTAGCGGATCATCTGCAGGTCAAAGGGGGAGTCGGGGTCGCGGGCGGTTTTACCGTGATAGAGGCGGTTGTGGCCGGTGAAGCCGAGGAAGCGAACCTTGCCCTCCTCTTTGAGCTTGAGGGCCATGTCGAGTAGTCGACGGGGAGTCTTGCGGTTGAACCAGCCGAGAAAGAGGATCTCCGCCTGCTCGATGCCCAGGTCACGGAGCGCCCTTTCCACCGAGCGATTGAGCCACAGGCCAAAGTGGTCGTAGCTCTGGATGGCCACCACCAATTTGTCCCGTTCTGTTTGGAGCAGGGGACGCAAGGCTTCACGCATCCCCTGCTTGCGGGTCTCCCAGTAGAAGAAGTTGATCCCGTAGTCGTGGAAGGCTCGCTCCACCGCCCTGGCCGGTGCCTTGTATCCCCCGGCCAGACCGATCCGGCTGACGCTCAGCCCGGTCCGGCCGAGGGTGGTTTTCATCTGGAAGGTCGAATCAGTCATAGAAGCAGCACCATAATCTCATCTGAGGCCCGATAGCATCGTTGACGGCCTTCTCGAAATGCTCACATACCACCAAAGTATGCTCCGCTTTCTCGTCAGCCGTCGCCTTGCTCTCGGACCACAGCTGAGATTCTGAAGCTACTTCTGGCTGGTGGTATCTTGCTCAATGTCCTCTTTGATCTTGTCTATCCGCTCCTGGTAGTCGGTGTTTTTGCCACCGCTCATCTCCAGGGCTTTCTCCTCGGTGGCGATGGCTGCCTGGTGATCGCCCATCATCCACTGCACCATGCTCATGGTGTCGAGGAGATTGTCGTCCGCCGGGTCGATCTCGGCGGCCCGCTGGATTGCCTTGAGGGCGCTCTCCAGGTTTTTTTCCTCCAGGGCCCAGAACCAGGCATAGCCGTTCAGTTGGCCGGTGTCCTCGTCCATGAACGGAGCGATGTACGCTTCACCGTAGACCGCCAGGGCCTTCTGGTCCAGGCCGGCCTTGACATAGAGCCGGGCCAGATCGGGGCTGATGTGGGAATCGGGTTCGAATGACGGCAGCGAGGTGAGGTGGTCGGCCAGTTCCACTGCCCGTTCGGTCTGGTACCCGGTCTGGGTGCTGGCCCTGATGTAAGCGCTGAGCAGCGGGATCTCGTCGGGATACTGCTCCAGCAGCATCTCGGCCACGCCGAAACTCCCATCCCGGGTGGCTTCTTTCCTCATCTCACGCGAGAGGAGGTCGAAAGCCGTGCCGCGCAGGCTGCTTTCCTTGTAGTCGGCCAGCGTTTCCGGGATCAGTTCCGGTTTCTCATAGAGCTGCATGAACCGGGCATATTCCAGGGCGTTGATCTCTTCGCCGTTGTCGCCCAGGGGCAGGGTGAGGGCGGCAGTTTCGTCCGCCCGCTGGATCAGGATCCGGACAAAGGGCGCCATCTTGTCGATGCTGTAGTTGCCCTGGTGCTTGCGGGCCAGCCGGGCCACGGTGGCCAGGTCTTCCGGGTTCTCGGCAAAGGCCCGGCGCAGGGCCAGCATGGTGAACTCGCCGGTGTAGGCCTTCTCCAGCTCGTTGCGGAACTCGGCGGCCGAGGGGCCGTAACCCACCACCCGGTCAATCTCCTCCCCCTCCGCGTTGAGCACCATCACCGTGGGTGTGCCCCGGATGCCGAACTTGTCAAAAATAGTTTTGCCGAATTCGTCGGCGGAGTCGGCGTGGATCATGACAAAAGTGCTGTGGAGATATTCCTCGTACTCGCTGTTGTTGAAAAACTGCTGATCCAGCAGTTTGCAGGGGCCTCACGTGGGTGAGTAGAAATCGATGAGGACCAGCTTCTCCCCGGACCGGGCCTGCTCAAGGGCCCCGTCGAAGGTGTCCCCCGCGAACCACAGTGGAGGTTGCTGGCAGGCCGCGGCGGCAAGCAGCATCAGTATTGAGAGAACGGTGAGGCCTTTTCGCATTGGGATAGTACTCCTGAAAGGATGTAGAAAAACGCAACAAAGCGGTGCCTGACCCCAATTTGTTGCACAATGACGGTCAATTGTCTATTGACGGTGCTCGTCCCTTAAAAGTTTACTCGACTATGGCCGAATCTCGAAAAGATAACCGTAGCCGTCGGCCGACCGGGCGGCGAGTTTCAGCAGATCGGGGTGTGACTGGTCCGGCCGGCCCTGACTGAACCAGCCGGCATTGGTGTAAAGCGCGGCCTGCTCCAGTGACGAGGGGTCCCTGGTGACCAGCAGCCACTTCACCCCGGTCTTGCGGGCGTAGGCCACGGCCTGTTCCAGCGAGTCGTTGGGCAGGTAGCGGTAACTGCCCCCCACGTAGTAGGAAAACTGTGGCACCACACTGATCACCGGGTCCCCGGGTGTGGTGTGGTCGCGGAACTCCACCAGCGGCGCCGAAGATTCGGAGAGCCAGGGCCGGGCAGCCACATCGGTGTAGAGCTGCGGCGTGGCCACCAGCCCGGCGGCGAGGATCACGGCCAGGATGCCCTCACGGAGGCCCTTGATGCCCGGTTTCTCGCCAAGCATGCCGATGAACGCATAGAGCTCGGTGAAGATCTGCAGGATCACCAGGGGAAAGACCACCAACAGGTAGCGTTCCACCAGGCCGGTGACCAGGGAGAGCGAGAGGATGTAGAAGAGGATGAGCAGGGGCAGCACGGCCCTGGCGAAGAAGGGCTTGGGGCGATTGCGGCCCAGCAGCGCCAGAACGGCGGTGAGCAGGAAGAGCCCCACAACGAACGTGCCGGTGATGTTGCCGAGGAACCCGATGTTGGCCAGCAGGCGGATCCCGGTCTGCTGGGGCAGCCGCAGCTCGGGGATGGCCGCTTCGGTGCCGGCGGTATCCTCGTCCAGCAGCACGTAGGAATACATCTCGGAGCCGTCGGGGATCAGTTTCATCCAGGCCCGCCGCCGGTTGTAGAGCGTATCGTAGTCCGGCGCTTCGTATTCCCTGATCTCCCGCACCTCCCTGGCCACCTCCTCGTCCGGGGCGTGGACCGAATACTGACCCAGGCGGAAGCGTTGTTCGGTGGGCAGGTGGCCGGTCTGGGTCTTGACCACCAGCAGGTAGGGAGCCACCAGGATGGCGGCCCCGGCCACTACCAGCAGCGACCGCAGCAGCACCTCTTTCAGCCGGTCACGCATGGTGACCAGCCCGTGGGCCAGGGTGAAGAGGACGAAGAAGACCACCAGCACCAGGCCGATCTGCCGCGAGAGGTAGGTCAGCCCGGCGGCGACGCCGAGGAGCAGGCAGGTGAGCTGCCAGCGGTGGGAATTGTTCAGCAGCCGTTGCCAGAGGAGCAGCGCCACCAGGGTGAAGAAGATGAACAGCGGTTCGGTGAGCGGGGTCAGGGCCATGGAGAGGTAGTGGTAGTTGAGCTGGATCAGCAGCACGGCGCAGAGGGCCACCGCCCGGTGGCTCATGTTGCGCAGGAAGTAGAAACCGAGCACCGAGCAACCGAGCATGAACAGCGTGGTGAGCAGCCGTGCTGTCACCAGCGCGTCACCGCCGGTGAAGAGCTTGCCGAAGCCGATGAGCAGGGGGAACAGCGGGGGCAGCACCAGGCCCACGTCCACGTGGCCCCAGGAGGGGAGGTAGCTGAGACCGTTGCCCAGGATGTTGGCGCCCATGGCGATGTAGGCCGCCGAGTCGGGAAAGACGTTCTCCGGGCCTTTGGCGAGATACCAGGTGGCCGGGTTGAGCAGAAGCAGGATGACAATGCAGATCAGATCGGCCTTGTTTCCCTTGGTGAGCTTTGCCATTACCGACTCCTTTCCTCCAGGGCGGCGAGCCTGGTCCGCGCCTCGCCGTGGTTCGGGTCTGTTTCGAGGATCCTCCGATATTCCAGGGCTGCCTCTCCGGGCCAGCCCTGACGCTCCAGCAGGGCGGCCACCCGCAGCCTGATCTCCACCGCCTCGGTCTCCTGTTTCAGATAGCGACGGAAATGGATGATCGCCCGGTCGTATTGCCCGCGTTTCTCGTATTGCACTGCGCAGTTGTGGTTGGCCAGCGGATCGTCGGGGTCGATGCGCAGTGCCTCCTGCCAGTGGTCCAGTGCCCGGTCCACATCCCCCTGGTGGAAGCGGATCCCGCCGAGGTTGGTGTGGGCCTTGGCATACTCCGGATCGATACGCAACGCCTCTTCGAAGCTGGCTTCCGCTTCATCCATCCGGCCCCCGCGCAGCAGGGCGCTGCCCATGTTGAAGCGGGCGTCGGCGTTCTCCGGGTCCAGACGCACCGCCTCGCCGGCGTGGCGCAGGGCCAGGGGCAGCTGGTTGCCGTCGATGTAAAGCGAACTGAGGTTGTTGTGCGGCCGCACCTTTTGCGGTGACTTTTTGACCACGTCGGTCCAGAGGGTTACCGGGTCGGCCCAGACGGCGTTGCGCTGCACGGTCCAGGCCGAGAGGAGCAGGACGGCCACCGAGAGCACGATCACCGCGATCTTCGGCTGTTTGATCAGCGGCCAGGCCAGGGCCAGCAGGGCCAGAGGGATGAACATGGTGGGCAGGTAGGCCCGGTGCTCGAACATCAGTTCCAGAGCGATCACCGAGGACTCAATGGCCAGGGTGCCCAGGAACCAGAGAATGGCAAAGGCCAGCAGTCGCCGGCGACGCACGAAAAAGAGGCCGGCGGCCAGCAGCCCGGCCAGGGCCAGCAGTGCGGGCAGGGTGGATGCCGGGTCGATGAGCGAGCGGGACACCTGCACATCGTGGTCGAGGTTCAGCCGGCCGGGCAGGGGCAGGGCGAAGAGCCCGAGGTAATCGAGCACCACCCGGGGCTGGGTCAGCAGCCGCTGGATCATGGTGTAGTCGCGGAACTCGTAACTGTCCAGAACCCGCTGCAGCGGGCTGGTGCCGAGGTAGATGAAGCCAAGGAGCAGTGACGCGGCCAGCAGTCCGGCGATCCAGGGCAGGGCGCGCTTCAGCCAGTTGCGGTCCAGGTCCTGGAGGAAAAAATACTCGTAGAGCAGGATCATCAGCGGCAGGGTGGCGGCGATCTCCTTGGTCCCGCAGGCCAGCAGCCCCGCCGCGGCGCAGCCGGCAAAGCAGGGCCAGCCGGACACCCCCTCCTCGGTGCGGAGACGGCCGTGGAGGTAGAGCAGCATGGCCAGCAGGTAGAACATGGCGGCCATGCTGTTCATCCGCTGCACCGTGTAGGTCACCGACTGGGTTTGCAGCGGGTTGGCAAACCAGAGCAGGGCGGCAAAGAGGGCCAACAGGTCGGGATGGCGAAACCGGCCGTGGAACAGCGGTAGGGCCAGCGTCCCGCGGATCAGCAGGAAGAGGAAGAACCCGGCCAGGATGTGGATAACGGTGTTCACCAGGTGATATCCCGGAAGCCGGTACCCGTGAATCATGTAATTGAGGGCAAAGCTGGCATAGGCCAGCGGCCGGTGGGGGGCCGGACTCTCCCGGGAGGCGGTTTTCAGGTTGGCCAGGGAGAGCGATGTCCAGCGGATGTTCGGGTTGTCCCGGATGCTGGCTTCATCGTCGAAGACAAAAGGCACCTGCAGCGTGTTGGCGTAGAGCAGGGCGCCGAGAAGGACGAAGAGCAGCAGCGCCGCCCATACGGGGAGAATCGTCCGTCCGGCGGGGATCATGGGCGCGGGTTTTTTCCCGGTTCCCTTCGTCTTATTTTTCTTCACGTTGTCAGCACCGGTGGATGGCCGCTGTTTGGTTCCGCCGTTGCCGACGGTATGAATAGCGTAGCGATACGCTCAATAGCTGTCAAACAGGTTCCATCCTGCTTTTGCCCGGTTTGGCAGGGATACTGTAACGGGTTACCCTGATGAACGACAAATTTACAGGATATTGGGAAATATGGCCGACGGAGCGAAACCGTCAGAGAAAGGACCTTACGATGAAATTGACAGGAATCCGCAGATGGCTCCAACTTTGTCTGGTGATGGTCCTGGCGTCGTCATTACCGGCGATGGCCCAGCGGCCGGAGCCGGAAGTGCACGGCACCTTCGATGGCGAGCCGATGTACACCGTCCTGCCCCCGGGGGCCATCCCGGACATCAGGTCGCCGGAATTCGTCAGCGGCGCCGCGGCGGCCGAGCAGATGCTGCCCCACGAACCGGTGCTCGGTGTGGTGATCGGTGAAGAGGCCCGGGCCTATTCGGCCTGGCAGCTGGATGCCCACGAGATCGTCAACGACACCGTCGGGGATTCGGCAATCGCCGTCACCTGGTGACCGCTCTGCCATTCGGGCGTGGTACACGCCCGGTCCGTCAAGGACCAGACCCTGACCATGATCGTCTCGGGCAAACTGTGGCGCAACAGCATGATCATGCAGGATGAAGAAACAAAGACCCTTTGGAGCCATGTCACCGGTGTTGCCATGGAGGGTTCACTGCTGGGCCAGCAACTGGCCACAATCCCTTCCGTGCAGACTACCTGGTCGGCCTGGTCGGCGCGTCACCCCGAGACCCGAGTGCTGAAGAAAGGCCGGGAGATCCGCAGTTCACGATACCAGCAGTACTTCGATGACGAGGAAAAAACCGGCATGTTCCGCGCCATGTGGCTGCAGGAGAAGATGCCGGGCAAGACCCTGGTGCACGGGGTGACCAGCGGCCCCCATGCCCTGGCGGTGACCGACGAGCGTCTGGGTGAGGGGGCGGTGGTCAACGGAATGGTGGGCGAGGAGGCGGTGGTCTTCCTGCGCTCGGTCAACGGGGGCGTGCGTGCCTGGACCAGACGGCACAAGGGCGTGCCGCTGCAGTTCGTGCGGGAGGCCGAGGCCGGGCCGGTCACCGACCGGGGCACTGGCTCGGTCTGGGACCTGGAGCAGGGGGCCTGCACCGGCGGCGAACACCTCGGCGCCCAGCTGGAAGAGAAGACGGTGCTGATGGCCTACTGGTTCGCCTGGAGCGGCTTCTACCCCAACACCGAGGTGCTGGACTGAATACCTACTGGACGTAGCCCAGGGCTTCCAGGCGCCGGAGATTTTCCTGGCTCGGGGACCGGGCCCTGGGGCCTGCCCCTTCCCGCCAATCGGACATCAGCTGGTGCAGGCGGCGCGCCCGGTCCACCTCCTGACCGGCCAGGTTCATACGCTCCAGGGGATCTTTTTCCAGGTGGTAGAGCTCAACCTGTCGCTTGTACGAAGTGACCACCAGCTTCCAGGGATACTGCACCACCATGGTGGCCTTGGGCAGGTTCTGATACCCCTCGGGAAATCGTCCTCCACGGCCCACGGCCGGCTGGCCTCGGCAAAGGCGGTGAGCTCTGCAACCGGGCTGGCGAGGTCCCGGCCTGATCCCGGGCTCGGTGCGGCCACTCCGGTCGCGGTGAGCAGGGTGGTGAACAGGTCGAGGGTCTGCACCGTTCCCGATACAACCCCCGTCCGGGGGGGAACCACCGGGTAGCGGATCATCAGTGGCACCCTGATGCTGGGCTGGTAGACATAGTTGCCGTGGTAGAACTTGAGCCGCCGCTCGGTGAGGTGTTCACCGTGGTCGGCAGTGACCGCCACCAGGGTCCTCCCCTTCATCTCCGGGCTTTCCAATCGATCGAGCAGCGGGCCGAGGTGGTGGTCGAGGTAGGCGATCTCACCGTCGTAGAGATCCACCAGACGCTGCAGATCGGCCCGGGTGGGGGTGACCTTCCCCTGCCACAGCTGCTCCAGGTAGGCCATGCTGCCGTCCGCCGGCCCCTGGTAGCCGTCGCCGTGGATCGTGTCAAAGGGCGGCGGCGGGTCGTAGGGGAAATGGGGGTCGAAGTAGTGGACCCAGAGGAAGAAGGACTCGTCCCGGTTCTGGCTCAGCCAGTGCAGGGCGGCGGTGGTGGCGGCTTCGGCCCTCCGCTGGTTCTGGTCCGCGGCCGAAATGGTGAACTCCTCATCGTAGACAGTAAACCCCTGGGCCAGACCCATGTCCGAGGCCAGCGCCGAGCAGCTGACAAAGGCCGCGGTGCGATACCCCCTGGCCGAGAGCAGTTCGGCCAGGGTGGTGATGTCGGCGGAGAGGGGGAAGCTGTTGCGGGGAATGCCCAGTTCCTGGGGATGGCGGCCGGTCATCATCGCCGCGTGAGAGGCCAGGGTGGTGTTGATGGTGGAATAGGCATTGGTGTAGCGCAGGGCCGAACCGGCGAAGTCGTCGAGATGTGGCGTGCGGGCCCGGGCCCAGCCGTAACAGCCCAGGTGGTCGGCGCGCAGGGTGTCCAGAGTGATCAGCACGATGCCGGGCGGCTGCCTGTCCGGGACGCTGGTGCTGCAGCCGGCTGCGGCCAGCAGGACGATGCCGGCTGCAGCAATCGGGCCAGCCTGGAGCACCGAGGCCTCATGGCGTTCCGCTCTCCAGAGCCACCGGCTCCGCCGCGGCCAGATCCTCCTCGTTCAGCACCATCCGCACATCTTCGAGGTTAGGCACCAGCGAGCGGCCGTCGATCTCCGCCGGGACCGGGATGCCGGCCAGGGCGGCCAGCGTCGGCGCCAGGTCCACCGTGTTCACCCGTTCATGCACCCGGCCCGCCGGCACGCCGGGACCGAATATGATCAGCGGCACGTGGGTGTCGTAGCGATACGGGGTTCCGTGGGTGGTGGCTGACCCGCGGGTGGCGTTGTGAAAGGGCTCGTACTGGACCATCAGGTCAGGGCTGCGGTCCTCGTGGTAGTTGTTACGGTAATAGGTGAAATACGGGTCATCGGGAAACGATCCGCTCCGCAGGTCGCTGCGGGTCCAGATCTTCTGCACGGCGGGGCAGTCGCTGAGCAGCGCCGCCAGTGTCTGTTCCAGCTCCTCCCGAGCCACACCCGATCCCTCCACCGCCGCCGGGTTGAGGCGGGGCCCGGGAAGGAACCAGTCCTGGTCGCCATACTTCTGGTCCAACTGGCGGCCCGCCTGCTGAAAGCAGAGCACGCTTTCGGCGGTGAGCCGGGACCCCGGTTCGCCCCGTGCCGCGAGCAGTTCGGGCACCGGCGCCACACCGTGGTCCGAGGAAATACCGATGAGGGTGTGCTCCAGACCCACCGTGTCGTCGATGAACTCCAGCAGGCCGCCCAGATACCCGTCAAGACGCATCATGGTGTCCAGTGCCTCCCGGCTGTTCGGCCCGTAGTCATGACCCACCCAGTCGAGAACGGAAAAGGAGAGGATCAGCAGGTCCGGGTGCCCGTCAGCCCCCAGTTCTTCGGCTTCGATGATCCGGCGGCCAAAGAGGGCCAGCAGTTCATCCCCCCAGGGGGAGTAGCTGGCGCCCTGGAAGAAATAGCGGTTGGGCGCGGGTGAGGCCACTCCGAACACATGGGGGAAAACCGGGTGGAGCGGCCCGAAATCGGTGTTGGCTATGCCGGCAGCCTCCAGCGCTTCCTGGTCCACCGGCAGCGGTTCCCATGCTTCCCCGAAGTGCTTTTCGAGATGGCGCTGGTCATTGAAGTCATCCACCCAGGCAGGTTCTCCATCCGGGTAGTAGTAGTCGCTACTGGTGAAGGTGCCCTTTTTTGCGTCGCACCAGAAGGCACCGTCCGCGTCCCGGCCGCCCATCAGCACCGCCGCGCGGTCCTTGCCGCTGGCTGCGAATACTTTCGACTTCCCGTCGGCCGCTTTGAGCCAGTCACCCAGGGAGGGGGAGAGCAGGCGCAGGGGGGAGGTGCTCAGCTCCGGGTCGTCAACAGCGTAGACCCGCTCGCCGGTCTCCTGGTCATACCAGTAGTTGTCCACGATGCCGTGGCGGCCTGGAAAGCAACCTGTGGAGAGGGTGGCGTGGCCCACAGCGGTGGTGGTTCTGGCGTGAAAGTGGTGTGCTTCGGTGAAATACGCTCCCTGGTCAATGAACGTGCGGAAGCCGTCGTCGAGCAGGGGCGAGAACCGCTGAAGCAGGTCGGTGGTGCACTGGTCCACCACCAGGAAGAGAACCAGTTGCACGGCTCCCGGTTCAATCTGGACCGCGGTCTCCTCGGGAACCGGCGGTGGTTCCGGGGATCCGCAGGAAACCAGGATCAGCATCAGGGCCAGGGTCAGCGCGGGCAGTACTCTTCTCAGCATTCTGGGTTCCTCCTGCGGAACAGCGTAGCCCAGCACCCTGGTGTTGGCAAGTGCCCTGACATGTCACAGGGTGACTAAATGAGGGACAGCTACCTGGTTACATATCCCACTTGTTATCAGTTGTTTGATTGAGGTGGGGACAGTTACCTCCTTATGGTCCTGCTCATTTCAGGAGCAGCGAAACCGGATGTAACTGTCCCTGCAAATCATATCTATCCAATAATCAATCAGTTAAAGGATGAGGTAGCTGTCCCTATCTGCTGAAAAGAATAGGTAACTGTCCCCGCTGTTTTCATCCCGATAAGAATCAGATGTTTGGGCAAGGGAGTAGCTGTCCCCTATCCGAAATACTCGGCGAGCTCATGGCAGGTGTGGGAGCGGTCAGGGGTGGAGGCCAATTCACGGGGGGTGCCCAGGGCCACCAAACGGCCCCCGGCGTCGCCGCCCTCTGGGCCGAGGTCGATCAGATGGTCGGCCCGGGCGATGAGGTCGAGGTTGTGCTCGATCACCACCACCGTGTTGCCGGCATCGGCCAGTCGTTCCAGCACGGTGGCCAGCCGCGCCACGTCGCCGGCGTGCAGGCCGGTGGTGGGCTCCTCGAGGATGTAGAGGGTGTCTCCGCCCTGGGTACCGGCGGCGGCCAGTTCGGCGGCCAGCTTGATCCGCTGGGCCTCGCCGCCGGAGAGGGTGGGGCTGGGCTGGCCCAGGGGCAGGTAGCCGAGGCCGATCTCTTCCAGCAGGGCCAGCGGCCGGCGGATGGCGGACACCTCGGAGAAGAGTTCGCGGGCCTCGGCAACGGTCATCTCCAGTACGCCGGCGATGCTGCGGCCCCGGAAGCGTACTTCCAGTGTCTCCGGCTCGAAGCGGCGGCCATCGCAGACAGTGCAGGGAACAAAGACATCGGGGAGAAAACTCATCGCCGCCCGGAGCCGGCCCTGGCCCTCGCAGTTGGGACAGCGGCCCTGTTTGACGTTGAAGGAGAAGCGGCCGGGGCCGTAACCGCGGAGCCGCGACTCGGGCAGGCCGGCAAAGAGCCGGCGGATCCGGTCGTAGAAACCGACATAGGTGGCCGGCACCGAGCGGGGTGTGCGGCCGATGGGGGACTGGTCCACCTCCACCGTGCGGGACACCAGTTGCGCCCCTTCGATGGATCGGCAGCGACCCGGTGGCGGGGATGACGACCGGCGGTGGCTGCGGGACAGGGCCTGGCGCACAGTGCGGTGGAGCACCTCGCGGACCAGGGTGCTCTTGCCCGAGCCGGAAACGCCGGTGACACAGGTGAAGATCCCGGTGGGGATGGCCACGTCGATGTCCTTGAGGTTGTGCTCGGCGGCGCCCTTGATCCGGATAGCGCCGGCCGGCGTCCGCGGCG
Source organism: uncultured bacterium (assembly GCA_965531145.1). Classification (GTDB taxonomy): domain Bacteria; phylum Acidobacteriota; class JAQAZP01; order JAQAZP01; family JAQAZP01; genus JAQAZP01. The sequence goes on along the minus strand of CBESOE010000003.1, from coordinate 60,131 downwards.
TCCTGGCTGCCGTCAAGCGGCGGGTGCGCTTTCCCTGACGCAGCCAGCGTCCGGTGACCGAGCGTTTGTCCCTGGCGATCTCCGCCGGCCGGCCGGTGGCCACCAGCTCGCCGCCCCCGGATCCGGCGCCGGGGCCCAGGTCGATGACGTGGTCGGCGCTGCGGATGGTCATCTCGTCGTGTTCCACCACCACAACGGTGTTCCCCTTGCGCCGCAGCTTTTTAAGCGTGGCCACCAGACGGCGGTTATCACGGGGGTGCAGGCCGATGGTGGGTTCGTCCAGCACGTAGAGCACGCCGCGGAGGTTGGAACCCAGTTGTGCGGCGAGACGAATCCGCTGGGCCTCGCCGGTGGAGAGGGTGTCCGCCGCGCGGTCGAGGCCGAGGTAGTCCAGACCCACTTCCCGCAGAAAAGCCAGGCGGGACGAGGTTTCGGAGATGATCACCCGGGCCACCCGCATCTGCCGCTGGTCCAGCCCCAGGCCGCCGGCCAGCAGTTCCTCCGCCTGCTCCACGGTGAGGGCGGTGAGGTCGGCGATGGAGAGCCCACCCACCCTGACCGCCAGGGCGATCGGATTGAGACGCTGGCCCGTGCAGTCCGGGCAGGTCGCCGCCGTGGAGTCCTTCTGCCGGCCATTCTCCTCTTCATCCGGGGCGCCCAGAACCCCGCTGCCCCTGCATGACGGGCAGTGGCCCAGCGGGCTGTGGAACGAGAACATCCGCGGATCGGGCTCGGGGAAGCCGGTGCCGCAGCCGGGACAGCTGCGACGGGTGCTGAACACCTCGCCGGGACCGGGCTCGCCGGCCCCGGTGACCTGGAGCAGGCCGTCGCCAACCTGCAGGGCCAGGTCCACCGCCTCGCGCAGCGCCACGCTGGCCCGGCGGCCCGAGGCGGGGAGTTTGAACTCACCCACCAGCGCATCAACGTCGTGCTCCCTGAACCGTTCCAGGTCGGGAAATTTCCGTGATGATACAGCTACCCCGTCCACCCGCAGAGTCTCGAACCCCTTGCGGGCGGCCCAGCGGGCCACCTCCCGGTGAAAACCCTTGCGTGAGCGGATCAGCGGCGCGTGGATCAGTACCTGCCGGCCACGGAACTCCCGGGCCACGGCCGCCGCTACGGCGGTTCGCTGGCGGGCGCCGATGGGGATATCGCATCCCGGGCAGTGCTGAACCCCAACCCGGGTGAAGAGCAGGCGCAGGTAGGGGTAGATCTCGGTCAGGGTGGCCACGGTGGAGCGCCGGCTGCCGCGGCTGGTGCGCTGTTCTATGGCCACGGTGGGGGGGATGCCGCTGATCCGGTCCACGTCGGGCCGGGTGAGCGGCCGGACGTATTGCCGGACATAGGTGGAAAGCGAATCGAGGTAACGGCGCTGGCCCTCGGCAAAGAGCACGTCAAAGGCCAGGCTCGATTTGCCCGAGCCGGAGACGCCGGTCACCGCCACCAGGCGGTTCAGCGGTACCTCCACCCGTATGTTGCGGAGGTTGTGCTGGCGGGCGCCCTGAATGACCACCGCCGCACCGTTCTCAGGGGTGGTTTGCAGCCGGCTCCCGGCATAGATGGCTGTCGGCGGTGCGGCCACCCCCTCCAGCTCAGAGGTGTGTGAGAACTGCTCCAGATGGCGGGCCAGGTAGCGGCCGGTGTGCGACCCGGGAGCGGTGGCCACCTCCTCCGGAGTGCCCTGGGCCACGATCCGGCCACCCAGGTCACCCCCTTCCGGGCCAAGGTCGATCACCCGGTCGGCAGCGGCGATCACGTCGAGGTTGTGCTCGATCACCACCAGGCCGTGTCCGGCGTCCAGCAGCGGTTCCCAGGCCCGGAGCAATTGGGCCACGTCAGTGGGGTGCAGGCCGGTGGTGGGCTCGTCGAAGAGAAACAGCGAAGGCTTGTCGGCGGGTCTGGTCCCCGGACCCATCCTCCCGGCCAGTTTAACCCGCTGGGCCTCGCCGCCGGAGAGGGTGCTCAGCGGCTGTCCCAGGCGGAGGTAGCCCAGTCCCACGGTGACCAGCGGTTCCAGCGCATCGCGGACCTTGCCGCCGAAAAAGGTCGAGGCCTCGGAGGCGGTCATCTGCAGCACGTCGGCGATACTGCTGCCCCGCAGCCGCACCTCCAGCACCTCGGCCTTGTAACGGCTGCCGCCGCATTCCGGGCAGGGGAGGTAGATATCGGAGAGGAACTGCATCTCCACCTTCTCGTGGCCGCTGCCGCGACAGGTGGGGCAGCGGCCATCGTCCACGTTGAAGGAGAAGGTCCCGGCGTTGAAACCCCGCCGTTCGGCCAGCTCGGTGGCGGCGAACTGGTTCCGGATCGGGGCGAAGGCCTTGAGGTAAGTGGCGGCGTTGGCCCGGGGGCTGGACCCCACCGGGGCCTGGTCCACCAGCACCACGTCGGACAGCCGGTGGGCATCGCGGATGCCGCGGCAACGCCCCGGGGCGCCGTGGGGCAGCTGGGGTTTGCCCAGCTTGCGGCGCAGGTTGCGGTAGAGCACCTCCTCCACCAGGGTGCTCTTGCCCGAGCCCGAGACTCCGGTGATGCAGGTCAGCAGACCAAAATCGATGCGCGCGTCCACCCCCTTGAGGTTGTGTTCCGCCGCTCCCAGCAGGCGAATGTTTCTCCCGCGTTTTGGCCGGCGTCGCCGCGCCGGCGGTGTGATCCGCTCGGTTCCGGCCAGGTAGCGTCCAGTCCTCGATTCGGCACAGGCCGGCAGGTCGGCTGCCGGGCCCTGGTAGATCACCCGGCCCCCCTGCTCCCCGGCGCCGGGGCCCATGTCCACCGCGTGGTCCGCCGCCCTCATCATCTCCGGATCGTGCTCCACCACCACCACGGTGTTGCCCGCGTCGCGCAGGCCGTGGAGCACCTCCACCAGCCGGCCCACATCCCGGGGGTGCAGGCCGATGCTCGGTTCGTCCAGCACGAAGAGCGTGTTGACCAGTGCGGTGCCCAGGGCGGTGGTCAGGCCGATCCGCTCAACCTCCCCGCCGGAGAGGGTGCGGGATTGCCGGGCGAGGGTGATGTAGCCCAGGCCCACCCGGCAGAGGTAGTCGAGGCGGTTTCGCACCTCGTCGAGGATCATCCGTGTGGCCGGATCGCCGGGCAGTTCGGCTTCGATGTGCTGCAGCCAACCGAGGGAACCGTCCACCGGCAGCGCGTTGAAGTCGGCCAGGGTCAGCCCGCCCAGCCGGTAGAGCAGGGCACCGGGCTGCAGCCGCGAGCCGCCGCAGGCGGTGCAGGTGCGGTAGAGACGGTAGCGGGAGAGCTTGACCCGTACGTGCATCTTGTACGACTTGGTTTCCAACCACTGGAAATAGCCGATGACGCCGGGGAAGTCGTCGGTGCCTTCCCAGATCAGGTGGCGCGTTTCCCGGCCAAGCTCACGCCAGGGGATGTCCAGCGGGATGCCCCGGCGGCGGCAGAAGGCCACCAGCTCGTCCTGCCCCTCGGTGAAGGAGCCGGTGACCCAGGGTCGTACCGGGCCCTGGGCGATGGTCTTTCGCTGGTCCGGAATCACCAGTTCGGGGTCGATCTCGATGAGCCGGCCAAACCCCTTGCACTCGGGGCAGGCGCCCACCGGGTCGTTGAAGGAGAAGAGGTTGGGCGTGGGCGGGTCATAGGCTATGTCGCAGCCGGCGCAGTGGCGGCCGGTGGAGAAGTGCAGACGCCGGTTGTCCCCGGGCAGAAAGACCAGGGCCCGGCCACGGCCGAGGTCGAGGGCCGTCTCCAGGGAGCCGATGATCCGGCCGCTCTCCGCCGGGTCGATGACCAGCCGGTCCAGCACAACTTCGATTCGTTTGCTGTGCCGCCGTTCAGGGATCTGCTGCAGACCGGCCACCTCATCGCCGGCAATAACCCGCAAGAGGCCCTGGCTCTCCAGGGCCCGGCGCACGTCGGCGGCCGGCAGCCTGCGGGGCACGTTGAGCGGCATGGCCACCACCGCCTTGCGGCCGGGCGCGTCCTCCAGCAAAACCCGGCAGATCGATTCCGGGGTGTCCGGCTGCACCGGTTCGCCGCAGCCTCGGCAGTGCAGGGTGGCCGTGCGGGCAAAGAGCAGCTTGAGGTGGTCCTGGAGTTCGGTCATGGTGCCCACGGTGGAGCGCGAACTCTTCAGCGGGTCGGTACCCTGGATGGCGATGGCCGGGGGGATGGAGACGATGCGCCGCACGTCCGGCGGGTTCATCCGGTCGAGGAACTGCCGGGCATAGGGGGAAAAGGTCTCCACGTAGCGCCGCTGCCCTTCGGCGTAGAGGGTGTCAAAGGCCAGCGAGGATTTGCCTGAGCCGCTGACGCCGGAGATCACGGTGATCCGCTGCAGCGGCAGATCGATGTCCACACCGCGCAGGTTGTGTTGCCGGGCTCCCCGAACGCGAATCACCTCCGGCTTCACCTGTTTGTTCTGTGCTTTTTTTCCCACCGGGTTCTTCTCTCCGCCCCACACCAGTGTCCCTGCTGACGGCCACGAACAGGCTCCGCCGATTGAAGGGCAAGAGCATAGCAGGATTTACCGGCGGCGCAACCCTGGCACAGGGCTCGGCCAAGCAGGTGGCGCGGTTGACCGAGCCTGAATCTCCATGCTAAACTTCACGCCCTAATTCCTACATAAGTATTGGCTTACGCACTGCCGCAGGGCAGGCGGCCAACATCCGGTGCAACCGTGAAAAAGAACGAACAGATCAGACCCAGGCGGGGGTATCTCGTCCTCATCGGTGGTGCCGAGGACCGAACGGGGAGGAAGGAAATTCTTCGCCGCACGGTAGATCTCAACGGCGCCAGAACCGTCTCCATCATTCCCAGTGCCAGCCGGAGCCCGGCGGGCCTGGCCAGGCAGTATGCCCGGGCTTTTCGCAGTCTGGGCGTCAGCCGTGTTTTCACGCTGGATATTCGAGCTCGCGACGAGGCCGATCTGGACCGTCACGCCAAGCGGATCAGTGCCTCGGACCTGATCTTTTTCACCGGCGGTGACCAGGTCCGACTGGTCCGGCTTCTCGGCGGCAGTCGAGCCATCGAGGAGACCCGCCAGGCGCTACGGCGAGGCGCCACGGTGGCCGGGAGCAGCGCCGGGGCCGCCGCGGCCAGCGACCCGATGCTGTTTGACGGCACACTCAAGGGGCTGCACAAGGGGCGCGTGCGACACAGCCAGGGGTTCGGGTTTATCCGGGGAATCACGGTTGATACCCACTTCGTCAAGCGCAACCGCATCGGCCGTCTGGCCCAGTTCCTGGTCAACAGCCGCAATGACCGCGGGATCGGCCTCAGCGAGAACACGGGAATGATCATCGGCCCGGGGGGAATAGCTGAAGTGGTGGGTCAGGGCACGGTGATCGTCCTCAACTCCCAGGAGCTCAGTTACAGCAACTACAAGGAATGCGAACTGGACACGCCCATCTCCCTCGATGGGCTGCGGCTCGGCTTTCTCTCGGCCGGCGTCCGGTTCAACATCCGGCGGTGGTCCGTTGTGAAATCGTGAAAAGTCCGGGCCACGGAAAAGGAGATTCCTGATGCAAGATTTCACGGTGCATTCATTCCAGAATTTTATCGGTCCGAACTTCTATCTGGACCGGCAGGCGCTGGTGATCAACCTGCTGCTCGCCCCGGAAGGCCCCGAAGTGGATCATTACCGCGACGCGGTGCTGGAAAAATTTCCTGCCCTGGATGCGCAGTTCCCGGACCGGGTGGCCGAACTCTACGCCCAGGTGCTGATCCAGGTGATGAAGATGGACATCGACCTCTTCGTCAACAAATACGCGGTGCACGGCGACGGGGATGACGTGCTGGTGGCGGTGGAATACCTGGACAACCTCATCGCCCGGAACTGTGCCGAGTTCGTCGCCGACTGGTTGCGGGCCCTGAACGGCGACCAGCCGTTCGATTTTGACGGCGGTTTCGAGAAACTGCAGGGGGAGTTCGACGCCACCGTCTTTGGCGGCCCCACCATCTACTCCCTCATCGAGGCCGGGTTGAAGCGCAACATCCCGGTGCTCTTCCTCTACGAGGAAAACGTCTTCATGTGGGGTTACGGCAAGCGGCACGTCCGCGGCCGCTCCACCACCTTCCACACCGATTCGATCAAGGACACCGAGTTCACTACCTTCAAGGACATGGTCAAGGACTTCCTGCTGATGTGCGGGTTCCCCACGCCCAGCGGCAGCAACACCTTCACCGCCGATGCCGCGGTGGCCGAAGCCCACGAGCAGGGTTTTCCGGTGGTGGTCAAACCGCTGGCCGGGCACAAGGGCCAGGGGGTGACCACCGGGATCAAGTCCGACGCCGAGGTGCGCACGGCCTTTGGCCGGATCCTCGAGTCCTGCCGCGAGGAGGGCGTCTCCTTTGACGGGGCCATCGTGGAAAAGGAGATCTACGGCACCGATCACCGGCTGCTCACGGTGAACGGCAAGTTCGTCGCCGCCCTGGAGCGGGTTCCGGCCTACGTGGACGGGGACGGTTCCGGCACGATCAGCGAACTGATTGCGGCGGAAAACGATACCGTGGTCCGGCTGGACAACGCCCGTTCACCACTGTGCAAGATCAACATCGACGACGACCTGCGGGAGTATCTCCAGTTGCAGGACCTCTCGCTGGAGTACGTGCCGAAGGAGGGCGAACGGGTCTTTCTCCGGCGGGTGGCCAACATCTCGGCCGGCGGGGTGTCGATCAACGTCACCGACAAGATGCACCCGAAGAATGTGAAGATGGTGGAGGACATCGCCAAGTATATCGAGGTGGGGATCCTCGGTATCGACGTGCTGGCGCAAGACATCGCCAAACCCTGGGACGAGGGCAGTTTCGGCATCATCGAGATCAACGCCGGCCCCGGCGTCTTCATGCACCTGGCCCCGGCCATCGGTGAGTCCATCGACGTTCCCGGCACGGTCATGGAGGGGCACTTCCCGGCGCCGGCCCACGGGCGAGTACCGATCATCGCCGGCAACCGCATCGATACCGGGCTGGCCGGGGGGATCCACCTGCTGCTGGAAGGGGTGCGGCCGGGACTGGAGTTCGGCGCCCTCACCGCCGACGGTATCCACTTCAACGGCGGCTACTTTCACAAGAACAAGCACCACGACGACAATGTCAAACTGCTGCTGCGCAACCCGAAGCTGGACGCGGCGCTGTTCAGTCACACCGCGGACCAGATCGACGACTACGGTATGGTGCACCAGGGCGCGGACCTGGTGATCCTCGAGGAACCGGCGGGACAGGAAGCGATCCTGCGCCGCGACCTGCTTCCCGGCGGCTGGCTGGTGGAAGCGGGGGAGGGCCGGGCGGTGATGACCCGGGACGGCGAGGAGGTGGGCCGCCTCTCCTTCGAGGAGGCCGGCGGCAGGGATGCGGCTCTGCTGGATCTGGTGGGCCGTGTGGCCCCGGAGCTGCTGCGAAAATACGACTGATCCAGGACGATACTGTTTGCGGAGGCACGAAGGATGATTCTGTTCAAGGAATGCGATCTTTTTTCACCCGAACCCCAGGGCGTCAAGGACGTGCTGGTGGCCGGCGGAAAGGTGGTGGCCGTGGCCGACACCATCGGCGAGCCGGCCGGGGTGGAGGTTGACGTCATATCCGCCGGCGGCCTCCGGATGGTCCCCGGTTTTGTCGACGGGCACGTCCACACCGCCGGCGCCGGCGGCGAGGGCGGGCCAGCCACTCGCACGCCGGAGATGCCGCTCTCCTACCTGCTGGAAGCCGGGGTCACCACGGTGATCGGCTGCCTGGGCACCGACGGCCTCACCCGTTCGGTGGAGAGCGTGCTGATGAAGACCAAGTCCCTGCGGGCCGAGGGGGTATCCTCCTGGATGCTCACCGGGGCCTACCAGGTGCCCACGCCTACCATTCTGGGTGATGTGGGCAAGGATATCGCCATGATCGATGAGGTGATCGGCGCCGGTGAGATCGCCATCTCCGACCATCGCAGTTCGGGCCCCACGGTGGACGAACTGATCAAGCTGGTGGCCCACGCCCGGGTGGGCGGCATGCTGGGCGGCAAGGGCGGCATCGTCAACTTCCACATGGGCGACGCGAAGAACCCCTTCCAGATCCTCCATGACGTGGTGGCCCGTAGCGAACTGAAATACACCCAGTTCCTGCCCACCCACTGCAACCGCAACGATTACATCTTCGAGGACACCAAGACCTACGGCAAAACAGGCTATGTCGATATCACCGCCAGCTCCTGGCCCTTCTTCCCCGAGTACGAGACAAAGCCCTCCAGGGCCATTGCGGAATTGCTGGCCGCCGGTGTGCCGCTGGAGCACATCACCATGACGTCAGACGGTTGCGGGTCCCTGCCCGATTTCGACGACCAGGGCAACCTGGTCCAGCTGGAGATGGGCAAGCCCAAGTCGGTGCTCGACGAACTGCGCGACACGGTGCTTGAAGAAAAGCTGGAACTGGGCCAGGCGGTGCAGGTGATCAGCACCAACCCGGCCAGGATCTTCAAGCTGCCCGGCAAGGGCGTGGTGGCCCCCGGGGCCGACGCCGACCTGGTGCTGCTGGACGGTGAGTTCAGGGTCTGCCACATGGTGGCCCGGGGCGAGATGATGGTGCGGGACGCCGTGCCGCTGAAAAAAGGCAGCTACGAGGGCTAGCCCGCTTGCGGGGGAAGGAGCGACAGTTGAACCAGGACCTGCCCCAGTGCCGTCTCGAGGAGGGTCCGCTCCAGTCGCTGGGCATCAAGGTCCTGGCGGGCCCCAACTACTTCAGCGCCGGGCCGGTGGTGGCGCTGCGCCTCGACCTGGGCGCCTTTGACGAAGTCTTCACCGCTGATATCCCCGGCTTTCCCGAACGCCTGCGCACCCTGCTCCCCTCGCTGGAGAGTCACCACTGCTCGGTGGGGCAGCCGGGCGGGTTCCTGCTGCGGGTCAGCGAGGGGACCCTGCTGGGCCATGTCACCGAGCACGTGGCCATCGAGCTGCAAACCCTGGCCGGGATGGACGTGAGCTACGGCAAGACCCGCAGTACGGCCACCCAGGGGGTCTACAACGTCATCTTCCGCTTCCTTGACGAGGAGGTGGGCCTGTACACCGCCCGCGCTGCGCTGAACCTGGTCAACTGCATCCTCGAGGACCGTCCCTTTGCCGTGGGTCCTGTTCTGGGCGACCTGGTCCGTATCCGCGAAGATCGACTGCTGGGCCCCAGCACCCAGGCGGTGGTGGACCGGGCCGGGGAGCTGGGTATCCCCTGGTACCGTCTGGACCGCTACAACCTGGTGCAGCTGGGCACCGGCAAATACCAGAAGCGGATCAGGGCCACGGTGACCTCGGACACCAGCCTGCTGGCGGTGGAGACGGCGGACAACAAGTATCTGACCAACAGCATGCTGGCCGATGCCGGCGTGCCGGTGCCCCCCACGGTGCTGGCCAGGGACCCCGCCGCGGTGGAGGCCTTCCGGCAGGAACAGGGTGCACCGCTGGTCGTCAAACCGTGCACCGGGCACCTCGGCCGGGGGATAACCCTCGGGCCGGCCACGCCGGAGGCGGTGGAGCAGGCGGTGGCCCGGGCGCTGCAGTTTGACGAGGCGGTGATCGCCCAGCCACTGGTGGCCGGGGAGAGTTTTCGCCTGCTGGTGCTTGGCGGCCGTTTCGCCGCCGCGGCCCGGCTGGTCCCACCGGAGATCACCGGTGACGGGCAGCAGACGGTGGAGCAACTGGTGGCCAGGCTGAACAGCGACCCGGAGCGCGGGGTGGGTGACAAGTCGAAGTTGAGCCGGGTGGAGATCGATGAGGAGACCGAACGGATCCTTGCTCTCAGCGGCTCCACGGCGGAATCGGTGCTGCCCGCCGGCCAATCGCTGGCCCTCAAGGTTTCGGGCAACCTCCGGCTGGGCGGGGCGAGCCACGATGTCACCGACCGGGTTCATCCGATGAACCGCATGCTCGCCGAGCGGGCGGCCCGGGCCCTGGGCCTGGATGTGGCCGGCGTCGACGTGGTGGCCCCCTCGCTGGAGCAGTCGATTCTCGACAATGGTGGCGTGGTCATCGAGGTGGGTGCCGCACCCGACTTCCGCCTGCACCTCAACCCGCTGACGGGAAGCCCGCAGGACGTGGCCGAACCCTTTGTGAAAATGCTCTTCCCGGATGACGCCCACAGCCGGGTGCCGGTGGTGGCGGTCACCGGCACCGATGGCAAAACCACCACGGTGGACATGCTGTACCACTGTCTCTCCAGCACCGGCTACCGGGTGGGCCGCGCCACTTCGCGGGGGCTGATGGTTGGGGAGGAGGTCTTGCTCAAGGGCGAGATGACCGGGTTCGAGAGCGCGTCCATGACCCTGCGCGACCCCACCATCGATTGCGCGCTGCTGGAGATCCCGGTGGAGACGATCCTCGACCGCGGTCTCGGGTACCAGTTCGCCGATATTGCTGTAGTGCTCAATCTACGTGACGAGGGTCTGCTCTACGACGAGGCCGCGATCATGGAGGACATCGCCTACGCCCACGCGGTGGTGGCCGAACAGGTCTACGAGAACGGCCACACCGTGCTCAACGCCGACGACCAGTTGATCCTCGACATGCGGGAGCGGCTCTACAGCACACCGGTGCTCTTTTCACGCAACCCGGAAAACCCGGCCCTGGTGGAACTGGCGGCGTCCGGGGGCCGGGTGGTGACGGTGCAGGAGGGACAGGTGGTGGTCCTCGACCGGGGTGAGCGGACTGAACTGGCCGGGCTGGATGCCATCCCCCTGCTGGCCGGCGAGGACGGCAGCCCGCAACTGGACAACATTCTGGCCGCGGCAGCGGTCCTCTACTGCTTCGGCGCCGCCATCGACCGCATCACCGAGACCCTGCAGACGTTCAGAAAGTAGCAGAAAGTAGGGACAGTTACTACTTTTTCCTGGTAAAAGTAGTAACTGTCCCTACTTTCTCAAACTTAAAAAACAGGTAGCTGTCCCCAACTCTCAGAGCCTTCCAAACATCTTCAGCAGCCGCAGCTTGAACACCACCCAGATCGACTCCCAGATGATCGACTTCGAGATCTTCGACTGTCCCACGCGCCGCTCCTGGAAGATGATGGGGATTTCACCGAGGCGAAAACCCTTGCACCAGGCCAGGAAGCTCATTTCGATGAGGAAGACATAGCCGTTGGAGCGGATTTTTGCGAGGTCGATGGCCTCCAGCACCTCGCGGCGGTAGCAGCGGTAGCCGCTGGTGATGTCTTTCAGCGGCAGTCCGGTGACCAGGCGGGCATAGAGGTTGGCCCAGGTGCTGAGGACAAGCCGCCGCAGGGGCCAGTCCAACACCCGCACGCCGCCGATGTAGCGTGAACCCTGGACCATGTCAAAGCTGTCGGTCGCCGCCACCAGCTTTGGTATCTCCCGCGGGTCGTGGGAGAAGTCGGCGTCCATGCCAACGATGGTGTGGTATCCTCGCTCCAGGGCGAAGTTGAACCCGGCGATGTAGGCCGTGCCCAGGCCCCGCTGGCCCTGGCGGCGGATCAGGTGCAGCCGGCTGTCGCCGGCAACCCGGGATTCCACCAGTTCCCAGGTACGGTCCGGGGAATCGTCATCCACCACAAGAAGATCCACTTCGGGTGCGTGGACAAAGATCTCCTCGATCATCCGCTCGATGTTTTCACGTTCTTCGTAGGTGGGGATCACCACCAGTGTGTCGTTCTGCATCATTCTACCGGTGTCGGGGAGGCTCAGGGCGTCCACACACTGGATTGTATTCGATTTCGGAGTGACCACAAACGGTCACGGCCGGAAGTCCCAGGTTACCGGCAGCCGGCCCTTCTCCGTTCCGTCGGCGCCGTCGATCATGCGGATCACCCCGAAGTGCTGGTAGCCGACGGGGGCGACGGTGGGCGCACTGCCCAGGCTGTAGTCCAGTTCCACCCAGACGCCGGGGTAGAGCGAGAAGCCGGGGTTGCCTTCCCGCTCGACATTCACCGGCACCGGGTTCTTCCAGACATACTCCTCGCGCAGTTCAAACTCCCAGTCGGTGCCCCTGGCCGAGTCGGCAAAGCCGCCGGCCAGCTGCAGCGTGTACTCGGTGGAGCCGGCCCGGTCCGGATGCGGATTGGTGAAGGTGGCGGTCCAGAAGGGGAAGGTCAGGCCGCCCCGGAGAACAGCCCGGCCGTCAGAGTCCAGCACGTTGGCCGCCAGGTCGGTGAAGCGGCCGAACTGGCCCGGGGGCAGGGTCAGCCGGAAGCGGACCGCGGCCAGGTCGCTGTTGAGCTTGAAGGTGTGTTCCCAGGTGTCCGTGTCCGTTTTCACCCGGCGGGTGCGGGAGAAGCCCTCCACCATCCCCTGGGCCCGTCCCTTGAACGGCTGGTCAAGGCCGCAGCCAAGACGGAAACTGCCGGCGGGATCTTCGCCCGCCAGGTGGTCCGGCCGCCAGGGGCCGGGGGTGCCGTTGACGAAGCCGGCAAAGGAGACGGTGAGGTCGCAGGCCGAGCTCTCCACGGCCCGGAAGTTGGTCACCAGGTCCAGTTCCCAGGTGCCGGGGGTCAGGTCTTCGCCGGTGACGAACCAGGTGGCGCTCCGGGTGGCGGTTTCGCTGTTCAGCCAGGGTGAGCGCCAGATGCGGTAGCCTTCCTGGTTGTAGGCCTGGATGCGGACGTTGCCGTATTGACCGTCGGGGATGGCGGCGTCCACCCGCATGGCGGTGGCGCCGGCGGGAACCCGGACGAACTGGCGTTTCACCTCCCCGGCGGCGCCGGCACCCTGTCCCAACTGGAGGGCGTAATCGCCGGCAGCACCGGGGGTGGACGGTGTGATTACCGAGACCACCATGGTGAACTCCTCGGCCTGGCGGCCGGCTCCCTTGCGGTAAGCCTTTACCTCAGCGCAGTGCAGGCCGGGACCGGTGAGTTTGTCCGGGTCGAGGCGCAGGGTGACCGTGGCCTCGCCCTCGCCGCGGATGTAGACCGAGCTTTTGTCCGGGCGCAGCCAATCGGCGGTGGAGGCGAGGTTGAAGGCGCGGTAGAACTGGTGGCGCTGGTCGGCGGTGGCCGATTCGGGAAAGACGGGGCTGATCCGGAACTGCTGTTCCCCGGTGGTGGCCGGCAAGGCCCTGCCGTAGCGCCAGTAGCCGGCACTGCCTTTCTCGTCGGCGTAGGCCGGGGAGAATGTTTCGATGCGGTAGCCGAGCAGGATGCGGTCCTCATCCCCCCCGATCATCCGCTGCAGGGCCGCCCAGGAGTTGCCCACGCTGACCACCCCGGCGCCCTGATCCAGGCGGGTGTACCCGGGCAGGGGCACGGCGCCGGCTTTCAGCGACCGGGCCAGCAAGGCGCCTTTCAGCGGCCGGTCGGCCCAGGTCTGTGCGGCGGCGCCGGCCAGCAGCAGTGCGGCACCGGCGGCCTGGGGGGTGGCCATGGAGGTGCCGGTGTAGCGGTCGTGGGTCTCGAAGGGCGGCACCGTGGAGCAGGAGGTGCCCGGGGCGATCACGTCGGGCTTGTCCGCCAGGCCGCCGCGGGAGGAGTAGGAGGAGACCTGGTGGTTGGGGATGGTGGCCCCGAAGGCATCCCGGGCGGTGGAGCGGTTGAGCATGGCCCCCACGGTGAACAGCCCGGGGCCGCCGGCGGGCGCGCCCACCGAGTTGATGCCGGGACCGGAGTTGCCCATGCTGGTCAGCAGCAGCACCAGGTCCTCGTTGTCGGCCATGATTTCTTCCAGCACCTGGTCGGCGTCGTTGCGCGCCACCGGGTCGCTGCCCACCCCGTAACTCAGGTTGAAAATCACCGGTACGTCATGTTCCGCGGCGTAGTCCACACCGTAGAGCAGGGCCTTCTTGAAACTGTCGGTGGTGGAGGCGCCGCCGGAGAGGGTGTTGTTGCCGATCTTGAGGCTGATCACCCGGGCGCCGGGGGCGATGCCGTTGTATCCCTCCTGGCCGTTGATCCGGTACCCGGCGGCAATGCCGGCCACGTGTGAACCGTGAGCCCCGTCGTCGAAGTGGATGCAGACCCGCTCCTCGTCGGGGTAAATGTTCAGCGCCAGGGTCAACAGGTTGCGTTCCTTCTCCGGGTCGCGGCCCCGGAGCTGGAACGAATCGTGGTTGACGTGGTAATCGCGGATAACTTTCTCGTCATCCAGGCGGCCGTCGCCGTCGGTGTCCACCACGGCAGCCCAGTAGGGCGCCGCTCCCTCATCGCCGTCGGTTTCGAAAGCAAGCACGGCGAATCGGTCACCGGTGTCACCGTTGTTGTTCAGGTCGGGCACGGAAGAATTGACCGAGCCCTTCTCCTCCAGCCAGCCCACCAGCCAGGCTCCCTCTTCCAGGGGGTGCCGGGGCAGGGCGTCGGCGCCCCAGAGCTTGTGGCCGGATCCCTCAACGGTGAGATAGCGATCGCCCCCCTCCACCCCGCTGGTGTTGTCTTCAAAGACGCCGGGCTTCAGGGTCACATCCCCCTGGCCGGTGAAGTCGCGCACATCCACCACCTTCACCGAGCCGTCGGGGAGAGCGGTGAGCCCGGGGATGCCCATATCCACCCCGGTGTCCATCACTGCCAGCACCGCCCCCCGGCCGTCGAATCCGGGATTGGCGGCGATGAAATCAGCGGCCCCGATGGCGGTGGTGGAGAGCAGTTCCCAGCCGGGCCAGGCGTCCGGATCGTCCGTTTCGGCGGCGGAGGCTGCGGGGAGGAGCGTAACCAGCAGGAGCAGGGCGGCCAGGGGCGACAGCCAGACCGCAACCGGGTAATGGCGGATGGACAATATCGACATCGGTGAAAATCTCCTCTCGTGGGGCCGGTGAAAACGGAATCCTGTTTGAGGAAATCATTCTATCGCCGGGCATTCAAGCGGTGCAACCGGGGGCCCATGGCAAATAGTTCTTGAACTGGTGGCCGGAACGGCCGGCAATTGGTGTATTCTTAGCTCCACCTTCAGTGTCTGATGTTCATCGCTTCAGGGGGACGTGTTCCCATGGAACCGGATGCGGCCATACTGGTTGTGGATGATGACAAGGTCATCCGCGACTATCTCAACTCATTGCTGGGATCCGCCGGGTACCTGGTGATCACCGCCACGGACGGGGCTGAGGCCCTGGAGCGCCTGTCCGGTTTTTCCGTGGACCTGATCATCACCGACCTGACCATGCCCAACATGGACGGCTACGAATTCTGCCGCCGATTGAGCGAGGACCAGCGCTACAGCAACATTCCCGTGGTGATCATCAGCGGCCAGTCCGAGCGGTCGGACCGGGTCCGCGGGCTGGAACTGGGGGCGCTGGACTTCCTGATCAAACCGTTCCACATGACCGAGGTCATGGCCAAGGTCCGCAACTGGGTCAACTACCATCAGCTCAGCGAAAAATGGCACCATGCCATGGAGGACCTCGGCGCGGTCACCGATTACTCCCGGGGCATCCTCGAGGAATTCGATCCGCAGACCTTCGGCACCGCCCGCTGGCTGCAGCGGATGTTCTCGCACATCGAACGGTCCGCCCCCCGCCACGACGAAATCCCGCAGTATCTGATGCTAGTGGAGCGGAACGGCGGCCGTGGCTGCCGGGCACGGCTCATCGCCCGGGAGATGGACGATGCCACCATCGAGGGGCTGGGCGAGTGGATCGACCTCGGCAAGTGCCCCCTGGACAAAGAAATGTACTGGGAGGGGGACCCGATCCGTGCGGTGGACATCGAGGCCTCCCCGGGCGAATGTGAGATCATCCCCCTCGCCTCGTTGAGCAGCGGCGGCGTGTCGCTGCGTAATTTTGTATCTGTCTGTTCCGGTGGCGAATTGCTCCTGCTGGGTATCAACTACCCGGGAAAGGTGGCCGAAGAATACGGGCACATCCTCAAGGCCGCACTGCTGCACCACGATTTTTTCCGCACCCTCGCCGCCCGCGGCCGTGAAGTGGAGGAAGCCTTCCTTTACACCGTGGGTGCCCTGGCCCGGGCCTCTGCTGCCAACGATGTGGAGACCGGCAACCACCTGATGCGGGTCAACGAATATTCGGCCCTGCTGGCCGCCACGTTGAACCTGCCGGAAGAACTGGTGACCGAGTTGCGCCACTTCGCCCAGATGCACGACGTGGGCAAGATCCGCATCAGCCGGGACATCCTGCTGAAAAAGGGCAAACTGACCAGCGATGAGTGGGAGGAGATGAAGCGCCACACCCTCTACGGCGTGGAGATCCTCGGTGACTCTCCGCGGCTGGACGTGGCCCGCCAGATCGCCCTCAGCCACCACGAGTGCTGGGACGGATCGGGCTACCCCCACGGATTGAAGGAGGAGGAGATCCCCCTGCCGGCCCGGGTGGTCAAACTGGCCGACGCCTACGATGCCCTGCGCAGCCGCCGGGTCTACAAACCGCTGCTCTCCGGGGAGGAGGCATACGGCATCATCGTTAACGGCGACGACAGCCGTGCCCGGCCCGAAGAGTTCGATCCCGCCGTTCTCGCCACCTTCCGTTCCTGTGCCGACGAAATGGACGTCATATTCCGCCGCCTCTCCGATACTTCAGATTAAATAAGTTACCTGTCCCCAAATTAACAGATTAATGGTTAACACCTTAATTTGGGGACAGGTTACTAATTAAACGCACATTCCTTATAATTGCGGGAACGATCCTGTTCACCCGGAGGTGTTCATGTCCCGTCTGTTCGGTGCCGCGGCTTTTCTCATTCCCCTGGTGGTGTACTGGCTGACCGCGGCGCCGGGGATGACGTTGATCGACAGCGGTGAACTGGCCCTCAGCGCCTGGGATCCTGGTGTGGCCCACCCGCCGGGGTTCCCCCTCTACGTGCTGGCGGGGTATGTTTTTGCCCGCCTGCCCCTGGCCGAGCCGGCCCGCAACCTCAACCTCTTCTCGGCCCTCTGCGGCGCCGCCGCCTGCTGGCTGGTCTGGTTGGCGGCCCGGCTGGTGATTCGGCGCGGCCGGGCCTGGTCCGTGGACCTGGCCGCTCTCGGCGCCTCGCTGACCTTCGGCTTCACCTTTGTTCTCTGGGGTTTCACCTCCTTCACCGAGGTCTACACCCTGAGCCTGGCCCTGCTGGCCGCGGCCTTCTACTTCCTGCTGCGGGCCATGGAGGGTGACGAACCGCCGCGGAGGGAACTGCTCCTGGCAGCGCTCTTCTGGGCCCTGGCCCTGTCCGTCCACCTGGGCACCGTGGCGCTCACCGCACCGGCCTTCATCTTCGCCGCCCTCACAGCGGGCCGGCAGGAACGTCCGTGGACCGCCGCGCCGGGGAACTGGCGTCGGCTGGTCCGGCCCGCGGCGCTGGTGGCGGTGGTGGCCGGCCTGCTCTATGCCACCATCGCGTTATTCGCCGGGCTCGGACCACAGTTCAACTGGGGCGATGCCACCAGCCTGACCCGTTTCCTGCGCCACGTCAGCGGCAAGCAGTATCAGGGGAACCTCTTCTCCTCAACAGCGGCCGTGATCTGGGCCGAACTGCTGCGAATCGGCCGCCACGCGTTTTTCCAGGGCACCCCGGTGGCCTTCCTCACCGCCCTCTGGGGCATTGCCGTGTTGCGCCGGCCCGGCAGCCGGCGGCTGCTCACCACCCTGCTCCTGCTGGTGCTGTTCAACGTTTTCTACGCCCTGGCTTACGAGATCAACGAGGACAAGGAAGCCTACTACATGGTGACCTTCTACACCGGGGCCCTGCTGCTGGCCGCCGGGGCCGGCGACCTGTTGCGGCGGGCGCGGCAGCGGCACCTGCAGCTCGGTCTGGCCGTCTGCCTGGTCCTGCTGCCGGCAACGGTTCTCTGGCTGCACTGGGAGGAGTGCGACCGCAGCAGCGACAACCGGGCGCAGATGCTGGTCCGCGAAATCTGCGACCCGCTGGCTCCGGGAACGCTGCTGCTGACCCGGGAGTGGCAGTTCTACTCTCCCTGGCTCTACTATCGTCACGTCCTCGGCTACCGCCCGGACCTGCGGGTGGTGGACGTCAACCTGGTCCGCCGCTCATGGTATATGGACTACCTCCAGCGCGAGATCCCCGACCTCATCGCTGTCACAGAGCAGCAGAAACTGGCCTTTCTACGGCAGCTGGCCCTGTTCGAGGAGGACCGGCCCTACGATCCGGGGACCATCCAGCAGACCTTTGTCGCCTTTTTCAACGGGCTGATCGCCGCTGCCGGGGCCGGGGGGGCGCCGGTACACATCATCATCCCCATGGAGAACGGTGTGGGCGCCGGGTGGACACCGGTGCCCCGCGGGCTCAGTTTCCGGCTGCTGCCCCCGGGGAGCCCGACACCGGCACCGGCGGAGATCGCCATCCGCGAGGGGGAGCGGTGGGTCTATGGCGCGGACGACCTGGCCGGGCGGAAGGTCCGGTGGCTGCACGGTGAGATGCTCTACTGGGCCGGCCGCCATTCTGCAGACCGGGGGGAGACCGGTCGGACCCGGCAACTGGTGGAGCGGGCGGGAGCCGTCCACCCGCCGGGGACGCCTTACCCCGGTCACTGATCACCGGGAGACGAATGCAAGGAGCGAGCATGGAGCGACGACACACGACGGGGGTTCTGGCACTCGCCCTGACGCTGGGCCTGCTGGCAACGGCCTGCGGCGGCGGGGGAGTGGCGGACGCGGACCGTCCCTCGGTGATACTGGTGGTGGTGGACACCCTCCGTGCCGACCACCTGGGCTGCTACGGATACGGCGGCCCCACCAGCCCCAACCTTGACGATCTGGCCGGCCAGGGGGTGCGCTTTGACCAGCTGGTGAGTGCGGCGCCCTGGACCCTGCCCTCGGTGGTCTCGCTGATGACCTCCACCTGGCCCTCGGTGCACGGCGCCGCCATCTGGGACGAGGGCCCGCGGACCATCGACACACCCATCGGCATCCGCGGCATCGACCAGCGGGTCACCACCCTGGCCACCGCCTTTCAACAGGCCGGTTACCCGACCCGCGCCTGGGTCACCAATCCCTGGCTCGCCTCCGGGTCGGGAATCGAACGGGGTTTCGACCACTATCTCTACCGCCATTACCCGGAGGAGAGCGGCCAGGCCGACGCGGTGATCGAGGAGGTGGTCCAGTGGCTGGACAGCGATCCCGCCGAACCCTTCTTCCTCTACCTGCACCTCAACGACCCGCACCATCCCCACTTTCCCCGGCCGGAGAACTATCCACCCCTGGAACCGATCCTCGGTGCCCTGCCGCCGGGGATTGATCCCTCGGGCTGGAAGGGGATGACCAGTGTCGACCCGCGAAGCGGTCCGGATCAGGCCCGGCTCTGCCGGATGAAAATCGCCTTTTACGACGCGGCCGTGGCCTTCACCGACCACCAGCTGGGACGGCTCGTTCGGCAGCTGCGGCCCCCGGGCGCCGCCCTGTCCACCGGCAGCACGGTGCTGGCGGTGGTGTCGGATCACGGTGAGGAATTCTGGGATCACTCGGTGATGGAGCGCGAGCGTTACAACGACCCGCGCGGCACCTGGGGCATCGGCCACGGACAGAGCCAGTACCAGGAATTGCTGCGGGTCCCGCTGATCATTGCCGGCCCCGCCCTGCCCGCGGGAACGGTGGCCCGAAGCCGGGGCCGCTCAGTGGATCTCGCTCCCACACTGCTCGACCTGGCCGGTGTACCGCGGCCCGCCACCATGGAGGGCCGTTCCCTGCGCCCGTTCTGGGATGGCGGCGGGGAGGCGGCCACCGAGGGCCGTGACGCCTCTGGTGAGTCCATCGCCTACGGCACCGAGCGCAAGGCCATCGTCTCCGGAGACTGGAAATATATCGTGGGGCTGGCAGACGGGCTCGAAGAATTGTACCATCTGGGGCACGATCCCATGGAGCAGGTCAACCTGGCGGCCAGGGAGCGGGGCCGGATTACCGAGATGCGCCGGCGACTGCAGCAGCACCTGGCGGACTGTGCCGGCCGTCGGCACTGGTCCGGTGAACGGTTGGCCCTCCAGGGACGGATGGTGGAAGAGCTTCAGGCCCTGGGGTATGTGGAGTGATGCCGGGAGGATGGAAGATGGCGAAAAGCGTTTCCTGGAAGAAGTTCAAGGAGCAGTGCTGGTGGGATGACGAGACCGGCTTCCGCATAGATTACAGCCGGATGGGATTCTCCGAGGGGTTCATTTCGCGAATGGAACCGGCCATCGAAGCGGCCCTGGAGCAGATGGCGGCGTTGGAGGGCGGCGCCAAAGCCAACCCCGACGAGAAGCGGATGGTGGGCCATTACTGGCTGCGGGCGCCGGAACTGGCCCCCACGGCGGCCATCACCAGGGAGATCCGCTCCACCGTGGCCCAGATCCGCCAGTTCGCCTCGCACGTGCATGCCGGCGACCTCGCCCCGGAGCGTGGCGGTAAATTCACCAGGCTCCTGCTGGTGGGCATCGGCGGGTCGGCCCTGGGCCCGCAACTGGTGAATGATGCCCTCTGCAGCCCCGACGATCCGCTCCGTGCCCACTTTTTCGACAACACCGATCCCGACGGCATGGACCGGGAGCTGAACAGCATCGGCAGCGATCTGGCGCGCACGCTGGTGGTGGTGATCTCGAAATCGGGTTCCACCGCCGAGACGCGCAACGGCATGATGGAGGTGATGGCGGCCTATGTCCGTGCCGGGTTGAACTTCGGGGCCCACGCGGTGGCGGTCACCGGCCAGGGCAGCAAGCTGGCCGACTTCGCGGCGGAGAACTCCTTCCTCGGCATCTTTCCCATGTGGGACTGGGTGGGAGGAAGGACCTCGGTGATGTCCGCGGTGGGCCTGCTGCCGGCAGCCCTCCAGGGGTTCCCGGTGGAGCAGCTGCTCACCGGCGCCCGGCAGATGGACGAGCTGACCAGGTCGCGGGAGGTGCGGCTCAACCCGGCGCTGCTGCTGGCCCTGGCCTGGCACCACTCCGGTGAAGGGCGGGGGCTCAAGGACATGGTGGTCATCCCCTACAAGGACCGCCTGGCCCTGTTCAGCCGCTACCTGCAGCAGCTGGTGATGGAATCCCTGGGCAAGGAGCTGAACCTGGAGGGCCAGGTGGTCCACCAGGGGATCTCGGTTTACGGCAACAAGGGCTCCACCGACCAGCACGCCTACGTGCAGCAGCTTCGTGACGGAATCCACAACTTCTTCCTCACCTTTATCCAGGTACTCAAACACCGGGAGGGAGGATCGCTGGACGTGGAGGAGGACATCACCTGCGGTGACTACCTCTCCGGTTTCCTGCTCGGGACGCGCCAGGCCATGGCCGAACGCGGCCGGGCCTCGCTGACCGTCACCGTGTCTGAGGTTACGCCGGAGAGCCTGGGCTCGCTGATCGCCCTCTTCGAGCGGGCGGTGGGTTTTTATGCCGCCATGGTGGGGATCAACGCCTACCACCAACCCGGGGTGGAAGCGGGGAAGAAGGCGGCCCAGGGCGTCCTGGATCTCCAACTGGCCCTGGCCGTGGTTCTGCGTGAGAACCGGGGCCGCTGGCTCTCCGTGGAAGAACTGGCCCGGGAGACCCTCTCCGGCAGCAGCCCGGAGACGGTGTTCCACATCCTCGAGGGACTGGCGGCCAACGGCCGCTACGGGGTGCGTGCTGAGCGGGGGCCCACCCCGTTCCAGAACCGCTACCGCATCGAGTAGAGGCATGGCCTACCAGCAGGCAGCGGAGGCGATCAGGGCGGCCACCCGGGCCGTGGGGTTCACCGGGGCCGGTATCTCGGTGGAGAGCGGTATCCCGCCGTTCCGCGGTGAAGGCGGTCTCTGGAACCGCTACGACCCGGCCCTCCTGCAGCTGGACCACTTCCTGGCCAGCCCCGACAGTTCCTGGAAGGTGATCCGCGAGATCTTCTACGATTTCTTCGGTGCCGCCGTGCCCAACGCGGCTCACCGCGGTCTGGCGGAGCTGGAACGGCTGGGGTTGCTCCAGGGGGTGATCACCCAGAACATCGACAACCTGCACCAGGACGCGGGCAGCCGCACCGTGCACGAGTTCCACGGTACCGCCGGACGGATGATCTGCCTGGCCTGCCGGGAGAAGCGTCCCTCGGGGGAGGTGGACCTGCAAAGGCTGCCGCCCACCTGCCCCCTCTGCGGCGGCCTGCTCAAACCCGACTTCATCTTTTTCGGCGAAGGGATCCCGGAGGAGGTGAGCAAGGCGTCCTTTCACGAAACCGAGCTGGCCGACCTCTTCATCCTGGTGGGCACCACCGGCGAAGTGATGCCGGCCTGTCTGATTCCCAGCCTGGCCAAGCAGAACGGGGCGACCATCATCGAGATCAACGTCGAGACCTCGAACTACGGCCGGCAGGGGGTCACCGACATCTTTCTGCAGGACAAGGCCACCACGGCGATGAATAAACTGTTTGAGGCTCTGGAACTGCCCCCACCATAAACTTCATATGAGACCCGAGAGCTTTGTTGACGGCCTCCTCAAAATGCTCACATACCACAAAAGTATGCTCTGCTTTTTTGTCGGCCGTCGCCTCGCTCTCGAACCACATCTGAAGTTTTTCGCTCTATATGATGACCTGCTTCGTGTCTATCATTCGTCCCGCGGGCTGACGTCCCGCTGGCTGTTGCCGTAGATACCGGTGGCCGCGGTGATCTGTCCCGCCTCGTTGCGTTCGATCTGCAGTACGAAATCGGCCACCCCCTCGAAGATGAACTGGTCATCGCCCAGGGCGATCAGTTCCCGCTGCGGCATCTCGCCCCGCCGGTAGAGCAGCTTGCCGTCTTCGACGAAGATCTTCCGGTCACCGTAGCTGCCGGCATACTCGGCCATGGCCGCCTCGTCAAAGACCACCGGGTCGATGCGGGCCTTGATGATCCGTCCGGCCCGGGCCAGCTCATCTTTGCGTTGCGGGCTGTCCGCCTTCTCTGACAGCTTTTCCAGCGCCTCCATGTGAGCTGTATCCAGGGCCTTGTCCGCCGGCACGGCGATGTCCGGCACCACGCCGGTGCCCTCCCAGTTGGTGCCGGTGACCGGGTTCACCGCCCGGCCAAAGGGCAGGGACATGGAAATCCCGATTTCGGGGAAGGGGACAAAGTTCACCGGGTGGGCTCCGCCGCCGGTGGTCTCACCCACCAGGGTGCCCCGTTTCAGGGACTGCATGTTGTAGCTGAACTCCTCGGCGCCGGAAAAGGTGTAGCTCGAGGTGAGCACATAGACGTCCACGCCGGCCATTCTCGGCCCCTCAACGTGCTCGGCGGTCCAGAACTGGCGGGTGGTGTCCGACTCACGGATGTAGAACGAGTTGAGGTGGGTCGGCTCCTCGATGAAATAGCTGGTGATCAACTGGATCAGCGACGGGTTGCCGCCGCCATTGCCCCGCAGGTCAAAGATGACCGCGTCGCAGTTGGCGAGGAAGTTCATCGCCGCCACCGCCGTGGCCCCGGAGAGTTCGGTGCCGGTGAAACTGTTCAACCGCAGGTAGCCCACGTTGCCTTCGAGGATCTCCAGCTTCTGGAAATCGAAATTGCTGCGCCGCTGCTGCTCAATTCGTTCCTGCCGCTGACGATCCTCCTCGTCCGGGTCGGGATCTTCGGCCCCGCCCTCCCCGGGAAGCCCGGTGTACATCACCCGCAGGTGCTTGTCCTTGCTGATCGAGCGCAGATCCTCCGTGAGGGTGGAGCAGAAACGCGGTCCGTTGTCCATGCCGTCATAGGCGCCGTCCTTCAACTTCCGGCCAATCAGAGCCGCCATCTCTTCCGCGGTGTCGGGAAAGACATAGGTCTTGAGCAGGGCAGTGGAGACCTCCTCCACCGCCGCGGCCCGCTGGTCGGCAGTGATGGGTGCGTCACCCTGCACCCGCATGATCACCTGGGCCGTGGAGATCTGGGCCAGGCCCAGGACAAGGGCCAGGGCCAGCACCGGCCAGCGGCCGGCCCGTAGACACCGTTTCCAGTTCATGTGGGTCAGATACATTCTCAACTCCTTTTTCTGGAACTCTGCCGGCATGGATGACAGCCGGACCCGGTTAGCTGACATTTCCTTCAACCATAGTATTCAATATCCATAACGCCCGGTGAGGTCATGAGTTCCATGATTTATGGTGCGAAACGCATTAAATCTGCCGCACCCTGTCCGGGTGCCGGTCGCCGAACAGTATTCACGACGCCAGGTCGGAGCGCAGGTAGATCGCCAGGGCGTAGGTGACGGAGGGGTGCCGGTGATTGAAGAGCTTCTGGAATCGGTATCCGTTCTGGAACATCGGGTGGGCGAAGAGCCGCCGGTCGGCCACGGTGCCCGGTTCCAGGCGTCCGGGATCGATGGGTCCAGCCAGTCCCAGAGGGCCCACCATGGTGATCACCACCACCTCCGGGCGCTGATCGAGAATGTAGGCCGGGTCGTATTCCTTGTGCAGGAAGCCTCCGGGGCTGCGGGCGATGACCCGGTCGGTGAGCCCGCTGATGTCCAGAATCCGCAGATCGGGATTGAGGAAGCCCAACAGGCCGATGTCCATCAGGGCCACCGTGGCTCCGGATGGAACCGGGCCCTCACCGCACAGCCAGCGGGCCAGGGCCAGGTGGCCTTCGCGGTAACCGGCCTCGCGGACGGCCAGGTCATTGCGCAGTTCAGTGCGCGGCGGCCATGCCTGCAGTTGCCCGGCCAGCAACAGGCCCAGGGCCAGGTAACCGGCCCAGGTGCGCACCGCCGTCGCCGGATGGCGGCGGAAGAGCAGGGCCAGCAGGGCCAGGGCGCCCAGCGATTCCAGGGCGGCCATGGCCGGCACCGTGGGGGCCAGCAGGCGGAAGCCGGGCATCCAGTCCGAGCCGGTGAAGATGAAGGAGGCCAGGTGGACCAGCACCAGGGACGCTGCCGGCCAGAGCGGAGCGGTGCGGCGGCCGGTACGCAGCAGGGCCGCCAGACCAGCGGTCAGCGGCACGAGGAACAGGCCGTACCTGCCGAAGAAAGAGGCCAGGTAGTCGAACCACGACCGTCCGGCAAACCCGCCAAATTTGGCGTAATAGGTGTTGGGCAGCAGCTGGCCGTCGAAGTAAAAGTAGCGGAAGAGGGTCCAGGCCGCCGTGGCGGCGATGATCGCCCCCAGGGTGATCAGCGGCTGCCGCAGCCGCAGGCGGTTGCCGGCCTCACCGGTCATCAGGGCCGCCAGCAGCGCTCCGGCGGCAGCGGCACCGGCCAGCAGTGCCCCCTCCGGCCGGGTCAGCGCGGCCAGGGCCAGCAGGATGGCCGAGCCGTGCCAGCGGCCGGTACGCTGTTCCACGGCCAGGGCCCAGAGGCCGAGGGTCAGCAGGGCGGCCAGCAGGGTGGTCTCCAAACCGGTCATGGCCGCCGCGGCCAGCGGCACGGAGCCGGCAGCCAGGGCCACAGGCAGCAGGGCCAGCCAGCGCGAGCGGGACCCCCACTCGGGCCAGCCGAGGAGCGTTTCACGGGCCAGGCCGTGGAGGCCGGTGAGCGCGGCCAGACCACAGAGCAGACCCATCGTCTTGCCCGCGGCCAACGCCGCCGGCAGGGTCCAGCCGGTCATGGAGAGGACCAGGGTGAAGAGCATTACCTGCAGTGGATTGCTGAACCCCTCCACATGCTCTCCGGGGTTGTATACCAGGCCGTTTCCGTGGGCCAGGTTCCAGCTGTAGCGAAAGGAGATAAAGGCGTCGTCGTTGATCACCTGCCCCAGCGAGAGAGCATGCCCGGCATAGGCCAGCAGGATCATGCCGAACAGCACCCAGGCGAAAGCGGCCGGGCGTGGTCCGTTGGACGTATCAACGGGAACAGCGGGAGGGGGTGACAGCTTCCCCGTTCTTTTCGCCGGCTTGGGTTTCGCTTTTCTGCGGGCCATCTCTGCTCAGTTCCTCTGTACGCCGCTTTCCAGTATACGCAGCCTGTTTTGTATTTCTGCCGCCTGGCCCGGCTGCAGCTGAAAGCGCTCCAGGATTCGCCGGTAGAGTGTGGCGCTCTCCGTAAAACGTCCGGTCTGGGCCTTGAGGTCAGCCATGGCGATGTGGAACCGGATGTCCTCCGGACCGGCCGCCAGGGCGGCAGCCAGGTGGGTTTCCGCCACTCCGGAGTTGTTTCGGAAATGGAGCTCGAAGAGGCCCTGGTAGTAACGCCATGCCGGCTGGCCGGGAAAACGGTCTTCAGCTCGCTTCACCCAGGTCTGGAACCTTGTTTCCAACCGTCCGGCAAGGGCCGCCTGGAGCAGACTGTCCAGAATGCCGCTGTCGGAGGGATCGAGGTATGTTGCCTTGCTCAACCAGAAGATCGCCTCCAGGTGCCGCTCCTGGGCGATGCGCAGCAGACCCAGGTTGTAGCAGGGCAGGGCGCGGTTGCGCGGGGCGGAGGCCCATCGGGGAGCGGCCGCGGCACGCAGCGCCTGTCGCAGCCGCTGGTCGGCCTCCCGGTGGCGACCGGTGAGGCGGTAGAGCTCGCCGAGGTTGTTCAGCGCCACCGGGTCGTCGGGGAGGATCTCCAGCGACCGGAGGAGCAACCGTTCCGCTTCCGCCGTATCCCCGTCGTCCATGCGGATCTCGGCCGCCCGCAGGTTGAGCACCACACTTTTGGGCTGGCGCTCCACATCGTGGAGGAAAAGAGTGCGGTTGTCACGCCACTGGGGCCCGCGGGACATGGCGGTGACCGCCGAGGCGGTGAGCCAGAGGGCGGCCAGCCCCAGGGCGTGAACCCGTCGCCGGTCCAGCGGGGCAGGGGTGTCATCCTCGCCCTCCATCGCATGCCTGCGGCGCAATAGCCACGCCGCGGCAGCAGCCAGGGCGAAGCTGGGGGTAAAGAGCAGCCGTTCGCCAAAGATGGTGCCGATGGCCAGTGGAATGTTCGAGGTGATCAGCGCTGTGCAGTAGAAAAAGGCAACGGCAAAGAAGAGTGGCCGGCAGCGGCGCCAGGCCAGGATGGCGCCGCCGATCAGCAGGGCATGACCGGCCAGGGCCATGAGGAAGAGCGGGTCATACCAGGTGCGGACCAGGCTGATCGCTTCGAAGGAGTAGTCACTGCAGAGCCGGAAGGGGAAAAGGAGCAGCAGGACCTGGTAGAAGAGCAGCTTCAGGCCGGTGATAACCCGGATGGCTGTCTCGGCGTAGGCCAGCGGGTTCACCGGGTAGTAGACCGCCCCCGGGCGTGCCGCGGTCGACACGGCGGTGAGGGCGGAGAGCCGCAGCAGCAGGTAGGCCGCCGCCGGGAGCAGATACCAGACGTAGGAGCGGGGGATGTTCGCCGTCACCCGCGGACCGGGCCCCTGGTCCGGACGGGTGGTGGCCAGGTCCCAGAGGACCAGGACCGGCAGCCAGGCCAGGGCGCTCTCCTTGCTCGCCGCGGCGCAGAAGAAACAGGCCAGGGCCAGGGGCAGCCCCACGGCCCTGCCCCAGCGGGCCAGGCGGTAGTCCCGGGCGTGGAGCCAGAGCGCGGTCATGCCGAAGAGGAAGGCCAGCAGTTCCGCCCGGCCCACCACGTTGGCCACCGCCTCGCTGTGCACGGCATGCAGGGCAAAGACCAGCGATCCCCAGAACGCACCGGTCCCGCAGCCGGTGAGCCGCCGCAGCAACTGGTGGACCAGCGGCAGGCAGAGGGCGTAGAGCAGCAGGTTCACCAGGTGGTAGCCCAGGGGAGACACACCGTGGAGCGCATACTGCAGTCCGAAACTGAACATGGTCAGCGGCCGGTAGAGCTGGTCGCCGTATCCGGCCCGCTGTCCGGACCACCAGCCGGCGGTGAGGTAGCGCAGGGGATTGAGCTGCCGGACCAGGGGGTTGTCGCCGATGATCGCGGCATCGTCAAGGGTCAGGCCGTTGGGCACGGTGTTGGCGAAAAGCAGGCACGCTGCCGCGGCGAGGAGAAGCAGGGTGGCCCACCTCGGGAGTCGTCCGGAATTGTTCCTGGTGGAACCGTTGATCATGTTTCCAGCAAACCCTCCCCGAGCATCATGCGTACCAGCCGTTCACCCAGACCGTGATCCAGAGGATCTACGGATTCGGCTGCCTCCACCGCCTGCTCCCAGGTCCTGGTGCCGTCGCACTGTTCGAGAATCGAAACGGCCAGGTCGGGCAGCGGGCGGAAGCGGTAGCCATCCCCGGGAACAGCCCACCACCTCGCCCGGGTCGCGCGGAAAACGATGGAGTTGGTAGCATCCTTGCTGTTCGCAACCATCGGGTCATAGCCCTGAAACCGTCGACGCACCAGTGCGCGGGCGGGGCGGAGCACCAGGCCGGCTTCGAGGACCGTGGTGCTTGGAGACTCGGCTGCCGGGGGAGTGGGCGGGGCCAGGCCATAGTGTGCCAGGTAGAGGAAATCGTGAACAGCTGTGCCGGGTGTGAGGCAGGGACCCATGGCTGCCCCGGCTTCGCGGACCAGGCGCCAGCGCTGTTCTTCACCCGGCGATTCCGGCGGCAGGTCCCGGTCGCCGGGGTCACGGCCGAAACCAGGGGCGGTTCCCGGAACCGGGGCGGTGGCATCGTTGTAGAGATCCGGTGGACTGCCTCCGCCGGCGGGGCCCGGATGTCCGTCCCGGACCACCCGGCAGGAGAAGGAGAATCCCGGCCCGGTGATCTGCCCTCTGTTTTCCGTGAAGAATCCGCCCAGCTCTTCGGTCACCTTCCCCTTGTGGCTGTCCGCATCCAGTCTGCAGTGCAGGTGGACGCCGATACCCGCCGGTGGACAGAACTTCACGGCCCGGCGGACCTGGTCAAGCATATCCGGTCCGAGGTCGAGTCTCCGGCCCACCCGGAGCTGCAACTTGACACATCCGGCTGTGGCCAGCCGGTGGCAGGAATCCTTGTCCGGGAGATTGCCCCGGTCCAGTGATCCGAACCAGGCAGGGGATTCCGTCTCCCGGGCCAGCCGGGCGGCGACGTCATCGGCGGTCTGGCGGTCGAGGTCGCCAAAGAGCAAAAACCGGTGGCAGCCGTGCCTGGCCCCGAGGGCCACAATCTGCTCGGCGGCCCGGGATGAGGCCCGGACCGGGAGAACAGGTTCGGGACTGAAGTAGCGATCCAGCCGGAGACCACTGAACGAGGGGGCCGGCAGATCGTTGGCGGTCAGCGTTCCGTCGGCCACCACTTTCGGCGGTTCACCGGGGCCGCGGCGGACCAGCCCCGGCACCTGGTCCAGCGGGCCGGTCTCCAGGGCCCGGGACAATCTCAGCAGCGGCTCCTCCGGTCTGCCGCTGACCAGCACGTCGATCACCTCGCTGAGGTCGGCTGTTGCCGGCGGGCGCCTCAGCAGCTCTTCCGCCATCCACCCGGCCATGGCCGTCCGAATGCCGGGCAGCCGCCGACGGACCAGGCGCAGCAGGGTCAGGGCGGGCAGCAGTTGGCTGCGATAGTCGGCCAGCACCAGCAGCAGGCCGGGTACGGTCCCGGTGATCGAGGGGATGAACGATTCCTCCAGCAGTGCGGTGAGCAATTGTTCTTCGCTGCCGGCCGCTCGCTTTTCGATGGGTCCGTCGGGCCCCTGGGCCTCGGCGGCGGAGCGGTGGCCGTGCAGCAGGAAGCGGCAGGGCGCCCAGGCCAGCGAGACAACGCTCAACGCTTCCTCGAAGTCGCGCATCGCCCGGCGGTAGTGGTCAAGCTGGTAGAAGCGGTCCGGGTCGAGCAGGGTCTGTCGTGCGTCTTCCACCAGCCGGGAGAGGGCCGGGAGACGGAGTGAGGCCCCCACCAGCGTCTGGTGAATCAGGGCGGTTTCTCCATCCAGTTCGTCCGTGCCTTCGATCTCGGCGATCCGGCGGAGAATTTCCGTTTCGGCACGCTGGAGCCACGTCGGCTCCACAAGCTGCCGGATGGTTTCCAGGTTGAGGTCCCGCTGCCGGCAGACCACCCCCCGGTCCTCGAGGAACCCGGTGAGGGCGGCCAGGCTCAGCGGCGGCATGAAGGGCTGCCGCCAGGGCGGATAGATCAGCAGGGTGTTCATTCAGGGCCTCTGCAACTGATTCGGTTCGATCCGTAAGTATAGCCCGTAGCCACTGGGGGCACCAAGAGCGGATCAGGTCGGCTGTGTTTGACGGCCGGGGAACCATTCCTTATGCTTTGAGGCACAAAAGGAGAGTCATCAATGCCTCTTGATCTGGTCAGCCTGCGGCCGGGGATGGTAGCCCTGATCGGTCTGCCCCTGGATCGCAACTCGTCCTTCATGCGCGGCCCTGCCGCTGCCCCGGGCCGGATCCGGGAACTGCTGCACTGTGGGTCGA
Source organism: uncultured bacterium (assembly GCA_965531145.1). Lineage (GTDB taxonomy): Bacteria > Acidobacteriota > JAQAZP01 > JAQAZP01 > JAQAZP01 > JAQAZP01. The sequence continues at coordinate 30,174 of CBESOE010000003.1, read as the reverse complement.
GCAACTACTGTTGTGAAAACGGCCTGGACCTCGGTGCCTCTTCCTCCTGGCACGACCTGGGCGATCTCCAGTTGGAGGCGAGCGATGATCCCTTCACCCTGATCGAGGGTGCTGCCGCGGATATCATCGGGGCCGGGGCCCGGGTGGTGGCGCTGGGCGGTGACCACTCGGTGACCCTGCCGCTCCTCCGGGCCCAGGCAGGACAGAGTCCGGGTCTCAACATCCTGCACCTCGACGCCCATGCCGACATCTATGACGAGCTGGAGGGCAACCGCTTTTCCCACGGGTGCCCCATGCTGCGCGCCCTGGAGGAGGGGCTGGTGGGGCGGCTGGTCCAGGCCGGCATCCGGACCCTGCGGCCGGTGGACCGGGTGCGGGCCGCCCGGTATGGTGTGGAGATTCTGGAGATGCGGCACTGGGAACCGGGCTGGGTTCCTTCGTTCGACGGGCCGGTCTACCTCAGCCTCGATCTCGACTGCCTCGACCCGGCCTTTGCCCCCGGGGTCTCGCACCATGAGCCGGGAGGCTTTTCCACCCGCGACGTGATCCGGCTGATCCAGCGGTTGGACCAACCCCTGTTGGGCGCCGACCTGGTGGAGCTCAACCCCCGCCGGGACCCCGACGGCATCAGCGCCATGGCCGCGGTGAAGCTGCTCAAGGAAATCCTGGGCAAGATGCTGGGATAAAAAAAGGGGACAGGCGTTCTCCCTACTCCTCGATGGGCGTGCCCAGCACCTCGGCCATGGCCTCGTCGTCGATCTGCCGCCCTTCGGCGATCATCTGGCGATACTTGACGAAATCGATGGTGTCCGTGCCGGTGATCTTCTTGGTGTTGAAGGCGTGGAAGCCGAGGAAGGCCTCGGTGGACATGTTGGCCGCCAGCCAGTGGCGGTTGGGCAGCTTGTTCTGATCCCAGAAGAACTTCTTCTTGGCCCGGATACCGTCGATGGACTTGATCAGGCAGCCGGGGAAGAGGTTGGTGAAGCGCCAGATGATCTTGTCCAACTCCTTGTCCAGCAGTTCGAAGTCGGTGGTGCCTCCCTTCAGCAGTTCCTTGGCGGCTGCCGCTTCTTCGCCGCGCTTCATCTCGCCGTAGACGATCTCACCGTCATCGATGTAGCGGTCGGTGATCACCAGCGGGTTGCGGACGAAATTCCCGTCCACCTTGAGCACCGGAACCACCTTGGTGATCAGGCCCTTGACCTTCATCTTGTACGAGCTCCACATCTCGCAGGAGATGCAGTTCCACATGGCGTCCTCGATGGAGAGCATCCAGGGCAGGAAATCGGTGGAGCCGCCGTCCGGGGCCGAACCATGCTTGGGACCGGCCTGGCCGAATATCGCCAGGTCGGAGGAGATGGCCAGGTCGCAGGCCATGCCGATCTCCTGCCCGCCGGCCACCCGCATTCCGTTGACTCGGCAGATGGTGGGCTTCTTGCAGTTGAGGATCGCGTCCACCATGCCGTTGAACAGATCCATGTACTCGCCATACTCATTGGGCCGCTTGCTGTAGTACTCGGCGTACTCCTTGGTGTTGCCGCCGGTGCAGAAGGAGCGGTCACCCACCGCGGTGAAGATGATGGCCACCACCGAGCGGTCGCTGGACGCGGCCTGGAACCCGGCGATCACCCCCTTGACCATCTCGGTGTTGTAGGAGTTGTATTGTCTCGGGTTGTTGAGGATCACCCATGCGGTGTACAGCCCGTCCACCGGGTTGCCCGCCTTGTCCAGCACCGGTCGTTTTTCGTAGATGGTGCAGGGCGCGTCAGTGCCCCAGTGCTCGGACCCGATAAGCGCATGGTCCTTGATCTGGTCGTCCCGCGGGAGCCATTCGAGGGTCATCGGCGTACCTCCATAGGTGTCCTCACCGACCGGGAAACCTGCTCATCGGTTGCCGCGGCCCGGTGCTGGATGGAATGAGGAATGCGTTTGCGTGCGTACCGTCCTTGGATTGGCGTACATGTAACTGCGTCGAAAGTATGCTGGCAACGTCTGTTTTTGTCAAACAGGCCGCTTTGACATCCGGTGGGCAGTCGAAGCAGAATGATCGGCGAAGACTCCGGTCCACATCTGCATACGTTCGGGGGAGGGATGATGAACAATGGCCAGGCCGGCGCGTCCATGGGGAACCGTCGTCGTCTCCTCTACCTGCTGTTCTGTCTGGCACTGCTGCTGGCCACCCGGGCGGGTCACCTCACCGGGCCGGTAGACGAACCCCATTCCTGGCGGCAGTGCGACACCGCCTACTACGCCCTCGACTTCCACCGGGAGGGGATCGACCTCTTCCACCCCGCGGTCTGCTGGATGGGCGGCCACAGGACCCTGGCCCTGGAGTTTCCGCTGCCCGAAGCGCTGATGGCCCTCGCCTTCGATCTCTTTGGATTTCACCTGGCGGTGGCCCGGCTGGTGACCCTCCTCTTCTTCTGCGGGTCGGCGGTTTACCTGTTCCAGCTGGTCCGGAATCTGTTCGGTGAGCGGGCCGCGTGGCCGGCCCTCGCTGTCTACCTCGTGCTGCCCCTGGGCCAGTTTTACTCCCGGGCCCTGCACGTCGATTTCAGCGCCGTCTTTTTTGCCCACGCCATGGCCTGGCACCTGCTGCGGGGATACGAACGCCGCTCTGCGCTTCACAACCTGGCCGGTGTCTTTTTCGGCATCCTCGCCTTCCTGGTCAAGGCGCCCTACGCCTTCTACTTTGCCCTGCCGCTGGCCGCGGTGATGCTTTCACGGTTCAACCGCCGGGCTTTTGTCTGGTTTCTCGTCTGCCTCGCCGTCCCCGCCAGCGTTTTTCTCCTCTGGCAGGTGCACGCCGGGGCGGTGAACGGCGCCGCGCCGGACTGGGATTTCCTTCCCGGTTACTTCAAGTTCGTCGGCATGGGGCAGTGGTATTTCGGGGCGCTGGCTCTGCGTTTCCAACCGGTGCTCTGGGCCATCGTCCTGGGAAGGCTGCTTTTCGACGTGGCCACCGCGGCCGGGGCGCTGCTTCTGCTGCCTGGCGTCGCTGTTGCCGTTGGGAAGCGGTATGCACCCTCGGGGGGCCGGCTGTTCCTCTGGTGCTGGCTCGCCGGCCTGGCCGCCTATCTGTTGATCTTTTTCAACCTCAACCAGATCCACGACTACTACCAGATACCCTTCCTCGCCCCGGTGGCCCTGCTCATCACCCTCGGCATGCTGCGGGTCCGGGACCTGCTGGCCCGGCTCCTCCCGGGCATGACGTCCGTGATGGTCCCGCTACTGCTGGCCGTGGTGGCGATCAACGCGTTCTGGACGGCGGAGACGCGCTACTACGGCATCGATCACCTGCGGGTGGAGGCGGGGCGGGTGATTGCGGCCAACACCGAGGAGGGATCGCTGGTCATCGTGGCCGCCGAGATGCCGGACACCGACTGCCGCGACCCGCGGATCCTCTACCGGGCGGAACGCTGCGGCTGGTCGGTCCACCTGCCGCAGCTCACCCCGGAGCTGATCGAACGGCTGCGCGAGGAAGGCGCCGGGTATCTGGCCCTGGTGGCGCCGGCAAACGACGATATCGAGGCGGTGTACGGCTACACCGCCGAGACGATACCGCTCTTCGCCCCACCCTGGAAAGTGCTGGTCTGCAAGTTGTGAGTCGGAACTCCATATGGGCAGAAGATTTCAGATGATTGCGTGGTGCGCATGATAAACTCTCAAGTGAATTGACTCGAAGAGGCAGATGATTATCCGGCTCCTGGGGGAGCCTCAGGGGGAATCGATATGAGCGAACTGATCAATAGCGCGGCCAAGCGCAAGGAACTGCTTAAGCACATGATTCTGCAACTGCACAAGGGGGAGGCCCCGGAGCAGGTTCGAAAACAACTGATCAGGCTCATGGGTCAGGTCCCGTATAACGAAGTGGTGGAAGTGGAGCAGGAACTGATTGAGGAGGGCCTGCCCCAGGAGGAGGTGCTCAAACTCTGCGACATCCACACCGCCGCTCTCGAGGGCGCCATCGATCAGAGTGGTGCGGCCACCGCCCCTCCCGGTCACCCGGTGGACACGTTTCGCGAGGAGAACAAGGCGCTGCGCTGGGAAATCGAACAGCTCGGGACGCTGCTCGACGAGCTCGGCACACTGGCCGAGGATGCTCCTGCCGGCGAAGTTCTTGCCGGGGTGCGCGGGAAATTCCACAATCTGATGGATGTGGAGAAACACTACCTGCGCAAGGAGAACCTGCTCTTTCCCTTCCTCGAGAAACACGGCATCACCGGTCCTCCCACGGTGATGTGGGGCAAGCACGACGAAACCAGGGAATTGCTCAAGACGGCAGACGAAGCGTTGGCCCAGGGTGAGTCCCTCACCGCCGGCGAAGCGCAGACGGCAGCGGATTTGCTGTTCCGGCCCGCCATGGAGGCGGTATCGGGCATGATCATGAAGGAGGAGGAGATCCTCTTCCCCATGACCCTCGACACGCTGAGCGATGAAGAGTGGTTTGAGATCGACCGGCAGAGCCTGGAGATCGGGTTCTGTCTCTACGACCCCAAGGAGACCTGGAGGCCGGAAGGTATCGAGGAGCCGGCGGCGATGGACGTTGAATCAGGCCGCATCCAACTTCCCAGCGGCAGCTTCACCGTGCCCGAACTGACCACCCTGCTCAATACCATTCCCTTCGACATGACCTACGTGGACAAGGATGACACGGTCCGCTTCTTCACCCAGGGCCGCGAGCGGATTTTTGGCCGCAGCCGGGCGATCCTTGGCCGTAAGGTGCAGCACTGCCATCCCCCGTCCAGCGTACACATCGTGGAGAAGATCCTTGACGATTTTCACGCCGGCCGCGAGGACCACTGCCGGTTCTGGATCACCCTTGGCGGGCGGTTCATCATCATCGAGTATTTCGCCATGCTCGGGGCTGACGGCGAATACCTCGGGACTCTCGAAGTAAGCCAGGATCTCACCGAGAAGCAGGCACTGGACGGGGAGCAAAGGCTCCTCTCCTATGAGTCCCGCACGGGAGACGAGCGATGAGCGGGAAGCGCGAAGGAATTCCGGACATCACTCCCGAGACCCGTCTCGCCGCATTGCTCGAGGCGTTGCCGGAACTCGAGGAGACGCTCTATGGTCTCTCGCCGGCTTACGAAAAGCTGAAGAACCCGGTGTTGCGCAAAACGGTGGGCCGGGTGGCAACCCTCCGTCAGGTAGCCCGGGTGGGGAATGTGCCGCTGGGCCGTCTGATCAACAGCCTGCGGGCCGCAGCCGGCATGGAGTTGTCAGAGGACGCTGAAGGAGACGGGGCAGAGGGTGAGGGTGCTCCGGCATGGGTTGCCGGCGGGTCGGTGAAGGATTCACTCGATGCCCGACCGCTGATCGAGCAGGGGGAGCACCCCATGGCCCAGGTGCTCAAGGAACTTCCATCATTGGGGCCCGGTGAGCTTTTTGAACTGGTGACCCCTTTTCTCCCCGCACCGCTGGTGGACATGGCGCGGCAGAAGGGTTTTCGGGCCTGGTCGGAAAAAGTGGACGAAGATCACTACCGGACCCTGTTCGGGCCGGCGGCCGGGTAGCGCTCCCTCCTGCAAGCCATCACCGCTCATGATATACTGATCTCAGTCAGTGAATCTGTTTCTCGTTGTCCATTCATTAATCAATAACCGGGTCCGCCATGGCACAGGCCAGCGCCATTCCCGAGTCTCCACAACTCTCCATCAATACCCATTTCTCTGTGTTGCGCCCCTTTCATCCTGATCCCCGGAGGTCCTCATGAATATCCGAACCGCTGTTCTCTGTACTGTCCTCCTTCTGACGCTTTCCCTGCCGCTGTCCGCTGACGTGCCGCTGCAGCGCCAGGCCACCCAGGACCTGGGTGAACCGGTGACCGTCACCGCCGATGTGCGGCACCAGGTGACCACCGCGCCGCCGGCCATCGCTCCGCAGAAACGCTCGGCATCGAAGCGGGCGCCGCTGACCCGACCAGGGGACCCGGGGGAGCTGTTGGACGCCATCGACCGCACCATGTTCGTCCCGGCGGGGGAGGAATACTGCATTCGTTACAACGCCCGCCTCGGCCGGCTGGAGGAGGCGATGGTGCCCTACACCCTCACCGATGCCGCCTGGCAGGCGGTGGCCGCGGCACCCAACTGGCTGCAGGATGCCCTGGAGGACAAGTTCCGCCAACTGGATGCCGAACACCAGGACCTGTATGCCAACCTGATCCTCGACCTCACCGACCCGCTGATCGTCGACGAGGTGGCCTTCCAGGTGGCCCACCTTTCACGCACCCTGCTGCAGAACGCCACGGTGGTGCCGGAGACGCTGAAAGTAAACGCCGAACTGATGTATGTCATCGACCAGGACCTGCAGTTCGTGGAGATCGTGGACTACGACGACGGGGCAGGGAACTTCTATTCCACCACCCGCTACCAGTATCTGGATGGCGGTGTTCCGGTGGCCGTTGATCTGCCTTCCGAGATCTACTACTGGTATGTGGTGATGCCCAAGGTTTCCGACGAGCGGCCGCTGAGCAACGAATCGGTCTACAACATGTTCTGGCGGGAGTATCTCTACTACGAGAACGACGACGGTTACCCCAACCTGCAGGAGGTGATGGCGCCGATCCAGTATCTGTGGGACGGCGAGACCCGCTCGTATCCCGTGGGTGACCCGTTCACTTCGGATCTGCAGGCCGTGATCTGCGTGGCCCTGTGGAGCGGGAAAACCATCGACTCGGGGGCCTCGGGGGACCGGCCGATCCAGCCCAACGTCATCGCCCACGGGCACAACGGCAACTGCGGGGAGCGGCAGGACCTGCTCTGCGCCGCCGGCCGCACCTGCCTGATGCCCTACTGCTGCACCATGGATATCCTCGAGGACCACGTCTGGTGCGAGATGTGGTGGGACTATGTCTGGAGGCCCACCCAGAACGACCCCAACATCCACTTCGACCGCCCCTACTGCAGCTACGAGCGGGACAGCGGCGGCTCCAAGGACTGCTCCTGCATCTGGGACTGGCGCAACGACGGCTTCACCTACGACGCCATCGCCACTTACTCCAACACCTGCACCCTCACCGTGACCATCACCGATCCGGGGGGGCTGCCGGTGGACAACGCCTCGGTGATCGTGGCCAGCGAGGGCTGGTCCACCTCCACGATCTACCGCGGCACCTGGGGGGAGACCGACCGCAACGGCCAGATCACCTTCACCCTCGGCGATCTGCAGGACTACTACATCCAGGTGGCCACCGACCTGGGCGGCTACCCCGCTTCGGACTACGCCTCGATCATCACCGGCAGCGTGGCCGGCGAGGACTATTTCTGGGAATGGTCAACCCCCGAGCCGATGCCCGAGCTGGAGCTGGACGAGGTGGTCCCTCCCGGAGACCCGGGGCCGTACACCCTGGAGATCACCTACGACCTGCCCTGCGACATCAACAACGGGCGGGACTATTTCGCCACTCTGGCCGGCTGGTATGCCGAGCGGCTGACCGAGGGCCGTCTCGATTTCTTTGTTGCCGACGAGGAGAACATCCAGGCCTACATGGCCGGCGAGCCCTGCACCGGCTACTTCGTCTCCGACGCCATTTTCAACTACGAGACCCTCGACATTTCCGGCGAGGAGGATTTCTACATCGTCTTCACCGGAGCCGGCAACCACGGCATGCGGGTGATGGCCGATATCACTGTCAATCTCTGGAAGAACTACGACCCCGAACTGCAGGCGGCCGAACTGGTCTGCGGGCCGGGGCCGGGCCCGGACAATCCGACCCTGGCCCGGGTTTTCGATCACGCCTCACCCGGCACGGTGCAGGCCGAGTGGAACTGTTACGGCGTGCAGAAATACGGGCTCAACGTGGCCTGCGGCGACATCGCCGGTGACCTGCAGGACGAGGTGATCAGCGGCGCCGGCCCGGGAGCGGTGTTCGGGCCCCACGTCCGCGGGTTCGATGGCCAGGGCACACCGCTGCCCGGGGTCAGTTTCATGGCCTACGGCACACTGAAATACGGGGTCAACGTCGGCGCCGGTGACATCGACGGTGACGGATACGACGAAATCATCAGCGGCGCCGGTCCCGGTGCGGTCTTCGGACCCCATGTGCGGGGCTGGAACGTGGACGGTGGCGAGGCCCAGCCCATGAGCGGGGTGAGCTATTTCGCATATGGCACGCTGAAGTATGGGGTCAACGTGGCCTGCGGCGACATCGACGGTGACGGCTACGACGAGATCATCAGCGGCGCCGGCCCCGGGGCGGTGTTCGGTCCCCACGTGCGGGGCTGGAACGTGGACGGGGGGAGCGCTTCGTCCATCCCGGGGGTGAGCTACTTTGCCTATGGCACGCTGAAGTACGGGGTCAATGTGGCCTGTGGTGACATCGACGGCGACGGGATGGACGAGATCATCACCGGTCCCGGTCCCGGCGCCATCTTCGGTACCCACATCCGGGCTTGGAACTGTGACGGCGGTGCCGCCCAGGCCATCTCCTCGGTCAGTTTCAACGCCTACCAGGGCCTGATCTACGGAGCGGCGGTGGGGTCGGCAGACGTGGACGGAGACGGTTTCGACGAGATCCTCACCATGCCGGGTCCCGGTCCGGAGAATGACGCCTCCCTTGCGGTGTGGAATGTGGATGGCGGGCCGGTGAGCGCCGGCATCGCCTTCCCGGCCTATGACGGTCTGGGGCTGGGGTATGGCGGGCGAGTGGCCGGGGGACATCTGTATGCCGCTGACTAGTTGAGGCGGTGCTCTACCTTCATGCCGTGGGCGGGGTGGACCGTGTATTCACGCCAGGTCTCCGCGCCCAGCGGGATCCGGACGGATGCGGGCTGGCCAAGGTAGTCGAAGGATGCGGCCAGCTCCGGCGGCAGGCCGCTCTTCGCCCCGGGCACCACGATCAGGGCATCCCAGCCAGCCAGCTGCTCCGGACCGGGCCAGAGTTCATACTGGGATTCGATGACCGTGCTTTCGGTCCAGCGGAAGACCGGCGGGTGCTCCGGGGAGTAGAACGCCAGCTGGCTGGTGGTGTAGCGGTGGCCCAGGGTGAGGAGGAAGGTCTTCCGGGGCGCCGGCATGGCCGATCGGATCTCACCCACGGCCAGCCCCAGTTCGCTCCATCCCCGCAGGCGGACCGTGGGGTCGAATCGGCCACCGGCCAGCTGGGTCTGCGGGACGACAAAGGGCAGCAGATACGCCGTCAGGGCCAGGGCGGCACCCACCGCAACCCCCGGTTTGAACAGCCGCCGCAGCCGGGGCGAGATGCCCCGCAGGCCGAAGTGATCGAACGCCCATCCCGCCAGAAGAATGAAACCGGCGAGATAGAAAACGGCAGGCCAGTTGCCGTTTATCCGCTGGCGCAGGGTCATCAGCACCATCACCAGCATCGCCGGACCGGAGAAGAGAAGGAGAAAGCGCTCGCGGCGCTCCAGCCTGGCCAGTGCGGCCAGACCGGCGCAGAAGAGAATCGCCAGCAGGGCCCACAGAATCGGCGAGGTCAGCGCCATCTGGCTGCCGATGAAGGCCAGCAGCCGGCCGGCCATTTTCAGCGGGTGCCAGGAACGACCGGTGAAATGTCCGGCGGTGTGGGCCAGGGTGATCCAGCCGTTGCGGCTGTTCCAGAGGATCACCGGAACCAGAAAGCCCAGGGCGGCGACCAGGCCCAGCCAGGGCCAGGGTCGCCGGAGGTGGCGGCGCAGGCTCCGGTCTCCGGCGAGAAAGACCAGGGCCAGGACGGGAAAGACCACCATCATCTGTTTGCTCAGCAGGCCCAGTCCCACGGCCGGGATCAGCAGCAGGGCCCAGCGGGTGCGATGCGGTCCGTCGCCGCAGGCCCGCCAGAAGCAGAGCAGTGCCGCGCTCCAGCAGAAAAGCAGCGGCGCATCGATGGTCATGATGAGGGTGGAAACCGCGTTTCCCGGGGTCAGGGCCAGGGCCGCGCAGGCCCAGAACGCGGTTTTGCGGCCGTAGAGATCGCGGGCCAGGGTGTGGACGAAGATCAGGGTTCCCGTGCCGAGGAGCAACGCCGCCATGCGCAGCGCCACGGCGCTGTCATTACCCAGGCGCCCCGCCACCGCCATCAGCCAGGCGATGAGCGGCGGTTTGCTGAAGTAGCCCCAGGCCGGGTGCCGGCCCCAGTCCCAGTAGTAGGCCTCGTCCCCCACCAGGTCGAGGGGCACGCCCACCACGTAGAGCATCCGGGCCGCCACCAGGGCGGCCAGCGCCACCCAGAACCTGTGGTCCGGCGTCGAATCCGGTGCCGGCAGCGAGACAGTGGTGTGATCGGACATCGATATCCCCCAGGGTGAGCGGCCATGGAATCGGTTAGATTCTACTCAACGCGGGCACCGGATCACAGGCCTACCTGGCGGCCAGGGGATGGTCGCTGAAGAGATAGACCGTTCGACTGCCCACCTCCCGCTGGTATGACGGATCCTGTCCCAGGGTCTGCCGCACATCGTCAACGTGGCCTTCCTCCACCAGTACCAGTCGTGGGGGCGAGGCTTCCCAGTAGTTCCGCAGGGCCGGGGGGGCGTCGATGATCCGGATATTCTGCTCGGCGTAGAACGAGTATTCCGCCCGCCAGGCCCAGAGCCCGTAGGATACGATGTCGGTCCCCGCGGAGGTTTCCGCTTTGATGAGCTCCCCCACCGGCCTGGCGGACTTGTATTCGTTGGCCAGGGGCAGCAGCCAGATACCGGCGATGAGATAGAGCGTGACCAGCGCGCCGCCCAGCGCTGACGGCGCCAGAACCCTCCGGCGGCCGCTGATGATGATCCCGGCCAGGATCGCGGCGCTGCAGGCCAGCATTGCCGCTCCGGTGGCCAGGGCCAGGGAGCGGTATTCGGGATAGCGGGAGGGAATTACGAAGATCAGCGCCATTCCGGCGGCGGCGAAGACCGCGGCCGGCAGACCGTGGATGGCCAGGGCGGCTTTGCGCAAACGGTTCGACAGCCGGCCGGTGATCAGCCGGTGGATGACATCCGCGGCCAGGATGGCCACGGCGGGCGCGATGGGCAGCACATAGGGCGACCGCTTGCTCTCGGAGAAGGAGAAAAAGAGAATGATGCCGATGATCCAGCCCCAGGACAGCAGCCTCAGCCGCCACTCCTTCTCGTCCCCACGGGGCAGAAAGGCGGCCAGCGGGACAAACCAGGACCAGGGCGCGAAATCCTGCCAGAAGTATCCCAGATAGTAGTGCCAGGGCCGGTGATGGTCCCAGGCGGCCACGAAACGGCTGAAGTTCTGGCGGATAAGAACCTCATCGATGACCTCAACGTGCCCGGTGGCGAGCAATACGAAATACCACGATCCCCCCACCGCCACAAACAGCAGGACCCCGGGCCACATCCTGGTACTGAACAGCAGCCCCGGGCGGCGGGTGGTCAATGCGTAGCAGGTGATCACCAGTGCGGGGAGGATCAGGGCCACCGGGCCCTTGGCCAGGAACCCGAGGCCGGCGGCCAGACCGGCCCAGAGCCAGCCCCGGTACTGGGACATGCCGTGATCCGCCATGCGGCTCAGCGGCAGCAGTGTGCCCACGGTGGAGGCCAGCACCAGGATGTCCATCTGCACCGAGCGGGCGCACCAGAAGACGCTGTACATGCTGGCCAGCAACAGGCCGGTGATCAGGGCCCGTTTTCTGCCGGCGTAGGGCAGGACGAGGAAGTAGGTCAGGACAATGCCCAGCAGGGCGGCGGCCACCGAGGGGAGCCGCAGGGTGAACTCATTGACGTTGCCGGTGATTTTCGACGCGGCCAGGGCCATCCAGTAGTAGAGGATGGGTTTTTCGGCGAATACCGTGCCGTTCACCGTGGGGACCAGCCAGTCTCCGCGCTCGGACATCTCCACCACGGCCCGGCCGTAGATCGGTTCGTTGGGATTCCACAGATCCCGCGCTCCGAGAGCGGCGGTGAAGAGAATCACCGCCCCGCAGACAAGGATCAGCAGATCCCTGGCACTCATTTTGAAATCATCGTTATCGATAAATCCAACTCCCGGTCCTGGTCGTCATCCTCCTCCTCCTCCTCACTTGCCAAAGCTGGAAGGGGTGCAAGGATCAGAGAGAACAGCAGTATGCCGACAAGGGCCGCAGCCATGGCACGTGGAGTGTTCATCGCCGATACCTCCTCCGATGGTTCGTCCCGGGATAACTCATGTTTAGTGAAGGCAGTATAGCAGAACAGTGGTCTCAGGATCGGTTGGTGAGGTTCAGGTAACCGTCCATCCTCCCGCCCAGCAGGCCGCTCACCAGGTGGTAGAGCGCAAAGAGTTCGAGGCCGAAGGGGAGGTAGCCGCCGTAGCCGAGGAGCGGCATCTCGAAGATGCGGGCGAAATCGACGAAGGGCACGGTATAGACCCAGCGGGGGAAGGACCAGAAATTCCAGAGTTCCCAGAAAAAACCGCAGACCAGCGCGCCCAGGGCCAGGGCCAGGTGGGGCGACATGTTACCCCGTGCCGCATCCGCTTCGAGGGTGCGGTGGCCCAGCAACCCGTTGACCGCCGCGGTGATCAGGTAGGGCGCCACCCAGACAAAGGGGAAGAAGTAGCGGGGGAGAGCCAGGGTCAGGGCCAGGAGGAGGACGCCGGCCGTCAGCATCAACCACCGGCGGGCCGAGCTTTCCGGCCGAGGCCTGACGGAGGCCAAGCGGCGAATGAAGCTGAAACCGGAGAGCCATTCGGCGGTGACAAAGACCGCCGGGATCACGGTGGAGAAGCTGATCGTGGCCATAAAGGCATATTCGAGGTTGCTGAACAGTTCCCGCCCCTGGTAGTGCCAGTTTTGTGTGCGCCAGTTGATCACCTCGAAGAGCCACCAGGCCGGGGCGGAGACGAGGAACAGGCCGACGAAGCGCCGCCGGCTGCGCAGCAGCAGGGAGTCGCCCCGGCGCCGGACCGTGAGGGCATCGACCACGAGGATGTATCCAAGCCAGAGGGGGAAGAAGAGGACATGGGTGCGCAGGCCGGGAAGCCCCCAGTTCAGCGGCCAGCAGACCGCCAGCAGCAGCAGGCCGGCCCAGCCGTGCCACGGCCACCGCCAGTGGTTCTTCGACGCTGGTGGGGCCTTGGGGATGTGTCTTGATATCATCTTTGTTTCCATTGCCATACGTCGTTCATCTTGGGGGCCATCTTATGCCCGCCACCACGGGTCGGTCAAGATTCCCCAACCGGTGATATAATCCCGCACTGTCATGTGGAAACGAAGAAAAAAGAAAGACCAGCCGACGGTCAATATGCTCGACCTTATTCCGGTGCGCCTGCTGGAGAGCGAAACCGGTTCAGACGGGCGGGCGACGCTGTTCAAACCGCGATTCACCAACCGGTTGCTGGTCAAATACCTGATGCCGATGTTTTCCCGCCCCAACTTCCAGGTCACCCTGGATGACTTCGGCAGCCATGTCTGGAGCCGTATCGACGGTTCGGCCACCGTGCGCGACATCGGCCGGAGCCTCCGCGAGGCCTTTGGCGAAGAGGTGGAACCGGTCTACCAGCGTCTGGGCCTCTTTTGCCGGCAACTGGCGGCCAACAGGTTTGTCGAACTCACCGGCTGGCCCGAAACGGACGGCACGCCGCTGGAATGAAGTGCTGCGGAAGCTTGTTTTTTTTCCCGCCGAACACAATATTAAAGTACAGCGGCTGTTCCCCCTGAATTGAACGACCGGGCACCGGTCCGGCGCGCAGAAAAAAGGAGAGCGTGATGCACACCTACTTCCTGGCGACCAAGCTGTCCCCCGAAAGTGCCGTGAATGCTGAGGCGATCAAGGACAACGGTAAAAAGTGGCTTGATTCGGTGAAGCGGAACTGCCCCGGGGTAAAGTGGCTCGATCACTATGCGCTGTTCGGTCAATATGACTTTATCAGCATCTACCAGGCGGCGGATGTGGACACCGCGGCCAGGGTCTCGGTGATCAGCATGTCCCTCGGCGCTCAGAAGGCGGAGAGCTGGCCGGCCATTCCCTACGCCGAATTCATCAAGATGCTCGACACCATCGAGTAACCGGGGACAGCCCGCTCAGAGCCGGGCGGCGGGATTTTCGCTGCGGGTCAGCCTGAACAACGCTTCCCAGCAGAGATCCGCCACCAGTCGCCCGTCGGCGAGGTGTATTTCGGCGTGATGGTCCAGGGCGTCGGCGTAGGCCATCCGGGCTTCGCCACGATCTCCCTGCTGCTCCAGGGCTTGCCCCCGGGCATAGTGGGCCACCCTGCGGGTCGCCGCCTGGTCCGGGTCCTCCTCATCCCCATTTGCTTCAATGATCAGTCCGGCCAGTTCGAGCACCGCTGCGGGGTCGCCGCCCTTCTCCGCGAGAGCGGCCAGCAACAGGGCCCTGGTTATTTCTTTCCGTTCCGGCGGGTAGGTGTGGAGCAGCCGCTCCAGGTGGCGCTGGGCCGCGTCCCAATCCCCCTCGGTCTGCTTCAGTGCGGTCAGAGCCCATAACGCCTCCACCGCCTCCTCGCTGTCCGGGTAGCGGGCGAGGAGCTGTTCCTCCACCAGGCGTTCGGCCTCTGGTCGAAAGCCGTAGTCGCTGAGCGCGCCGCAGAGGTGGAGGAACGCGGTGGCCGGTTCTTCCGTCCTGGCCAGGTCGATGCAACTCTGGTCCAGCCCTCTGGCTGCATCCCCGTGGCGGTCCAGGGCGCGCAGGGCGGCGTAGGAGCCGGCGGCCAGCCGGGCGGCGCCATCACTGCTCATGTCGGTTTCCACAAGGCCGGACCACGATTCCAGGGCGTCCCCGGGGCGGGCCTGCCGCAGGTGGTCCTCACCGGCCTGTATTGTGCCGGCCACGGTAAGACCCTGGTGAAAGATAATCCGTCCGGTGGCCGGGTCGATCACCTGCACCGCTCCGTCGCCGCTGACCCAGGCCAGGCGTCCGCCGGTGGGGGCTGCCACCGCCAGGCGATCCTGTTGGCGCTGCGAGACCACGCGGGTGCCGCTGCTGTCCGGTGCGACGCTGATCACGGTGCCGGTGTTGTCGTCGTCGGGCAGGCCCAGGTAGTAGGCCAGCATCGAGCTGTCGGCGCTCCAGGCCAGGGGCAGTGCAAGACCGGGGAGGCTGACTTTTGCCTCATCGGTGAAGTCGGTGAGGATCCTGATTTCCAGCAACAGTTCGCCGTCCCCGTCGCGAATACCCGAGCTGGCGGAATAGGCGAGGTGCCTCCCATCAGGGCTGTATACCGGTGGTATGCCGAACAGATCGTCGGCGATGAGAGCGGTCCTGCCGGTGTGCGGTTCGAGCACGATCAGGGTGGCAGCGTCCTCCGCTTCGGACGGCCCGGAGCTGCCGGAGCTCGGGCGCGACCACCGGGAACCGGCGGGGGGGATGTCTTCCACAATCACGGCCAGCTGGGTGGCGGTGGGCGACCAGGTGAGGACGGGCTGTTTTTCCATGTCGTCACCGGTGGGCCACAGTTCCAGGTGATTGGGGTGCTGCTCGCCGCTGCTGTTGAAGACAGCGACTCTCGTTCCTGCTCCGGGACCTCCTGGTGTGGCGACGGCCACTTGCCGGCCATCCCGGCTGCCGTTGATCACCAGCCAGTTTCCGGTCGGGGGGGCGAAGGACGATGTCACCCCAGTGGCCGGATCGATGCGGACCAGGCGGTAGATCTGGTCCTGGCCGAGGTCCTGGGCCGCCAGGGTGCCGTCGTCGAGGGGAATGAAGGCCTCGGTGGAGGAGAAGTAGCCCACCCGGGAACCGGTGAAGTGGATCTGGCCCACTTCGGTGGCCATGCCGGTAGCAACGTCGATGGCGATGATGGCCGCCGTGCGGCGTTCATCCTTCTCGTCGGCGGTGGTGCGGGCGCAGTAGAGCGTCTCGCCGTCAGGAGCCCAGCGCGGCGCCAGCAGGTGGGGCAGGCCGTTCGACAGTTCGCTTGTGAGCAACTTTCTCGTACTGCCGCTCTGCGGCTCCACAAGCCAGAGTTCACCTGATTCACTGGCGGAGTTCTCGATGCAGACTGCCAGCAGGTTCCCGTCGGGTGACCAGGCGGCCAGGCTGCTGCCGCGGTTGAGCAGGCTGTAGTGGCACCCGGCGAGGATCAGCAGGGTGATGATCGACATGGTCAGGGCGGCCAGACGCTGTCGCCGGCATCTCGTTTTATTCATGATCTGCCTCATTGGAACCCGGGGTCGATTCCGGCTCACGCCAAACCTTTCCCAGCGGGCTGTTGGGGTATGTTTCGCTGAACTGCGGCCAGTGCTGCTGCTGGTTACGGGGGTCGCCCGTCATACGGATCCTGGCCAGACGAACGGCCGCTTCCGGGGCCAGGGCGTGGCCCGGATAGAGCAGTACCAGCCGTTCAAAAACCTCCTGCGCCTCGTCAGGGCGATCCAGGGGACCGGCGAGAAGCAGTCCCAGGTCCATGATCAGTTGAGGTGTCGTCCCGGACCCGGGGTGAGCCTGAATAGCGTCCAGCAGAGCCACGCCGGCCGCCGTATGGTTCCCCAGCGACTGTTCCAGATCCACGAGACGCAGTCGTGCGCTCAGGGCCTGCTCCGACACGGGATCATTTTCAATAATCGAGTTCAGCGTGTGCCGTGCCTGCTCCGCGGCGGTGGCGCCGTCCCGGGCCTGGTTGATAAGCCGCTCGACGTGCTGCAGCACTGTCTCCGGCTGGGTATACACAGTTGACGGGTCGATGTCGGGCGACGGCCCGGGTCCGGTGCGGAAGAACAGCAGGACGGCCAGGGCGGCCACCATCAGGACCAGTAGGATTGTGGCGATTCGGTTCATGGTCATCCCCTCAGAGGTCCAGCGGCCGTGGGTCGTTTCCGCGGCGACGCGATTGTTGGAAGCGCCGAAGGTCCTCGGAATCATTGCGTCGGCGGTCGAAAAGCGTTCCATCGAGAAGTGAGGGCGCTGTTCTGAGTTCCTGACCGGC
Source organism: uncultured bacterium (assembly GCA_965531145.1). Classification (GTDB taxonomy): domain Bacteria; phylum Acidobacteriota; class JAQAZP01; order JAQAZP01; family JAQAZP01; genus JAQAZP01. The sequence goes on along the minus strand of CBESOE010000003.1, from coordinate 13,359 downwards.
CAGGGATGCTTCGCTGAAAGCAAATCCTGCAGGGGAGGCCGACGGGCTCGTCCGCCAGGACTCCAGCGCGGTTTGCAGGCCCACCACGATCAACGCCGTGGCCGCGGCGGTGAGCAGGGTCTGGGTCAGCAGGCCCACCCGGCGGATGGGGATCACCGGTGCCGGTGAGCCTTCCGTGGCCGATTCTGCTGCCCGGGTCATCACCTCGGCGTGAAATCCGGGCCCGGGTTCCACATCCGCATGGGCGCGGAGCAGGCGCAGCGATTCGAAGAGATCCCCTTCCTCCTCCAGGCACCGCTCGCAGTCGGCCAGGTGGGCGTGGACCGCGCGCTGCTCGTCCCGGGTCAGGTCACCCAGCACTGCGGCGGCCAGAAATTCACTTGCCTCGTTGCAGTTCATGGTTTCACTCCTCGGAAGTGCGCTCCAGCAGCCCGGCATCTTTCAGCCGGCGTCGAAGCAGGGCCAGCCCTTTGTGCATTCGTACCCGGGCCGCACCCTCACTGCAGCCCACCACGGCGGCGATCTCGGCGTAGGTCAATTCCCGCTGGGAGCGCAGGACCAGCACCGGGCGATACTGCTCCGGCAGGGCGTCGATTTCCTTCCGGACGCGGCGGGAAAGGTCGCTGTCAATGGCCGCTTCTTCAGGTGTGGCCGTCGAAGGGTCATTGTGAATCAGTTCTGAATCATCCATGCCGGTGGTCCGGCTGTTGCCCCAGGACCGGCGGGTGTCGATGAACAGCCGATAGGCGATGGTGTAGAGCCAGGTGGTGAAGCGGCCAACCGGGCTGTATCGGTCTCGGGAGTTGTAGACCCGCAGGAATGTTTCCTGGGCCAGATCCTCCGCCGTGTCCCGGTTGCCGCTGAGCCGGGTGAGGAACCCCACCAGCCCCCGCTGGTGGCGCAGGACCAGGGCCGAGAGCGCTTCCATATCCCCGCTGCTCATCCGGTCCATCAACTGGTTGTCCGATACGGCCATGGTTCACCTTTCTCTGTGGTTCACCATTTACACGTTTGGCTCTCTGTAAACGTTACCAGAATCGTTAACAACTTAAATAGGGGACAGGTAACTAATTTGGCTAATTAGTTACCTGTCCCCTATTTAAGAGCTTAATGGTTAAGAGGTGAACGGGGGCGGGCGGAGTGCCCGCCCCCGGGGGGGATGTCAGGTCAGCCGGCGAGTTCGGTGAAGTAGTGGGCCGAGGCCTCGATGCCGGTGAAGAAGTTGGGCAGGTGCAGCTTCTCGTTGGGGGCGTGGAGGTTTTCGTCGGGGACACCGAAGCCCATCAGCACCGTGGGGGCGCCGAGGATCTTCTGGAAGTCGGCGACGATGGGGATGGAGCCGCCCTCGCGGGTGGTGAGCACCTTCTTGCCGAAGGCTGTTTTCAGCGCCCGCATGGCCGCCTGGGTGGCCGGGTTGTCCAGGGGGGTGATTGCGGGGTCGCCGCCGTGAAGGTCGAGGACCTCGATACGCACCGAGCGCGGGGCGATTTTCTTCACATGCCGGGTGAACAGCCGGGCGATCTTCTTCGGGTCCTGGTTGGGCACCAGCCGCATACTGATCTTGGCCATCGCTTTCGAGGCGATCACTGTCTTGGCCCCCTTGCCCTCATAGCCCCCGGAGATGCCGTTGACGTCGAGGGTGGGCCGGGCCGACTGTCGCTCGGCGGCGGTGTAACCCTTCTCGCCGGCCAGCTCCCGCACATCAAGCTGACGCTTGAACGAGGTGTCGGTCACTTTCAGTGCCGCGTAAGCCTTCCGCTCGGCGGCGGTGAGCTTCACCACGTCGTCGTAGAAGCCGGGGATGGCCACCCGTCCCCGGGCATCGGTGAGCCTGGCCACCATATCGCAGAGCACGTTGATCGGGTTGGCCACGATGCCGCCGAAGGTGCCGGAGTGCAGATCGCTGTTCGGGCCGGTGATACGCAGCTCCATGAAGGACAGGCCGCGGAGGCCGTAGCAGATGGAGGGTTTGCCATAGTCGAACATCGGCGTGTCGGAAACCACCACCGAGTCGGCCTTGAGCAGGGTGCGGTGCTTCTTCATCAGCGGCACGAGGTTGGGGCTGCCGATCTCCTCCTCGCCCTCGAAGATGAACTTCACGTTCACCGGCAGTTTGCCGTTGACCTTGAGGTGCGCCTCCACCGCCAGCAGGTGGATGAAGAGCTGGCCCTTGTCATCGGCGGCGCCCCGGGCGTAGAGGTCCCTGGTCCCCTTGACCTTGTTCGAGGGGCGAACATCGGGCTCGAAGGGCGGCGTCTTCCAGAGGTTCAGCGGGTCCACCGGCTGGACGTCGTAGTGCCCGTAGACCAGCACCGTGGGCTTGTCCTTGCCCGCCTTGCACCACTCGCCGTACACCGCGGGGTGGCCGCCGGTGGCCATCACTTTGACCCCCTTCAGTCCGGCTTTCTTCATCCGGCCGGCGAGGTGCTTCACCGCCGTCTTCATGTCGTTTTTGTGTTCCTTCTCCGAGGAGATGCTGGGGATCTTGAGCAGATCCACCAGCTCCGCGAGGTATGCATCGTGATGCGACCGGATATAGTCGAGAACCTTGTCCATTGGTATCCTCCGAAAGTAAAGTTCCAGTACGGTTCCTAGTCCATTTCGTAATGCGGATCGATGTCCACCGGCACATTGTCCAACCGGGCCAGCGCCTGTTCCACCGCCGGCGGGACGCTGCCGTAGGTGGCGATAAACGCCGTGGCACCGTCGTAGTCGCCTTCGGCCTGCAGGGTGAGCAGGGCCGTGGCCAGCTGTTTGAACCCATCGGCCACCGTTTCCTGGTTGACGCCGAAGCGGCCGGTGGCCTCGTCCAGATAGTAGCCCCCGTGCTCCAGGAGGTAGTTGAGGATCATGATGTTGGCCTTGCCGTGGGCCGCCCCCACGCCGAAGCGGATGGAGCGGAAGATGCCGCCGAGGAAGGTGATGTAGGCCTTCTCGGCACGTTCCGGCGCCAGCTCGCCCTGGTCCACCAGATACTGGATGTTGTAGACGCCCAGGGTATCGGCCTTGGCCTCCTCCATCCCCGAGTAGAGATCCTTGAACTCCTTTGCCACGCTGGTTTCACGGCCGTCGATGACCAGGTTGCCCGGCCCGAGGCCGTGGGAAACCTCGTGCAGCAACGTGTGGTTGAAGAAGGCCTCGAAGTCGGTCTTTTCGGCCAGCCCTTCCTCCAGCACTTCTTTGGCGATGGGGATGTAGATCTTTTCGTATTTGGCCTGCAGCACGTTCTTCAGCATCACCTTTTTGGAGCCCTTGGCCTCACGTACCCGCTCGTCGTTGGGCAGGTTGAAGGCCAGGGTCTGCACCCCGGCGCGGGTGTCGCCGGCGCTGATCACCACGTCCACCACCGAGATGGGGGATTCGGTGCCGCGGTTGAAATTCTTGTACTCGTCGGGGATCGGCAGGTTGCGCTCCATGGCCGGCAGGTGCCCCTTGATCGAGGCCAGCCGGGCGCTTTCCGTCGGGTCGCGGAGACAGATAAAGGCTTCGAAGGCCGCTTTGAAGTTGAACAGCCCGTCCTCGTACACTTCGTAGGGTCCGATGGTGATGTCGATCAGGTTGTCGCTGATGTCCATCCAGTCCATGTCGCTCTGGAAGTAGTCGTTGGACAGGAAGCTGTCGGCGCGGCTGCTGAGGAAGGTGCGCAACGAGTCGTTGCCGGTTAATTCGGCGGCCCGGCGCAGGTGGGCGGCGGCCTTCTCCAGCTCGGGACGGTAGAACTCCGAGTAGGGGATGGCCTTGAGCCCGCCGTCCACGCGGCGAATCACGGTGAAGCTGCCCTCGAAGACCTCGCGGTCCTCGGGGTGCTCGGTGACCCAGGCCTCGAACTCCTCCCTGGTCAGGTCCTCGGGGTAGAAGTTGGCGCCCTTGGGTTTTTCCGCGGTGCCGATGAACGGGGCCTCTTCTTCCAGGCGGTCAAAGGGCCCGTAGTTGATCCGGAAGAATTCGCGCAGCACCTCGTTGTCCGGGCCGCTGCCCCCGGCCAGCTCTTTGCGGATAGCGGCGTTGCCGCTGTAGACCTGGCCGAAGAAAATATCGTCGATCACCGTGGCCGCTGCCACAAGTTCGACCAGCACGGCGCGCTGGTTCTCGTCCGGCACGTCCAGGTTGCACTCCATATCGTGGCGGGCGTACTTGGCCAGCTGCTGCCGGGCATAGTCCATATTGGCCTCCATCTGCGGGCTGCCCTCTGCGCTTTCATCACGGGGGCCGGAGCAGCCGGCGGTCAGCGCCAGGCCGGCCAGGCTGAGAAAGAGCAGCACGAGCTGCAGGGTCGGGATACGCATGGAAACTCCTCCTGGGACTGCGGGGCCGGCGGCTCCGGGAACACCGCAACGGTCCGGTTGGGATGACGGAATCTTTTTAATACTGTTGACCACAGAGACGGTAGTATAGGTGATATCCGTCCGGGAGCGAAGCGAAGCCGTGCCTCTTGCCGGTGTGAAAAAAGGTGTCCTGCGCAGAGGACGATCTGACGGGTCCACATTGTCCCGTGCCGGAGGGATCGCTGTGATTCCCTGCATTTCCGGTGGGGGAGAGGCTGCGGCACGGGGTTTGCTTTAGCAATGGATGTCCGTCGTCTTTCAAGGTAGTGCATGCCCGTGATATTGATATAGGCAAGAGGAGGAACAACAGATGAACGGTCAACGTCAAAAATTGTGGGTGGTACGCGGGGCCGGAATCGCCACGGTGGTGCTGGCGGCCTGTCTTTGTGCGGGGACGGCCGTTGCCGGGATCGATTCCGGGCCGGGAATCTGGTTCGACGCCGGTTTCGGCTGGAGTACCATGAGTGAATCCATGTATTCCAGCGCACGCTGGAGCGACGGCGCCCTGGTCAACGTGGAGGAATACTGGGACCTGCGGTTCAAGGGCGGCGGCGGCCCGGCCTTCGGTGCGGGCGTCTTTTACCGTTTCAACCGCTACCTGAGCCTTGAGCTGGAGGGCCGGGGGCTTTACACCTACCCGAGCATCAGCACCGAGTACAACATCTACTGGGACTGGGACGACGGCCGGTCCTTGTGGAACGCCTACCGCGGCGACCGCTACCAGAGCCCGAGCATGCGAACCATGGTGGGCAGCCTCAACCTGGTGACCCACCTCACCGACCAGGGGCCGGTGCGGCCGTTCCTCAGCTTCGGATTCTCCGCCTTCGACACGTCGATCCGGGGTGTCTACGATACGGCCTATGCTTACACGTACTCCAGCGGTGACTACCAGTACCTTGACTTCGAATACCCGCTGATCGATTTCAGGGCCAACACCAGTTCGGTGGGCTTCAACGCCGGGGTGGGTGGGGATGTCCAGATCAGCCCGCGAATGGCCTTTACCTTCATGTTCAAGTACTACTATTCGGAGAAGGAATACGTGAACCTTCAGCCGCCCGCGGGTTTCTACCCTGAGCTGAGCACTTTTGCCATGGAGGTGAACCCCTCGTTCTGGATCACCACTGGCGGAATCAAGTTCATGTTCTGAGGCGTGGTCGGCGGAGAGGGCAGGGTGATGTTCGGTGAGGGTGAGGGTGGAGCCGGGGGAGCAGAATCTCCCCCGGGCGTATTCCGGCCGGTGCGCTAGTCTTCTTCGGGGACGATGATGATCCGGTAGCCGGGAATCTTCACCTCTTCAACCTTGCAGCTGGTGCTGTCGCTGGTCTCGGGAACACGCTTGTTCTTGCGGCAGCCCTGGAATGCCGCTCCGGCATTGGGACCCACTTCCAGACTCCAGCAGGAATAGGGCCCCATGTGGGAGACCAGGAACAATTTCAGATCGTCCTGGGCCGCTGCCTGCTTTTTTTCACTATTGCTCATGACAGATCAGACCTCATGATTCGGGCGGCACGGTCCGGTTGGTGGGGGACCGTCACGCCGGTCAGTCAGTATCCTTCGCCTGCTTGTCCCGGTAGTTTTCGATGGCCGCCTTGAGGGCGTCTTCGGCCAGCACCGAGCAGTGGAGTTTCACCGGGGGCAGTCCGTCCAGGGCCTCGGCTACCGCCTTGTTGGAGATGGTCAACGCCTCTTCGACGGTTTTGCCCACCACCATTTCGGTGAGAATCGAGCTGGTGGCGATGGCCGCCCCGCAACCGAATGTCTTGAACCTGGCGGCAGTGATCACGTCGTCCTTGATCCTGATGGACAGTTTCATCACATCGCCGCAGGCCGGGTTGCCGACGGTACCGATGCCGTCGGCGTTTTCAATGATCCCCACGTTGCGGGGGTTCTCGTAGTGGTCAACTACCTTGTCGCTGTATTCCATGATTCCTTCTCTACTTTATTCAGGTGAAATGCCGTGTTGACGTGGCCGCCGGACGCTAGTCGGCCAGCGGTGACATGGCCCGCAACCGGGTCATGGCGGCACTCAATTCCTCCACCAGCCGGTCCACCTGCGCCTCGGTATTGCTGTGGCCGAGGCCGAACCGGATGGAACAGTGGGCCATCACCTCCTCCATTCCAAGGGCCATCAGCACGTAGGACGCCTGGAGCGACTCCGAGGTGCACGCCGAGCCGGAGGAGAGGGCGAATCCCTTGAGGGCCATCATGATCGATTCGCCCTCGACATAATCGAAACTCACATTCAGATTTCCGGGCAGACGCTTTTCCGGGTGACCATTGAGCGTCACACCGTCCACGTTGCCGATTATCCCCTCGTACAGCCTGTCGCGCAAGGCGGAAAGACGTCGACTTTCTTCGTCCATCTCTTCACCGGCCAGCCGGCAGGCGGCGCCGAGGCCGACGATGCCCGGGACGTTTTCAGTGCCCGAGCGCAGTCTCCGCTCCTGTCCGCCACCGTGGGTCATGGGGACCACCCGGTTTTTGCCCCGGATGTAGAGCGCACCCACACCCTTGGGGCCGTACATTTTGTGCCCGGAGAGTGAGAGCAGGTCGGCGTTGATCTTGTCGACGTCGATGGGGATCTTGCCCACGGCCTGCACCGCGTCGGTGTGGAAGAGGATGCCCCTCTCCCTGGTGATGGCTCCGATTTCGGTGATGGGCATGATGGTGCCCACTTCACTGTTCGCCGCCTGTATGCTGACCAGGATGGTCTCGGGGCGGATTGCCGCCTCCACTGCCGCGGGGTCCACCAGGCCCATGCTGTCCACCGGCAGCACGGTCACCTCGAACTCCGACTTTTCCAGGAAGGTGCAAGGGTCGAGGATCGCTTTGTGTTCCACGACGCTGGTGATGATGTGGCTGCCTTTTTTTCGCAACCGCTGGGCGATCCCTTTCACCGCCAGGTTGTCCGATTCGGTGGCACCGCTGGTGAAGATGATTTCGCTGGGCTGGGCCCCGATCAACTGCGCCACCTCGCCCCGTGCCTTTTCCACCGCCTTGCGGGCGTACCGGCCCACCGGGTGGGTGGAGCTGGAGGCATTGCCGAAGTGCTCGGTGAGGAAGGGCATCATCTCCTCGAGCACCCGCTTGTCAAGGGGTGTGGTTGCGTGGTGATCCATATAAACGATATCCATGATCCAATTCCTCTGCTTCCGCCGCGAGCCCGCCGGACCCCTCTGCTGTGGGGCCTCCTGGCAGAACAAAAGCCTGCCGGGGGCGATCCCGCCAGGCTCGATGCTCATCGGGTATCATTTCGATAATCGACCAATATTATGGGAGACTGAGCTGGTTGCTGTCAAGTCTATTCTGAGCGAAATCGCCGTCTATCCGACCGTGCACCGGGTTTACACCACAGTACGGGTCTGTTATTCTCTCACTTTCTTTTCAAGCGATTGAGATCATTGATGTTTAACGATAGAAAGATGAGTGGTCGCCGGGCGGCGGCCCGGAAGCTGCCAAGGAGAATCAAGATGAGTTTCATGGCCAAAGCGGACCCCGAGATCTACCAGCTTCACCTCCAGGAACTGGAACGCCAGCGCTACGGGCTGGAACTGATCCCCTCCGAGAATTTCACCAGCCTCGCCGTGCTGGAAGCGTTGGGCGGCGTGATGTCGAACAAATACTCGGAAGGATATCCGCACAAGCGCTATTACGGCGGCAACGAGTTCATCGACCAGGCTGAGGAACTGGCCATCGAACGGGCCAAGTCGCTCTTCGGCGCCGAGCACGCCAATGTGCAGCCCTACTCCGGCTCGCCGGCCAACATCGCCTGCTACGTGGCGCTGCTGGAGTTCGGCGACACGGTGCTGGGTCTGAACCTGGCCCACGGCGGACACCTGACCCACGGCCACCCGGTGAACTTCTCGGGCAAGGCCTACAATTTCATCCAGTACGGAGTGGATCCTGAAAAACACCTTATCGACTATGACGCCATGCGTAAACTGGCCCACGAGCACAAGCCGAAAATCATCCTTTCCGGCGCCACCGCCTATCCGCGGATCATCGATTTCGCCAGGATCCAGGAGATCGCCGATGAGGTGGACGCCATCACCATGGCTGACATCTCACACATCTCGGGGCTGATTGTCGGCGGTGTCCATCCCTCGCCGCTGCCCTTCACCGACGTGGTCTCCAGCACCACCCACAAGACCCTGCGCGGCCCGCGGGGGGCGATCATCCTCTGCAAGGAAAAATACGCCCAGGACATCGACAAGGCCGTATTCCCCGGGCTGCAGGGCGGCCCCCACGACCACGTCAACGCGGCCAAGGCGGTGGCCTTCCGTCAGGCGGCCAAACCTGAATTCAAGGACTACGCCGTGCGGATCGTGGAGAATGCCAGGGCCCTGGCCGATGAGCTGATGGTGCAGGGGTTTACCCTTGTCTCGGGGGGCACCGACAACCACCTGTTGCTGATCGACCTCACCGACAAGGAGATCCCGGGCAAATTCGCCGAAAAAGCCCTGGACAAGGCGGCGATCACCACCAACAAGAACATGGTGCCCTTTGACACCCGCTCGCCATTCAACCCCAGCGGTATTCGTCTGGGCACTCCGGCGCTGACCACCCGCGGGATGGGGCCCGACGAGATGAAGCGCACCGCGCGATTCATCGCCCGGGTGCTGGCCGACCGGAAGAACAAGGAGAACCTGGATACAGTTCGTGCCGAGGTGCGCGAAATGTGCGAACAGTTCCCCCTCTATCCGGAATTGGGGTAAACGTCCCCTCTGCGGCAGGCGAGGCCCCGGATCCGCTTCCGGATCGGGGGCCCTCCGCCCGCTCCTTCCCGGCTCACCGGCCAATTCGTTTCTTGCCAATCAGGCCCGGATTCCTATATATTCAATAGTATATGGTGCGCCTCCAGGGGAGGCGCGTCTGTCCGGGCCCGGCGATTCAGCCGGTGACCGGCTCCTGATCCCCTGAAGTGCGATTCCGGGGGGCTTTGGGGAGCCCCTCAATTCTGTGCTTACAATCTGGAGGGATGAAAATGAGGAGAGTTTCTGTACTCCTGCTGGCGGCTGTCGTATTCTGCGCGTTCGCCGGAACCGCAATGGCCGGCGTTCTGCACGACGGACTGGCCAAAGACCTGGCCAACAGGCCGGATTCCGAATACTACAAGGTGATCGTGAGACTGGCCGATCGGGCCGATGTGGTCTCGCTCAACGCCCAGCTCAAACGCGAGGGGGCCACCCGGGCTCTGCGCCACCAGCACGTGGTGGAAGCGCTGCAGACCGTCGCCAATGACAGTCAGCCGCGGCTCACCGACTACCTGCAGAAGCAGGTGCTCAGCGGCGAGGTGCGTGATTTCAGGACCTTCTGGATTGAAAACATCGTCGGTGTGGAAGCCACGGTGGGCGAGATCAAACGGATCGCCCGGCGCCCCGAGGTGGAGATGGTCTATATCGATTACATCATCGAGACCATCGCCCCGGTGGAAAACCACAAGGTTCGCCCCACCGCTCCACCAAAGGAGGGACAGACCACCCGGGCCGTGGAGCCTGGTATCATCGCGATCAAGGCCCCCGAGGCCTGGGCCCTGGGCTACACCGGCCTCGGCCGGGTGATCGCCAACATGGACACCGGTGTTGACGGAAACCACGAGGCGCTGGCCTCCCGCTGGCGCGGTCTAACCGAGCCGGCCGCCGAGTGCTGGTTTGACCCGGTCACCTCCACCACCTTCCCCTTTGACTCCGGTTCCCACGGCACCCACACCATGGGCACCATCGCCGGTTACACCGCGGCCAACGAAATCGGCGTGGCCAGGGACGCCACCTGGATTTCCGCCGGGGTCATCGACCGGGTGGACATCCCCACCACCATGACCGACGCAGTGCTGGCCTTCCAGTGGTTCGCCGATCCGGACGGCAACCCGGGTACCGTGGATGACGTTGCTGACGCGGTGGGCAACTCCTGGGGCATCAGCCCGATCTATCACGGGTCCTACATCACCGGCCCCTGTGACGTGACCTTCTGGACCGCCATCGACAACTGCGAGGCGGCCGGCTGCGCGGTGATCTTCTCCGCCGGCAACGAGGGCTCCTCCGGCGCCGGCTCGCTGCGCACCCCGGGCGACCGGGCCGACTCTCCGTACAACGCATTTTCCGTGGGGTCGGTGGACGCCAACGTGGCGTTCCCCTATCCCATCTCCGGCTTCTCCAGCCTCGGGCCCGGCTGTAACGACGAGATCAAGCCCGAAGTGGTGGCGCCTGGTGACGACATTCGCAGCTCGGTGCCCGGCAGCAGTTACAGCACCATGAGCGGCACCTCCATGGCCTCGCCCCACGTCACCGGTTCGGTGGCCGTCCTGCGCCAGGTGGACCCCAACCTCGACGTGGACACGATCAAGGATATCCTGCTCGTCACCGCCGTGGACCTGGGAACCACCGGTGAGGACAACACCTTCGGCATGGGGATCATCGACCTGGAACAGGCGGTGATCTACGCCTCCCAGGGGTTTGGCACGGTGCAGGGCAATGTCTCCGACTCCGGCTCCGCGGCTCCCATCCCGGCCCGCGTAGAGGAACTGAGCAGCGGCCGGATCGTGTATGCCAACGAGGTCACTGGCGACTACAGCATGTCCGCCGCCGGCGACCAGAGTTACACTTTCGAAGCCACCTACTTCGGCTACCTGCCGCAGCAGCAGACCGCTTTTGTGCCGGTGGACGGCACGGTGACCGTGGACTTCACCCTCGACCCGGCGCCCGCCGGCATCCTTGAGGGGACGGTGACCGACCTGGAGGGCGCACCCATCGCCGGCGCGGAGATTTCTGTAGCCGGAACACCGCTGACCCCCGAGACCACCAACGCATCCGGCTTCTACCAGTTCACCACCATCCCCGGCGGGTCAACCTACACCATCCAGGTGGAGGCCATCGGTTTTGGTGGCGATTCGGCCAGCGTGTTCGTGCCAGTGGGCGATACGGTGGTGCAGGACTTCTCCCTGACTCCGGCAGAGGCCTTCGAGATCAGCGACGGCAACTACATCGGCACCGGCGAGTGGGAGTGGGGCGAGGCGACTGTCGGTCCCTCCGCGGCGCACTCCGGGCTCAAGCTCTGGGGAACCGACCTCGACGCGGCTTATGACAACAGCGCGGTCTACACCCTGGACAGCCGCCAGTACTCGTTCAACGATCCGTCCGCGGCCCTCGGTTTTTACCACTGGCGTTCGATTGAAACCGGTTACGACGGCGGCAACGTCAAAATCTCCACCGACGGCGGCGGCAGCTGGACCCTGCTGCTCCCCGACGGCGGTTATCCCGACGACAGCATCACCGGTCTCGGCGAACCCGGTTTCACCGGCAGCGGTGACTGGGAGCTGGTGACCTTTGACTGCAGCGCCTACCTCGGCCAGGCGGTGATCTTCCGCTGGACCTTCGGCACCGACAGTTCGGTGGCCTACGATGGTTGGTATATCGACGACGTGATCGTCTGGGGCGCCTCCAGCGAATTGCTGCTCCCCGACATGGAACTCTCGGCCAGCGAGATTAACCTCTACGCCGATCCCGGCGGTTCGGCCAGCGAGACACTGACCTTCACCAACAACGGTGACGGCTATCTCAACTTCTCGATCAGCGCCGCGGTGGATTCCGGCGCGGCCAGCGGATCCGGCGGCCCGGACACCTATGGCTACAGCTGGCAGGACAGTGACGAGGCTGGCGGCCCGACATACAACTGGGTCGACATCACCGGTATTGGCACCCCGATCCTCGGACTGGGCGACGACACCAACGCCGGCCCCTATGACATCGGGTTTACCTTCAACTACTACGGTTCGGCCTTCACCCAGTTCAACTTCTGCACCAACGGCTGGATGAGTTTCACCTCGACGTTGAGCACTTACGGCAACACGGCCCTGCCCAGCAGCAGCGCGCCGCTGAACATGCTGGCCCCGTTCTGGGATGACCAGACCTTCACCAGCGGCGGCGAGGCTTACTATTACAGCGACGGCAGCCAGTTGATCGTCTCCTGGGTCAACGTGCCCAGCTACACCAGCGGCGGCGGACCTTACACCTACCAGGTGATTCTCAACACTGACGGCAGCATCGTCTACCAGTACAGCAGCATGCTCGATCCGCTGACCTCTTGCACCATCGGGATGCAGAACGGTGACGGCACCGACGGCCTGCAGGTTGTTTACGATACCGCCTACGTGCACGACAGCCTGGCCATCGAGTTCAACACCGGCTGGCTGAGTACCGATCCGGCCGGCGGCCAGGTGCCGGCTCTGGGTTCGCTGGCGGTGAGTGTGATCGGCGATGCGACCGACCTGGACACCGGCGATTACAACGGCTCGCTGACCATCAACAGCAACGACCCGGTGACGCCAACAGTGGTCATCCCGGTGACCCTGCATGTCGGTGCTTCGGTGGGCACGGTGAATGCGACTCTTGATTGTCTGCCGGCCATGGGCGTGCTGCCCTTTGTGGCGCAGTTCAATGCGGGGATGGGCAACAACACCACCGAGAGCCGCCGGGCGGCGGGGACCATCGACGTGGTCATTGCCAACGGTACCTCCTACAAGAACTGGCGGGCCGGCTGGACCAACCTCTCGCCCAGCGAGAATTTCGGTCTCACCTGGAACCAGAACTTCCCGGCTCTGGGCACGCTGGTGGGCGACAATGTCTTCAGCCTGCTGGTGGCCGATGTCACCCCGGCGCCCTACAACCTGCCGCCCTATGCTCCCGACGGCGACACCGCTACGGCGGGCTGCACGGTTACCGGCATGGCGCCGTAAACCACTCAACCAATGACAGTTCGGGCGAGGCCTGGGGGCCTCGCCCTTTTTTGTCTGCACTGGGGTACAAAATAAACCCCCTAGTGGGGTAGGGGGCAGTATCGCGGGTGTATTGAAAACGTGTGGTCGGATCCGACCTCGCTGTTTGCCTTATGTTTTGTTACGGACTCTCTAGACGTCCTGGTATCCGTCGGCCTGAACTATCGGGTGCTTATTTTTTCTTCTTCGTAGCCTTCTTCTTGGTGGCTTTCTTCTTGGTGGCCTTCTTCTTGGTGGCCTTCTTCTTGGTGGCCTTCTTCTTGG
>CBESOE010000002.1:0-100507 GCA_965531145.1 uncultured bacterium | reverse complement strand
ATCTGAATTCACCCTGCCCGTGCGCATAAACACTCCCCTGGCCCGGCCGCGCACAGGAACACCGCCCGTGCTCGCCGTTACTGGTTCTGTATTCAGTAATTTTTCTTGCGCCTATTCTAAACGCCAACGGTTTTCAAGGCAATCACCAGCAGAAGGGGGACGTACATAACTATATAACTTACGGATCGTTCGATCAGGCCGGTTGAGTAACGGCTACCGTCCCAGGCTCTGCCGTTTATCTCCGTTAGTTATATAGTTATGTATGTCCCCTCTAAAAAAAAGGGACGGCGGTTAAGCCGTCCCTACCCATTTCCACTATTTTCAGCTACTAGCCGTTGGTCTGCTTCCCGTCCGGATACTGGATAAAGGTTCCGGATGAGTAGACGATGTCAGCGTTAAAGGTACTGGTGGTGCCGCCGTAGCTGCCCGCGCCGTCGGCCGCGCCGTTCTTGCCCAGGCTGACAACCGTGTATTCCTGGGTACCGAAGGTGGTGACCCAGGCGACGTTCCAGCCGTCGTTCGCCGGGGGGTTCTTCAGGTAGTCAGGCGCCAGGCCCATAAGGGTCGTGGGATACTGGTTGTAGTCGATCTCGTAGGTTCCCATACCGGTGCCCAGCGAACGCATGTCGGCCATGGTCCTCTTCTGTTTGCCACGCTGGATGGCGTTGAGCAGGTTGGGAACCGCGATGGCAGCGATAATACCGATGATCGCCACAACGATGAGCAGCTCGATCAGAGTGAAACCCTTGTCTTTCCTTCTCAGCATCCTCAGGCCCTCCATTACTGTGTTGCTTCCTTGCTTACCATGACGCCAGTTTGAAACTGCAATCCATGTACCACTTTCAAGAATATTCATGGATCAACATTCGAATCGGCAAAATGGTTGCAAACTTTAGCTTTATCATTTTTACACAGCTTTGGTGGGGCCCGGCGTCGATGTCCGTCTGACAAGAAACCGTCACGAGGGTGACAATATGTGTCAGCTTTCGAGGGTGGTAGCAGATTTCCGGGAGGATTGGGCCATTATTCGAGGTAGCCCAGCTGTCGGAGGGCCTCCTCGGTCTCCCGGTCCAGCTTTTCCCGCTGGCGGCTGGGCAGAGCCCGTCCAGCGGCGGCATCCAGCCAGCGGGTCAGCAACCGGTCCATCAGCTCCGCCCGCTGGGGGTCGATGGACAGCAGGTCCTGCTCCTCCCGGTAGTCATCGCCGAAGGGGCGGTAGAGATGGTCCTCGGTGACCGACCAGTCCTTCCCCGGGTAAGCCTTGATAAACTTGTATCCGTCCAGGTGGACCGAACGGATCACACCGCCAACCGCCTCGCTGAACAGCGGCCGGTCCAATCGCCGGCCGGGATCCTCCATCACCGGGACGAGACTGGCTCCGGAGAGGTGGTCCGGGGCCGGGAGATCCAGCAGTTGCAACAGGGTGGGCAGGATATCCACCGGGCTCACCGGCGTCTCCACCCGGAGGCCGGGGGCCAGCCGCCCGGGCCAGCGGAGCAGCAGAGGCACGTGGAGCACCTGGTTGTAGAGGCCGGCGTGGCAGAAGTGGATATCCTTCTCGGTCATGCTCTCACCATGGTCCGCCACCAGCACCACCAGTGTCTGTCCCTGCAGCCCCTTCTCCTCCAGCAGTCCGAGGAGCCGACCGATCTCGCTGTCCAGGTAGCTGACCTCGCCCTTGTAGAGCGCCACCACCTCGTCGGGATCCACCTGCCCCTGTCTCAGGCGCTTCTCCGAAAGATCCATCCAGGGACGGGAGGCCACCGGGTCGAACCGGTCCGCCACCGGGTATCTGGTATGGAAGGGGTCGGGGGGGTCGTAGTCTCCGTGGGGATCGAAGTAGTGCACCCAGGCGAAAAAGGGGCGGTGGGCCGCGGAACCGATGGCCCGGAAGAGCTTGCGGTTTCGCTTGCCGGCGGCCATCTCCGTGGGGCCGCAGCGGAGAAAGGTCTGGAACCCCTGCCCGAAATTGGAGTTCTTCGGGTTGAGGTGTCTGGCGCTGACCGCGGCGATGGTCTCATACCCTTCGGCCCCCAGCAGTTCGGCCAGGGTCACCGCCTCGTCGGCCAGGGGCGTGGAATTGTCATAGACACCATGTTCGGCGAGGTAGAGCCCGGTCATGATCGAGGCATGGGACGGGTTGGTGCATTGAGAGGGCGCAACGGCGCGCATGAACTGGACACCCTCCCCCGCCAGCCGGTCGATGTTGGGTGTTTCCACATCCGGGCTGCCGTAACAGCCGAGATAGTCCGCCCGCAGGGTATCGAGGGTGATCAGCAGGATGTTGGGCCGCGGATCGAGATCCCGCTGCCCCGGGTCAGGGGCACAACCGGTCAGGGTGAGTACGGCGCACAACGCCACGGTCAGGCAGCCCCGATTCATGGCCCGGCCCTCCGCTCCTTCCGCCGGCTGGGCAACGCCCCGGCGAGGATCAGACCCCCCGCCAGCACCAGACCCAGTAGCGAAGCCAGCGGCCCGGCGAGCCGCCACCTGGGCTGGTAGCGGAAGATCACGTTATGCTCTCCCCCGGGGACCCGCACCGCCCGGACCGCCAGGTTGGCCCGCTCGATGAGGGCCGGAACACCATCCACCTCCGCCCGCCACCCCGGAGCCCAGGCGTCACCAAGCACCAGGTATCCCGGCCCCGGACAGTCCAGTTCCACCTCGACCTCTCCCCCGCTCCGACGGTTGATTGTGCAGCGGACCGCAGCGGATGCCCCGGGGGCGTCATCGGCGAGATCCGCAACGGGCACGTCCGACGTCTCCCCCTCCAGCACCACCTCACGCCGGGGGTCGAACTCCGGGGAGACCAGCGCCAGAACCACCTGGGGTTCAGTGGGTCGCCGCGCGGCCCGGGGAACCCAGTAGGCCCGGGGCAGGCACGCCCGGTTCAGCAGCAGCCGGGCCTCGAGGTTCGCTCCGCCGGACCAGCGGGCCAGTTCCTCCAGCAACGGCTCCTCGGCCGGGCGAAACTGCACCACATAGCGCACGTTGAAAAGGCCGAGAAACCTGGCGCGGTCCGTCCCGGGCAGGGTACGGGCCACCCGGGCCGCCTGGTGGGCCGGATCGAGGTAGAGTCCGTCCCAGTTCGGTTCAAACGCGTAGTCCAGCGGGGCGGTCATGGGAAAGAGGGCCTGCCGCATCCAGTGGAAGTGCCAGAGCCGGTCGTCCTCCGGGGCCCGAAGCTGCACCGAAGGGATGTCCTTCCCCGAGTCGTGGTAAAGGCGGAACTCGCCACCACCCCCGACCGATGCCGACTCACGGGCCTCGATCACCTGGAGCAGCGGCGAGGTGGGGTGGTAAAAATCGGGCGGCGCCGCCGGGTTGAGGCCGCCCAGGGCGAAGAGCAGGTCGAGGGCCACCAGGGCAAAGAGCGACACCGCCGCCACCCGCCGCCGCGTCCCTCGGAAATAGAGGCAGAGGGCCAGCAACACTGCGGAGGCGCACCCCAGAGTCAGGCCGCGGGCGGCCGCGGCGGTCATACCCAGGGCCGCCGCGTCCAGGGGCCCCTGGGGAACGCCATGGGCCGCAAGCATGCGGTCAAAGCCGGGCCGCCAGCCAAGGGCCAGCGCCGTCAGCACTCCCCCACAGAGCAGCGCCACAACGGCCGAGCCCAGGGCCAGGGGCCGACGCCGGCCACCGCCCACCCCGTTCCAGGCCATCTCCGCCCCCAATCCGGCCAGCAGGGCCAGGCAGACCAGTGCCGGGAAGAGGAACTTCACCGGGTAGCGCATCACCCCCGCGCCGGGGAGCACCTGAAACAGCGCTGGGAAAAGTGCTGTGTGCCGGCCCAGGGCGAGAAAGACGAAGAACAGCGCCCCGGCCCAGAGCAGGATGGCCGGCCTGGTGCGGCGGCCAAAAGGTGCGGCCAGGGCCAGCAGCAGCATCCCGGCCCCGGTGTAGATTGAAATGATGTACGGGAAACTGCCGTCGAACCAGCCGTGGCCCCAGAAGCCCCAGAAGGAGAGGCTGTGGGGGTCACCGAACAGGCCGGGGCAGACCAGTTCCCAGAGCCGGAAGGGGTGGACCGAATGGTGGGCCGCCTCCTCAAGGGTGAACCCGCTGCCCCGGTCGGTCCAGGGGATCAACTCCAGGCTGGGCAACAGCTGCACCGCCGCCACCAGGGAGGCCAGCAGGGCGGCCAGCACCAGGAAGAGCGCCGTGGGCCCCGGGCGAAGCCGGCGGAGGATCAGCCCGGTGCCCGCCCCGAGCACCAGCAGACCGGCGGTGAGAAAGAGGTAGACCGGTTCCCCGCCGAGAAACTGCAGGGCCAGTGCCAGACCGGCCCCGGCGGCCAGACCGGCGGTCCGCCGCCAGGGGACGGCCCGCTGTTCGTCGCCCCGGGGAACGGCACAGCCGGCGAGAAAGAACAGCAGCACCAGCGGCAGGTAACTGGCCGAGGCCACAGCATTGTAGAAGTTTCCCAGGGAGAGGGTGAACCCGCCAAAGGCCAGGGCCGCGGCGGCCACCAGCGCCGCCGGCCAGCAAAAGCGGAGGTGCCGGGCCAGCAGCAGGGTGAAGAACCCGCACAGAAAGACGTGGAGCACTACGTGCAGGTTGAAAGCCAGGTTGAAGGGCAGCACCAGGTAGAGCAGGTTCGAGGGGTAGAAGACCGTGAAGTTGGGATCGGCCAGGAAGGGCTGGCCCAGGGAGTGACGGTCGCTCCACCAGGGCAGTTCTCCAGCCGTGGCCACCGATTCCAGGCCGATGGTCTTGGCCGGGTGATGGACACGGAAGAGGTCCCGGTAGTAGAGGGCACCACCGGAAAAGGCACCGGGGAAGAAGAGCAGCGTCATCAACAGCAGGAGCAGCGCTGCAGCCGGAAGCGATCCCCGACCTGCTGTGGCAGGTGCATTCATCCGCGATCAGTTCCCGGAGCCCGTGGTTCCGGCCCCGCCTTCTTTCAGTTCGTATTTTTTAACGTAGTAGCGGAAAGACCTGAAACTCATCCCCAGCAGGGTCGCAGCCCGGGTCATGTTGCCCCCGGCCTGGGTCATCGCCTGGACGATGAAACGCTTTTCGATGTCGCGCAGGTAATCCTCGATGACAAACCCCTCCGCCGGGATCTCCCCGGGCACCGGTGGCGCCGGACCGGTGGGAGCCGCGGCGATGGCCGCCAGGTTCTCGGGCATGATCACCTCGTTGCTCTCCAGGGCCACCGCCCGTTCGATCACGTTTTCCAGTTCGCGGATGTTCCCCGGCCA
Organism: uncultured bacterium; assembly: GCA_965531145.1. Taxonomy (GTDB): domain Bacteria; phylum Acidobacteriota; class JAQAZP01; order JAQAZP01; family JAQAZP01; genus JAQAZP01. Next base: position 95,303 of record CBESOE010000002.1, on the reverse strand, counting down.
GCGATGTTCCCGGAGCAGCCTCATCCCCTCCCGGGAGACCGAGGCGATCGACTTGCCCATCTCGCCGCTGAGCCGGGTGAGGAAGTGCTCGGCCAGCAGGGGGATGTCATCGGGCCGCTCGCGCAGGGGGGCGAGGTGCAGGCGGATGACATTTATTCGGTAGAAGAGATCCTCGCGGAACCCGCCCTCCTCCACCATGGCATCCAGGTCCCGGTTGGTGGTGCAGACCAGCCGCACGTCCACCGCGATCTCGTCCAGACCCCCGATCCGCCGGATGGAGCGCTCCTGGAGCGCCCGCAGGAGCTTGGCCTGCATATTGACCGGCATCTCGCCGATCTCGTCGAGCAGCAGCGTACCGTTGTGGGCCGTCTCGAAGAGCCCCTTCTTGTTGGCCACCGCCCCGGTGAACGAGCCCTTGACGTGGCCGAAGAGTTCGCTCTCCAGCAGTTCCGCGGGCATGGCGGCACAGTTGATCGAGACGAAGGGCTTGTCGAAACGGAAGCTGCTCTGGTGGATCGCCCGGGCCGCCAGTTCCTTGCCGGTGCCTGACTCGCCGGTGATCAGCACACTGGACTGGGTCCGGGAGATTTTTTTGATCAGGGCGAAGAGCTGCTGCATCTGTTCGCTGACCCCGATCATGCCGCCCAGGCCGTCGGCGTCCTGCAACTGGCGGCGCAGGTGAATATTCTCGCTGGTCAGCCGTTTCTTCTCCAGGGCGTTGGAGACGATGTTCTTCAATTCGTCCACGTTGAACGGCTTCATCACGTAGTCGTACGCCCCGAGCTTCAGCGCCTCGATGGCCGTCTTGGCGGTGGCATAGGCGGTGATCATGATCACCGGCGTCCCCGGCTGCCGTTCCCGGACCTCCCGCAGCACCCCGATGCCGTCGAGGTTGGGCAGGTTGAGGTCGGTGATCACCGCATCGAACTCCTGGGAGGAGAGCTTTTTCAAGGCGTCTTCCCCCGACCCGGAGCAGAAGGGCAGACAGCCCTCCTTTTTCAGCATGATGGCGAGGAACTCCTGCATGCTTTTCTCGTCGTCCACCACCAGGATTTTCGGTGCGTCGTCTTTCATAGGCATCCCACCTCAGTTCTCTTCGCCCGGCACCGGGCTTTCCGGCCCGGGATCAGCGATGATGGTTTCCTGCTCTTTATCCGGGCGGTGCTCCCCGGGTGGCCCCAGCGGGCGCCCGGAGACGGAGAGTTCGATCCTCACCCGCGCCCCGCCCTCCGGCAGGTTGCCGATGCTGATGCGGCCCCCGTGCGCCTGGATGATACGGTAGACGATGGCCAGCCCCAGTCCGGTGCCCCGCCGGAACTTGCGGGCAAAGGGCTGAAAAACCTGTCGCCGGGAATCTTCGAGAAAGCCGTGACCCTCGTCGGAGAAATCGATAGACAGCATATCATCCGCCGGCGGCTGGAGACGGATGGTCAGCCGCCCACCCTCGGCCATGGCCTTGAGCGCGTTGCGGCTGAGATTCCAGACCACCTGGCGCAACCGGTCGCCGTCGGCCTGCAGACTGACCTCGCCTTCCGGCAGGTCCACCTCTATCTGGTGGCCGGGCAGCAGTTCATCGCTGTTGCGCAACAGGGTGGCCGTGTCCCGGACCAATTCCGAGAGGTTCACCTCCTGCAGCACCAGTGGAGCCGGGCGGGCAAAGCTGAGAAATTCGTGGATACTGCGGTCCAGCCGGGTGGACTCCCGCTGAATGATGGCCAGCAGGTGGCGGTGCTCTTCTCCGGCTGCCGAATCGGCACTGAGCAACTGCACCGACCCGGAGATGGAGGCCAGCGGGTTGCGGATCTCGTGGGCCACGTCGGCGGCCATCTCCCCCACCACGGCCAGCCGGTCCCTGGTCCGCAGGTCCTCTTCCAGCTTCCGCATCTCGGTGAGGTCCTGGAAAATGATGATGTAGCCCAGCGGCGTCCGGTCCTTGTCGCGCAGCAGCGAGGTGCTGACCCCCACCGGGATGGTCACCCCGTCACGCCGGGTCACCTTGCGGTCGAAACGGTAGAGCCGGCGCCGGGAGAGCTTGCGGTTGATCAGCCGGAGGTAGCGCCGGGGCAGGCCCAGCAGGTCGAGAATGTTTTGCCCCATCAACTCCCCCTCGCCATAGCGGGTGAGCCGCAGGGCCACCTGGTTGACCTTGCTGATCCGCCCCTGGAGGTCGAGGGTGATCAGCCCGCTGCTCATGGAGTTGATCACCAACTCGTTGAATACCTGCAGGTCGGCCAGGTGGCCTCGCTGTTCCTCGAGAATACTGCCGGTTCGCTTGAGGTTTTCGGCGAGATAGCTGACCAGGAAGGAGACCGCGTAAAAGGCGAAGAAGTGGAGAAAAATGCTGTAATAGTGGGTGTAGGGTGATGGCGCCGAGGCCGCCACTGACCCCTCCACCGGCAACAGGCCGAGATACTGCAGATCCACCAGCGCCCCGTAGGCGATGCCGCTGACCGAGGCCAGGAGGAAGCCGCCGCGGCGGTAGAGCATGATCACGGCGGTGATGATGGTCAGCAGGTAGAGAAAGGAGAAGGGGGAAGCGATACCCCCGGTGTAGTAGACCAGACCGGTGATCAGGGCGGCATCGGCAAAAAGCTGGAAATAGATGAAGAGGGTCGAGCGGCCTGTCTTGCCCAGCAGCAGCAGGTAGAGGATGCTCAGGCCGTAGGTGATCCCGGAAAGATTGTAGATGAAATCAAAGGAAAAGACCGCCCCCCCTTCCGGGGAGAGCTGGATCGCGAACAGGGTCCCCATCAGCGTGGTGACGATGACGACCCTGAAAACGATCAGCCGGACGATTTGCCGCTGGAGTGTCCCTTCCCTCATGGCAGAATGATAAACCGTTGCCGCGGCCATGAAAAGGGCTGCGGCAATCGGTTTAACCGATCTTGCTCATCAGGCTGAACAGCGGCATGTACATCGCCACCACGATCCCGCCGATTATCGTGCCGAGGACAAAAATCATGATCGGCTCGAGCAGGGAGACCAGGTTGTCCACCGCGACGTCCACCTCCTCCTCGTAGAAATCGGCAATCTTGGACAGCATGGCGTCCAGGGCGCCGGTCTGCTCACCAACCGCAATCATCTGCACCACCATCGGCGGGAAGACGTCGGTTTCCTTGAGTGGCTCGGCAATGGTCTTTCCGCCCTCGATGCTCTTGCGGGTGACCATGATGGCATCTTCCACCACGGCGTTGCCCGCCGTGCGGGCGGTGATTTCCAGCGCTTCCAGAATGGGCACCCCGCTGGAGATCAGCGTTCCCTGGGTGCGGCAGAAGCGGGCCACCGAGATCTTGCGGATCAGCATCCCCATCACCGGCATCTTCAGCGCCAGCCCGTCGAGGACGCGCCGGCCGCGGTAGGTCTTGTGGTAACGTTTGAGGCCGATCATCGCAGCAATGAACCCGGCGATCAGGAAGACGATGTAGCGGCCGACGAAGTTACTCATCACCACCACGATGCGGGTGGGCAGCGGCAGCTCGGCATCGAGCCCCTTGAACAGCGTGTCAAAGGTGGGAATCACCTTCCAGAGAATGATGATCACCACCACCACGGCGATGGAGATCACCGAAATGGGGTAGATCATCGCCGAATTGATCCGCTTCTTCAGCTTGACCGATTTTTCGATGTAGTCGGCCAGCCGCTGGAGGATGGTATCGAGAATACCGCCCGACTCGCCGGCGGCCACCATGTTGCAGTAGAGATTGTTGAACACTTTCTCGTGCTTGCGCAGCGAGTCGGCCAGTGAGGAACCGCTTTCCACGTCCTGGCGGACGCCATCCAGAGCCCGCTGGAACGCGCGGTTCTCCTGCTGCATGGCCAGCACTTCCAGGCACTGGACCAGTGGCAGTCCGGCATCGATCATCACCGAGAACTGGCGGGTGAAGATGGCAATCTCTTTCTGGGACACCCCCTTGCCCAACAGTGGGAGCTTGAGCTCCTTGCCCTTCTCCTTGACTTCGGTGACCAGGATCTGCTGCTTGCGCAGGGAACTGATCACGGCCGTTTTGTTGTCGCCGGCCATGATCCCGGCCTTGACGTTGCCGCTCCGGTCACGCCCCTTCCAAGTGAAGTTAGCCATGGTTGTTCTCGCTCTTTATTCGCCGGCACAGTCGTGGTGAGCCGGAACCTTGTTCTACGGCCGTCGGGTGTCTCTTCCCCAGTTCGACGCTCCTGGTGATCTGCATCACCTGGCACCTCCCCCGCCGGGCCCCCGTGCCCCTGCGGGCACCTTCGCGGGCTGGTTGATCAGCCCAGTTCCCCGATTGATCATTTCCTGCAGTTCCTCCTTGTTGGAGGAGATATTGAGCGCCGTCTTCAGTGTGATCCGTTTGCGGAGGTAGAGCGTGGCCAGAGCCTGGTTGAAGGTCTGCATGCCGTGGGTCGACTGACCGGTCTGCATCGACGAGTAGATCTGGTGCACCTTGTCCTCGCGGATCAGGTTGCGGATCGCCGGGGTGGGAATGAGCACCTCCATGGCCAGCACCCGCCCGGCAGCAGCGGCCCGCGGCAGCAGGGTCTGACACATGATCCCCTCCAGCACGAAGGAGAGCTGGGCCCTGATCTGGGGCTGCTGGTGCGCCGGAAAGACATCGATGATCCGGTTGATGGTCTGGGCCGCGGAGTTGGTGTGCAGCGTGGCGAAGGTCAGGTGGCCTGTTTCGGCAATACGCAGGGCCGACTCCACCGTTTCCAGGTCACGCATCTCACCGATCAGCACCACGTCGGGATCCTGGCGCAAAACCGAACGCAGGGCGTTGGGAAAACTGTGGGTGTCCGAAACGAGCTCCCGCTGGTTGACGATGCAGGTCTTGTGCGGGTGCAGGTATTCCACCGGGTCCTCGATGGTGACGATGTGCTGGCTCCGCTCGCGGTTGATCTTGTCCAGCATCGCCGCCAGGGTGGTGGATTTCCCGCTCCCGGTGGGCCCGGTGACCAGCACCAGCCCGCGGGGCCTGTCGCAGACCTTGGCGACTACCTTGGGCAGCCCCAGTTCCTGGAAACTCGGGCACTCCCAGGGAATCATCCGGAACGCCGCAGCCACCGATCCCCGCTGGTTGAAGATGTTGGCCCGGAAACGGGCCAGCCCCTTGATCCCGAAGGAGAAATCCAGTTCCAGGTTCTCCTCGAAGCGGTGTTTCTGGGCGTCGGTGAGCACGCTGTAGGCCAGCTTCTTGGTGTCGGTGGCGGAGAGCTGGGGCATTTTCAAGGGGATCAGCTTGCCGTCCACCCGGATCTGCGGCGGAGAGTTGGCAGTGACGTGCAAGTCGGATCCTCCGCTCATCTCGATCATCGCCTTCAGCAGCTGCTGCAGTGTTATCTCCACAATTGAACCCCGTTGACAGTGGCCGTTCGGCGGTGTTCCGCGGACCAGCCGGTTCTCTCTACCGCCGGACCGGCAACCGCCGGGCACCCACGGCTCTCACTTACCTTTTCGGATCCGGACTGCACATCTTTACGGATAATATCGACCCCGGCAAACCACTGTAATCATTGATGATATGCCGTCAAAATTTACGTCTCAGCGCCCGGGCCACCGGGAGGGGGAAACAGGGGCCCGCAACATCAGGCAACGGTCTCGCGAAGCACCTCTTCCACGGTGGTCACCCCGTCACGGATTTTCTGCAGGCCGCTCTGGCGCAGGGAGATCATTCCCTCCTCCATGGCCTTATCCTTGATCTCCACCGCGGACGCTCCGCAGAGGACCAGTTCCTTGATATCGTCGCTGGCCTCGAGCACTTCATACAGCCCCACCCGGCCCTTGTAGCCGGTATTGTTGCAGTTCAGGCAGCCTTCCCCGCGGTAGAGCTGCATCGACTCCGCTTCCTCCTGGGGGAAGCCGATTTCCACCAGCGCCTGGGGCACCGACGTTATCTCGGTCTTGCACTCGCTGCAGATGCGGCGGATCAAACGCTGGGCGCAGATCAGGTTCAGTGACGTCGAAACGAGGAACGGCTCGATGCCCATGTTCATCAGACGGTTGATGGTGCTGGGAGCGTCGTTGGTGTGCAGCGTGCTGAGCACCAGGTGGCCGGTGAGCGCGGCCTTGATGGCGATTTCGGCCGTCTCGAAATCCCTGATCTCACCCACCAGGATGATGTTGGGATCCTGGCGCAGAAACGACCGCAGGGTCGAGGCGAAGTTGAGGCCGATCTGGTCCTTCATCTGCACCTGGTTGATGCCGTTGAGGTTGAATTCCACCGGGTCCTCGGCGGTCATGATGTTCGTCTCCGGCGAGTTGAGCCGGGAGATGGACGAGTAGAGCGTATTGGTTTTGCCGCTGCCGGTGGGGCCGGTGACCAGGATGATGCCGTAGGGCTTGATGATGTTGCGCTCGAACCGCTTCAGCGAATCCATCTCGAAGCCGAGCCTGGTCATGTCGAGCATCAGGTTGTCCTTGTCCAGCAGCCGCAGCACCACCTTCTCGCCGAAGAGGGTGGGCAGGCTGGAGACGCGGAAGTCCAGCTCCTTGATCTTCCCCCCGACTTTCATCTTGGCCTTGATCCGCCCGTCCTGGGGCAGCCGGCGCTCAGAGATGTCGAGCTTGGCCATGATCTTGATCCGGGAGATGATGGCATCCCGCAGCTTCAGCGGCGGCCTCATGCTCTCGTAAAGCACGCCGTCAATGCGGAAGCGGACCCGGTATTCCTTTTCGTAGGGCTCGAGGTGGATGTCGCTGGCCCCCCGCTTCAACGCGTCGCTGAAGATCAGATTGACCAGCTTGATCACCGGTGCGTCCTCGGCGGCATCGAGGTCATCGGCGGAGATGGCCGTATCGTCATCCTCGTCGGTGTCCAGCACCTCCATGTCGTCCACCGCCGACTGGGCAGTGAGGTCGTCCATCACCCGTTTCAACTCGATGGCCGAGGTGCTCTGGTAGTAGTTCTCGATGGCCTCGAGGATGGCCACTTCAGAAGCGATCACCGGCTCCACGTTGTAGCCGGTCATGAACTTGATATCGTCCATGGCAAAAACGTTTGTCGGGTCCACCATGGCGATGGTCAGGGTGGCTCCGGTGCGGTTGATCGGAATCAGTTCGTACTTGCGGGCCGTTTCCGCCGGGATCAGTTTGAAGATGGTCTCGTCGATTTCGAAGTTGGGAAGGTTGATGGCCGGGACACCATACTGCTGGCTGAGATGGGAGGTGAGGTCTTCCTCTTCCACGTAGCCGTACTTGACCAGGAGGGAGCCTACTTTGCCCCCCTCCTCCTTCTGCTTGCCCAGGACCTCTTTCAACTGTTGGTCATTGATCAGCCCGGCGCTGACCAGCATTTCACCGATTCGCATCAAGAGCCTCTTCGACGCTCCGGCGGCGGGCAACCTGTAGTCCCCTGCGCACCGGACTGTTTACTCCATTCTGTTGCGGGAGAGGATTGAACAGCATCCCATCCGGCACTCGGGCCGGCATCAACGGCAGCCGCCGGCAAGCAAGGCGTTCAATTTCATATCGGCCTGTGGGGGGTCGGTGTTGAGCAGTTCCGAAAGAAGATTTCTGGCACGTGGAGTATTCGGTCCGGCCGGCGGCTCAGCGGCCGGCGGCCAGCCGCCGGGAGAGGAAATCCGGGAGCCCGGTCTCCTGCATCCGGCGCACGGTGGGGCGGTAGTCGTAGGCCACCCGGAGGAAGGTGATCCGGCCGCTTTCCGAGTCGTAGCGGGCAAATGCCGCCCGGGGGTCGCCGTCCCGCGGTTGTCCCACCGACCCGGGATTGAAGAGCAGACGCTGGCCGGGACGGCGCACCAGTTCCTCCTTGGGCCGCCGCAGCAGGCGGACCGTGCAGCGGCCCTCCTCCAGCACGGCCGCCAGCGGCTGGTGGGTGTGGCCGCAGAATATCACCGGTGCCGGCACTGTGTCGAAAGCCAGGCGGATGTCGCCCGCCGAGTAGAGATACTGGTCCTCGTCCAGTGGTGAGCCGTGGGCCGCCACCTCACCGTCGGCCAGGGCCAGCGGCCCCCGGGGCAGCATGGCCAGCCAGGACCGGTCATCGGGGCTCAGCGCCTCCCGTGACCAGCAGGCCGCGGCCAGGGCATCCTCGTTGAAGCCGGCCCCCGAATCGATACCCGCCACCACCCGGTCGTGGTTTCCCCGGATGACCAGCAACGGGCCGGCCAGCTGGCGGATACGGTGAATGACGGCAGCGGGATCCGGTCCGTAGCCCACCAGGTCCCCGAGGACCAGCACCGCATCCGGCGGGGGCAGGGCGCCATCGGCATTGAGCACCGCCTCCAGGGCCTCGAGGTTGGCATGAATGTCGCTCAGCAACAGGTAGTTCACGCTCCCCGCTCCTCCAACCGGCGCAGAATCTCACCGACGGTCTCCCCCGTCGCCACAGACGAATCCACGGTCAGCTCGGCGGCTTCGGCATAAACCGGTGTCCGCTCCTCCAGCAGGCGGGCCAGTTCCTGCCGGTCGCCGGTCCAGAGGGGGCGGCCCGACTCCCCGGCCGCGGATTCCAGTCGCCGGAGAATTTCCGCCAGCGGGCATTTGAGCCAGACCCGCAGGCCGGTGCGGGCCATGAAACTCCGGTTCTCCCGCTTGAGGACCACGCCACCCCCGGTGGCCACCACCGGGCCCGACCCCAGGGGAAGCGCCATCAGCGCCCGGTGCTCGGCCTCGCGGAAAGCCGGTTCGCCCAGCGCGGAAAAGATGTGATCGATGCTGTGACCTTCACGGCGGGCAATGAGGTCATCGAGGTCGATGAACAGACGGTGCAGGCGGAGGGCCAGTTCGCGACCAATCATGCTCTTCCCCGACCCCATGAAACCGGTGAGGAAGATGGCCCCGGCGCCGGGCGGGCTGCTCACGGGCGTCCCCGCCTGCGGCCGAAGATCAGGTACCAGGCACTGACCAGGAAAAAGAGGACGGCCAGGGCGATGTCGAGTTTGACCAGCAACGACATCAGCGAACTGGAGAAGGCGCTCACCGCCTCGGTGCGGAATTCACCGAGAATGCCGAACAGCAGGATCTGGCCCACCAGGAAAGGCGAGAGGTAGCGCACGAGGAATATCCAGATCGGGGCGGTGGCGAAATCGGGGTTGCCCTCCCGGACCTCGGCCACGGCGATGCGGCGACCAACGGCCCAGCCGATGAAAATACAGCAGAGGAACGACCCCATCGGCAGCATGTAGTCGGCGGAGATGTGGAAGGCAAAATCAAAAAAGGACATGCCGGCGCCATCGCCGGGCCCCAGCCCCACCAGCCCGCCAAGCCGGGCGGTGAAATGGGTGAAGAAATCGCTGGCCCCGTGGGAGAGGGCCGAAGGAAGACCGAGGAGAAAAATTACGCCGCCAAACACCAGGGCCGCCCGGCAGCGAGACATTCCCCGTTCGTCCACCATGTAGGCGGTGACCACTTCCAACAGCGAGATACCGGAGGTGACGGCAGCGATCACCACCAGGAAGAAAAAGAGCGAAGCAAAAATACCGCCGCCGGGCATCTGGCTGAAAACCGCGGGCAGGGTCTTGAACAACAGGCCCGGGCCCTCGCCGGGCTCGAAACCGATGGCGAACACCGCCGGGAAGATGGCCATCCCGGCCAGCAGTGCGATGAAGGTGTCCATGGCACTGACCTGCAGGGTGGCCGAGGTCAGGTTGTCCCGCCTGCTCATGTAGCTGCCGTAGGTGATCATTGCCCCCATGCCGATGGAGAGGGTGAAGCAGGCCTGCCCCAGGGCGGCCATGAAGGTCTCGGCATTGAGCTTGCTCCAGTCGGGAGCAAAAAGGAACCTGACGCCGCGCGAGGATCCGGGAAGGGTCAGGCCGCGCAGCACCAGGATGATCAGCAGGATAAAGAGCACCGGCATCAGGATTTTACTCCAGCGCTCGATACCGCCCCTGACCCCCTGGATAACGATCAGCACACAGAGCCCCATGAAGGCGAAGTGGTAGCCCACTGCTTTCCAGGGGTTAGCCGCGAAATTGTCAAAGTAGGTGGACAGGGCCTCGGCGGTTTCCAACCGGCCGAGAACACCAAAGAGCGATTCGACAAAGTAGCCCAGCACCCAGCCAGCCACCACGCTGTAGAAGGAGAGGATGATGAAACCGGCGGCCACCCCCATACCGCCCACCAGGAACCAGTGGGTGCCGGGTTTGAGGGCGGCGTACGCCCCCACCGGGTTTTTCTCCGCCCGGCGGCCGATGATCAGCTCGGTGAGCATCACCGGCAGGCCCACCAGAACCACACAGGAGAGATAGAGCAGCAGAAAGGCCGCCCCGCCGTGTTTGCCGGCGAGGTAGGGGAAACTCCAGATATTGCCCAGGCCCACCGCCGAGCCAGCCGCGGCCATCACGAATCCGAGGCGGGAACCCCATTTTTCACGATCCCCACCGCACGTGGTCATGGCCATGGAAACACACCCCCGGAATTGCCTGTCGATGATCTGCGATGAAAGGCGGTGGGGTTTCCAAGACCTCCTGGCGCTCCCCCTGCAGCCCCCGTGCACCTAGTATAGAACAGCAGCCCCCGCCACGCAAAACCGCCGCCCCAAAACGGGTCAGCCGCCGGCTCCGGTGCCGTCGGCGGCCCCGGCAGACCGCCCGGCGGTCCAGCGGTAGAGTCGCCGCCCGAGGAGGAGGAGCAGGGCCAGCACCAGGCCCCACTGCACCAGGCAGGTGCTCAGACCGAACCGTTCCAGCGGGTTCCACCACCCCCGTGGCGCCCACTGGGTCGACTGCCAGAGCCACCAGAGAAACATCACCCCGAATTCCAGCGGAATCACCAGGCCCACCAGCACACTGAACCAGCCTCCTGCCGCCTGGTGGGGACCGCCACCGCCCAGGGTGCGACGAAACCGCCGCAGGCCGTAGAATACGGCGGCCATGGAGAAGAGGAAGCCGCTGACCAGCAGACCGACACTCCAGACCCAGTCCTGGTTTTCGAGGAAGCGAAGGGAGACGGCCGAAGGGAGCCCGCACGCGAAACAGACCGCCCAGACCAGGCCCAGCGCACGCTTGCGGGTCAGACCGGCATCAATCAGGTTGCGCACCGGCAATTCCACCAGGGAGATCAACGAGGTGAGGGCGGCAAGGCTGAGGGCGAGGAAAAAGAGCACCTGAAAGAACCGGCCCGCCGGGAACTGCTGCAACAGGTGCGGAATCCAGATGAACGCCATGCCGGTGTTCGCCGGGCCGGACTGGCCCAGCACCTCGCGGGCCAGGGTGGCCGGCAGGGCGGCGAAGGCGGTGGGGATGATCATCAACGCGGCGAGCAGCGACGCACAGTTGTTGCCGAGACCGGTGACAAAACAGCTGAGGGTCACGTTCTGGTCAGCCCTGGAGTAGACCGCATAGGTCAGCAGCAGGCCCCAGCCGGCGCCGGTGGACCAGGCGGACTGGGTCAGGGCATCAAGCCACAGCTTGTGCTGCAGGAAATCCGGGGGGTGCAGGCGAAAGAGAAAAGCCACCCCCTCACCGGCGCCGGGCAGGGTCAGGGTACGCACCGCTCCCAGCAGCAGCAGGGTGAAGAGCACGGGGATCAGCAGCCGGTTGGCTCGCTCGATACCGCGGACCACCCCGCCCATCACCACCAGCACGGCGGCGGAGAGGGCCAGCAGGTGGAAAAAGGCCGGCTGCCATGAACCGGAAAATGCCATCCAGGCGGAGATGGCACCGCCTTCGGCGGTGGCCGTGGAAAGGGCGGGGCCGGCGGCGTCCCAACCGGCCACCGACGCCACCAGGTAGCGGAAGCACCAGCCGGTGATAACCGAGTAGTAGAAAAGGATCGCCACCGAGCAGACGGTGACCCAGCCGCCCATCCAGGTCTTGCCCGGCCCCAGCAACCGGCCGAAGCTGCCCACCGTGCCCAGGCGCGCCCGGCGGCCCATGGAGAGTTCCACCATCAGCAGCGGCACCGACCAGAGGAAGAGACCGGCCAGCCAGGCGGCGATGAAGGCCCCGGCGCCGTGTTCGGCATGTTGGGCCGCGACGCGGGGAAAGCGCCAGATGTTTCCGGTGCCGATGGCCATGCCGAGTGCGGCGAGGATCAGGGCATTGCGTGTGTTGAACCGCTCTCCCCTGTCTCTGAGCATGGTCCTCCCGGGACTGGTGGGATCAGGACAGCCCGGCCTTTTTACGGGCCATGAACTTTTCCAGATAGCCGGTGGAGTAGTCGCCGTTGATGAAGTCCGGGTCCTCGATCACCTGCAGCAGGAAGGGGATCGAAGTCTTCACCCCCTCGATGACCACCGCCTGCAGGGCCCGGCGCATGCGGACCAGGGCCTCGGTGCGGTCGGCGCCGTGGGTGATCACCTTGGCGATCAACGAATCGTAGTAGCGCGAGACACTGCTCGACCCGTGCAGTGCCGAGTCGAAGCGGACCCCCGGCCCACCGGGGAAATAGAGATCGGTGAGCTTCCCCGGGCAGGGGGCGAAGGTCACCGGGTCTTCGGCATTGATCCGACACTCGATGCTGTGGCCGCGGTGGCGGAAGCTGCCCAGCCGGTCGGACAGCGGCTCGCCGGCGGCGATGCGGATCTGCTCCTTGATCAGGTCCACGCCCATCACCATTTCGGTCACCGGGTGCTCCACCTGAATCCGGGTGTTCATCTCCATGAAGTAGTAGTTGTGGTCGCTGTCCAGCAGGAATTCGATGGTGCCCACGCTGGTGTAGTTCACCGCCTTGGCCGCGGCCAGGGCCGTGGCCGCCATCCGGGCCCGCAGTTCCCCGTCCAGCGCCGGTGAGGGCGATTCCTCGATCAGTTTCTGGTGTCGCCGCTGGATCGAGCAGTCCCGCTCACCCAGTTGGTGCACCACCCCCCGGGAGTCACCGAGGATCTGGAATTCAACGTGCCGCGGGTTGACCAGGAAGCGTTCGAGGTAGAGGGTGCCGTTACCGAAAGCGGAGACCGCCTCGGCCTGGGCCAGTTTGAACGAGTCACGCAGTTCAGTCGCCGAGGCGGCGGTGCGCATCCCCTTGCCACCACCGCCGGCGGCGGCCTTGAGAATCACCGGGTAGCCGATCTCTTCGGCCAGTTCCAGCCCCCGCTCCTCGGTCTTCACCACGCCCTCGCTGCCCGGGACCACCGGCACCTTGGCGGCGATCATCGTTTCCCGGGCCTTGGACTTGTCGCCCATCAGCCGGATCACCGATGGGTCGGGACCGATAAACTTGATGCGGCAGGCGTTGCAGATTTCGGCGAAATGGGCATTCTCCGCCAGGAACCCGTAGCCGGGGTGGATGGCGTCAGCCCCGGTGAGCTCGGCGGCGCTGATCACCGCCGGGATGTTGAGATAGCTGGCGTTGTTCGGGGCCGGACCGATGCAGATGTCCTCGTCGGCGAATCGAACGTGGAGGGAGTCGACGTCTTCCGTGGAGTAGACGGCCACCGTCTTCACCCCCAACTCCCGGCAGGCCCAGATGGTGCGGAGAGCGATCTCCCCCCGATTGGCAATCAGAATTTTCTTGAACATGTATGGGAACCGCCTTCACAGGGCCGGCTGGGGGCCAGCTACCGGGGCCGAATGGAAAACAGCGTCTCCCCGAACTCCACCGGCTGGCCGTTTTCCGGATAGACCTTGACCACGGTGCCGCTGACTTCGCTTTCGATCTCGTTCATCAGCTTCATCGCCTCGACGATACAGAGCACCTTGCCCGACACCACCTCGTCGCCCGCCTTGATGTAGGCCGGGGCTTCGGGGCTCGGGGCGCTGTAGAAGGTGCCCACCATCGGCGACTTGACCAGCAGCAGCCCCTCCTCCGCCTCGGCCGGTTCCACCGATGCGGCAGTGGCGGTGGGCGCGGGCTGCGGGCTGGCCGCAGCAGTGCCGCCGCCCACGGCGGGCGGTCCGAGCGCAATCACCGGAGCGGGTGCCGGCGCGACCTGGGCTGCCGGCTGATTCTTGCTGATGCGGATTTTAATGCCCGCCCGCTCCATCTCGAACTCGTTGACGTTGCGGGTGGAGATGATCTCGACCAGTTCCTTGATTTCTTCGAAGTTCACGCTGTTTTCGCTCCGTCTCTGACCGCCGGTGGCGGCCGGTGCTGTGCTTGCCTCAGGGCGACTTTCGTCAGCGGTTGGACACCCGCTCCACGTATTCTCCGGTGCGGGTGTCGATCTTGACCACATCCCCCTCGTTGAGGAAGAGCGGCACGTTGATCGTCGCACCGGTCTCCAGGGTGGCCGGCTTCGACCCGCCGGAGGCCGTGTCACCGCGGAACCCGGGGCTGGTTTCGCCAATGGGGATCTCGATGAACATCGGCAGTTCCATACCGAGAACTTCGGAACCGTGGAAAAGCATCACAACTTCCTGGTTCTCGCCGAGGTACCCCACCTTGTCGCCCAGCATCTCGCCGCCGATCTGAACCTGTTCGTAGTTGTCCATATCCATGAAGTTGAACTCGTCGTCCGACGCATAGAGGAACTGCATGTTGCGTTCCTGCAGGTCGGGCTTGCCCACCTTCTCTCCGGAGCGAAAAGTGTGCTCGAGAATCAGACCCGTTTTCAGATTTTTCATGCGGGTGCGGACAAAGGCTCCGCCCTTGCCGGGCTTCACGTGCTGAAACTCGACGATGATGCAAGCCGCATCGTTGAAAAGGATCTTCAAGCCGTTACGGAACTCTGAAGTGGAATACACGACCCTGCTCTCCTGCTGACCATAAGCGGTTTTGAATGAATCTGATCCGCTGGTTTATCAATTAGGGATGGCGACCGACTGTACAACAGCGAATTATAGCGGGGCGTTTCGGGCAAAGTCAATAAAAGGTGGTTACCCCAGTTCGTCGCGCAGCCGCATGCCGGCCCCGCGCATCAGGTGGGCCGCCATGCCGGCCGGGCTCTCCGGCCCCAGCAGCAGGACGATGAAGCAATCCTCGCTCACCGGCATCAACAGCAGCTGGGCCTGCTCGGCGCGCAGCAGCAGCTCCCGCGGTTCACCGAAGGAGAGGTCACCATGCCCGCGGCTCAGGCGGCGGAGCAGTGCGGCGTAGTCGGTGGCCAGGTCTTCCCAGTCGTCCGCTTCGCCGCTGTGGCCGGGGGGCGCGGTGGCGATGGCCAGACCGTCGGTCCCCACCAGCGAGGCCCGCCGGGCACCCTCCACCTGGTGGACCAGTTTGCGAAGTTCACTGCCGATCATGTTGGACATGGGTATCTCCCGCCGGTCGAACCGGCACCGGCGGGTCAGCCGCTCTCAGAGCGGTTGGGGGAAAGGGCGCGGGCGGCGTCCAGCAGGCGACCCAGGTTTTCGATTCGCCGCCGGGCACTGTCGGTCACAACGGCATCACCGTCGGCAGAGCCTTCCTCCTCTTCGGCCAGGCGGGAACGGAGGGTGGCAGCGCGGGCGGCAATCTCCTGGTTGTCCGGGTTCATGGAGAGCAGCGTGTCGTATACCCCCAGGGCCTTCTCGTGCAGGCCCTGCTCCTCGTAGAGCCGGGCCAGGGTGGAGGTTTTGATCTGTTCGCCGGTGGAGCCGGGCGCGGGGTCCGGCTCGGCGGGTTGCTCCAGTTGACCGCGGAAGCGCAGGCCCTCCTCGTCATCCGGGCTGAGCTCCAGCAAGCGGTCGACCACCGGCACGGCTTCATCCAGACGGCCCTGCCGGAGCAGCAGTGCGGCATAGAGGCGCGAGGCGAGCAGGTTGTCCGGGGAGTTGCCCAGGACCTTCCCCAGTTCCACCTCCGCTTCGGCATCCTGTCCCAGGTCGATCAGCGAGCGGGCCAGGGTAACCCTCGCCGAGGTGTAACCGGGGAAGGTTTCCAGGCCCCCCCGACAGACTTCCACCGCCTTCTCCAGCTGGCCGTCACGGAAATACTCTTCGGCGAGGGCGAGAAAAAGACGGGTGCCCGGGTTTTCCTCGTATATTCGCTCCAGACGTTCAAGTCTCAGGGAGCTGTTCGCTTCAGATGCTTCCACCATTACCGTCCCTCACCAGTCTTTGCAATCCGCTCGCCGATCATTCCTCCGGCGGCGCGGTAATGGGCACGTTTACGTGACCGCTGCTGCTCCCCACCGACGCCGTGACCACTGCGGTGCCGGACCTGGTGCCGGCCACCAGGTAAGCAAAAGCCCGGCCGTTCATGGCAGAGAGACTGACGGTCAGACCACCTTCACCAACGCCGCCGGTGTTCAGCAATCCCAGGGTGGTGTGCAGAGTGATCACCGTGCCGTTGGGCACCCAGCGGTTGGTGGCTGCATCACGCGCGTGGACCGTTATTGTGGAGACATCCAGGCCGTTGGCCTCGAGTGTGGGCGGATTGGCGCTAACCGTGATGTTGAAGCTCGCCGCAGTACCGCCCGGTGGATTGTTCCCTGTACCGCCGCCCGGATCGCTGGGTCCTGTGTCGTTCTCGACGCTGCCGAAGCAGCCGAGCAAGATAACAGGGACCGCGAGGCACAGCCCGATGAGCAGCACTCTGGTCCAGTTTCGCATGGTAGCCTCCCCTGGCATATGTTTCATTGGCTGTTTCCTAATTTCAAGGCGTCTGTTCACCCGCCCTGTCTTTCATATCGGTCCAGCGAGGGTTCGGCTTCACCGCCCCCGGCACGTACTCCTAATTCGCGTAATCAGCGAAATTGATTCCGATGCCGCCACTGGCCGACACCGCCTCGCCGGCCAGTGTGTGGCCGTAAAAGTCGATGATGCAGTTGCAGGAGATGGTGGTATACCCGGTGCCCGGTTCGAAGCCGTAGGAGAAGGGCGTCAGGTAGTAGAGCGGCGGTTGCAGCTTCTGGCCCGCCCGGCAGATGGTCAGATCGCTGATGGTCACATTGTTGCCGACCTCCACCGATAGCGTCAGCGCCTCCTGGAACCCCGCCGGCACGTCGTTGCCGTTGTCGATCCGCAGGTAGGTCACCCGGTAACTGGTGAGTTGCACGGTGGTATACGCCGTACCGGTGGGCGGGTTCGCCTGATTGGCGAAGTTCACGGAGAGCGACACGTCCACGGTGTCGGACATGAAACTGCCCAGTTCGCTGTCGTAGACGTCGCCGAATGGGTCGCTCGAAGGCTCGATGGACGAAACCGTGAGCCACACCGGGGAAGCCGTATCGTCGATCGCATCGTTACATGCGGGCAGCACTAAGAGCGACAGGATGCATGCCACCAGGGCCACACGTCTTGAAATCATGGCGTTGCTCCTTTTCATTCTATTGACAAATCCTATATTCATTTCCTTTTCTCCCGTCCCGGAGCCCGTTCAGGCTCCCTCAGCTCAGTACGCCATGACTTTGATGATCCTGGGCGTGAGGAAAAGGAGCAGTTCATCGTTTTGGCTGACCACTGACTTGTTCCGGAAAAGATGCCGGATGACCGGGATGGTTCCGAAGAAGGGCACCCGGTCCTCGTTGGTTGCCTCGGACCACTGGAAGATCCCGCCGATCACCGCGGTTCCACCGTCCTTGACCATCACCTGGGCTTCTGCCTTGCGGGTCAGGATCGGCGGGATACCACCCACCAGGTTACCGAAATCAGGAGCGCTCTTGTCCACCACCACGTCCATGATGATGGTCTGGTCGGCGGTGATCTGGGGCGTCACCTCCAGCTTCAGAGCGGCGGTGACGAACTGGGTGGTGGTGGTGTTGTTGGCGGTGGTCTGAACCGGAATCTGGGTGCCGCTTTCGATCACCGCCTTCTTGTTGTTCTGGGTGGCCACCTTGGGCGAAGAGAGGATTTTTCCCTTGCCGTCCGCCTCCATGGCGGTGAGGGCCATGTCCAGGCGGAAGGTGTCGAGGATATTACCCAGGCTCAGCCCGAAACCACTGTTGAAGCTGGTGGCTGGCAGGTTCACCGCATAGCCGCCCAGCGGACCCGGGATACCGGGCTGGTTGGTGCTGGAGACTCCAGCGCCATTGGCCTGGATCGAGTTGGGGAA
The DNA here is from genome assembly GCA_965531145.1 of uncultured bacterium. Taxonomy (GTDB): domain Bacteria; phylum Acidobacteriota; class JAQAZP01; order JAQAZP01; family JAQAZP01; genus JAQAZP01. Next base: position 77,509 of record CBESOE010000002.1, on the reverse strand, counting down.
ATTCCAGTTGGTGGTGGTTCCGGTGGTGGCGTCGGCCATTCCGAGGAAGCCCCACTGGACACCGAACTCCCGGGAGAAGTTCTTGGTGGTTTCCACGATCCGCGCTTCGATCATCACCTGCGGAGTGGGCCGGTCGAGCAGATCGATCAGCCGTTCCACCAGTTCAACCGAATCGGGGACCATCTTCATGATCAGGGTGTTGGTCCGCTCGTCAACGGTGACCTCGTCCCGCACCGACATGCTCTTGAGAATGATCGGGCTGATCTCCGAGGCCTTGGCGTAACTGAGCGCCCGGGTCTTGGTGATCAGCGGCACGTTGAGCAACTTCTCTTCGCGCAGCTTGCGGCGTTCCTTCTCCTCCTGGGAGAGCTTGGCCGTGGGGGCGATGCGGATCACGTTGTTTTCCCGCACCCGCCCGAGGCTGAAGTTGCGCAGGATGATGTCCAGCGCCTGGTCCCACGGCACGTCGGTGAGCTTGATCGAGACCTTGCCCCGCACCGACGGGTCGAGGACGATGTTCTCGCCGCTGATGTCGGCCAGGAGAAAAAAGACCGCCTGCAGGTCGGCGTCGGTGAACTCGAAGCTGATTTTCTCACCGGTGTAACGCTCGGTCTCGCCGGTGATGGTCTTGGTCTGGAAATGTTCCTGCAGGTCTTCGCCACCGCTGACACCGGCGAATTCCGACTCACCGGTGTCCAGTTCGTCGTCAAAGGGGAAGGCCGCTTCGGCCACTTCCACCGGGGCCTCCTCCTCGAATTTCTCGATCCAGTAGGAGCCGTCGTCCGCCGGAGCCTGCTCCGGCGGAGCGGTTTCGGTTTCGGTGGAAACCCAGTCGGCAGCCTCGGCTGTCTCGGTGGCCACCGGCTCGTCGGTCAGCTCCGCGGTTTCCCACAGCGGTTCCTCGGACATGGCCGGTTCTTCCGCCGGCGGGTATGCCGGAAGTTCTTCTTCCTCGGCCGTTCCCTCGGGAATGTCAACCGGCAGGGTTTCCGGCTCCGGTGGCATGACCTCGGCCACCGCCACCGGAGACTGGCCCAGAGACTCGTCCCGGGACGACTGGTCAACGTCCAGATCGTCTCCGAAAAGAATCAGCACCGTGCTGCCCCGCTCGACGATCCGGTAGTCCGCCGGACCGTCCTTGAGGTCCATCACCACCCGGGTGATGGGCACGGGAACGTGCTGAAATTGAGCGACCCTGACCCGGAAGAGGTGGTCGCTCTCCAGCTCCAGCACCGGGTTGCTCACCCGGTTCACCGTGCCGGTGAAATCGAGGACCAGCCGGTGGGGCGTGGGAAGCTCGAAGGGATCGCAGGCCAGCCGGCCATCGCCGACCACGGCCACGGTCACCGAGTCCCCATCAACCGCAGCTTCGATGAGGCTCACCACGGCGGCGGGCCGCAGCGGCTCGTCCCAGGTCGCCGCGGGCGGCGGGGGCGCCAGGGCCGGTGGTGCGCTTTCCCTGGATGCCGGCTCCTCGAGGCTGGCGATTTCCACCGGCGCCGGCAACGGTGTGGACTCGGTGGCGGTCACCAGCGGCGTCTTCTCCACCGGTGATTCCAACCCGGCCACATCACCGAATTCAACATCAGGTTCCGAATGGTCGGCGTAGTGGGCTTCTTCGGTGATCGCCACCTCGGTGTTGGTGGCGGCGAGCACCGGCCGGTCCGTAGCGGAGAAGTCGAGGAAGAGCTGGTTGCCCTCCACCAGCACGTCAACCGCCTGGGGGTGGCAGAGATGGAACTCCACCCTGCTCAGCGATCGGCCGGCCTCCTCGGGGATCCGCACGACCCGGACCTTGTCCACCGCCCGGGATTCCACAGCGATCTCCTCGGGCATGGCGTCGGTGTCCACCTCGGACATTTCCAGGATGAAGAGATCGTCCCTGGCATTGTAGGTGGTGAAATCGTAAGGAAGATTCGACTCGATGATGACCCGCGTCCGATCCCCCTCGTCCAGGTAATTAAAATCTGTCAGGACGACACGCCCCCCCTCTGTCGCGGCAGCGGGAACCGGGTCCGCGGCGCCGTGCTTGAGGGAGCAGGCGGGCAGCGCCAGAATGACGCAGACCGCCAGTACCAGACAAAGGTTTCTCATCGATTGCCCTCCTCGTCGGGGTTCAGCAGGATACTGACTTCTCTGAAGTTTCTCGCTAACGTTGGGTCGTTGATCCGCTGGCGGAACAGAACGCGGTCCACCAGGATCTCCAGGACTTCACCGTCGAAAAGACGGTCGCCTGCACGAATGGTATACGATTCATTTCCGGCGCCCTTGACAATCGCCACGAAGCTGCCGTCTGACCGGCCCACCACACCCAGCACATCGACTTCCGTAATCTGGATTCCCGGCAGGCCTTCCGGGCGCTGGGTCGCGGCGCTGGTATTCCGTTCAAGAAGTGACTTGAACGGGTCCCGCCGGCCGGCGACATTGTAAGCGTAAGGCGCCTGGTTCTCCACCACCGGTTCGGCGGCCGGAACAGGTTCCTCCTCGGACTCCGCAGCCGGAGGCGGCGGCGGCGCCGGAGCCTCTCCCTCCTGGGCAGCCAGCGGCCAGCAGAAGCCGAAGGCCGACAACAGGGCCAGGGAGGCGATGAAAAGTGTTGCAAACCCGCCTGATTTTTTTCGAAGCACCATGTTATCCCCCAGGCCTGCCCGGCAATGCGGGCCGGACAATGAGTTGATCTCCCTAGTCGAGAAAGACGAAGGTGGTGGCCATGAAACGGGCCGACACCGTGTGCGAGGGAGATGCACGCTCTTTCAAGGCCTGCATGCTCAGGCCGGTGACGTTGATGATCCTGTCGAAACGGCTGATCCGATCATAGAACATCGCCAGGTTGTGATAACTGCCCTGGATGCTAATACTGATCGGCCAATCGGCATAGAAATCGTGGCTCACGATCTCCTGGGGATCGAACTGCTTGACCACCAGGTTCGACTGCCGGGCCTGGTTTTCCACCCGCCGGATGAGCACTTCCACGTCCTTCTCCGCCGGCAGGATCTTGACCAGCGTGTCGAGCTTGCGCTGCAGCGCCACCAGTTCCACCTCGAACTCCTGGAGCTGCTTCTTCAGCGAGTTGGCTTTGTTGATTTCCAGCTGCAGCGACTCCAACTCCGCCGTCTTGGTCTCGATCTCCTCCTTCTGGTCATTGAAGACCGCCCACCAGCAGATGAGGAGCAGGGTGGCGCACACGCCCAGCACAATGGCAAACTGGACGCCAGGCGAGATGTTTTTTAATGAATCCATCCTGTTTACTCCTCGGGCTGCCGGAAGAGGAAGGTGACGTTGAAGGCCACGATCCCCCCCTGCTCCACCGAATTGGCCAGGTCAGGCGCCTCGACGTACTGTGAACGCCGCAGGTTTTCGATGAAGTCGGCCACCGCATTGTAGGTTATCGATTCGCCATCCACCTGGATCCGGTCACCCCGCTGGTTGATGGCGGTGATCCAGACCAGGTTGGGCAGCGCTTTGCTCACTTCGTCCAGCAGGTGCACCGGCCCGGCCTGTTTCTTCTTCAAATCACTGATGATGTCGATCTTCTGGCCAAGCTCCTGCTTCTTGGCGTCGAATTCCTCGACCTGCCGGATGATTTTCTGCAGCCGTTCCTTCTCTTCCCGCGCCTGGGCGATGTCGGTGTCCAGTCTGGTCAGCGCGGAGTTGTAGGAGTACCACTGGTAGCCGATGTAGGCCACGGTGAGCACACCGATGATTCCGAAGATCAGATTCCGGCTGGCGGAGCCGGGCAGCCTGGTGGAGACCCGCGCAGATGTGATCTTCTCCGTGAGCAGGTTGATCTTGATCATTTATCTCCAGCCTTTCTCAGAGCCAGCCCCATGGCGACGGCGGCGCTGGGTGCGACCTCCTCCAGGTAATCGCCGTCAAACTGTTTCGGGGTGAACTTCACTTCCCGGAAGGGATTGAGGAAGTCCACCTCGGTATTGAATCGCTCGCCCAGATACTGATCGAGGTTGATCGTCCGCGCCGCGCCGCCGCTGAGGTAGATCTTGTCGATCCGCTCGCAGGAAGAGGTGGTTTTGAAGAAGTTCAGCGTCTTTTCCACTTCAGCACCGATCTCCTCGGATACCGACTGCAGCACCGGGACGGCCGAGTGCAGGGAGACACCCTCCACCTGGACACCCCGTTTGAGGCTCTCCGCCTGGTCGTAACTCAGGCCCAGTTCCCGCTGGATGGCCTCGGAGTAGAGCGACCCTCCCACGGTGACGTCGCGCCAGAACACCGCTTGCCCGTCCTCGATGATGCCGATGTTGGTCACCGCCGACCCGATGTTGACCAGCGCCACCGCCTTGTCCCGTTCGGGGGCGTAGTTGGCCTCGTAGGCGTTGAGCAGGGCGAAGACGTCGACATCCACCACGGTGGTGGTCTTGCCCGCCTCGCTGACCACGCTGAGGTAGTCGTTGATCTTGTCCTTCTTCACCGCCACCAGCAGGACGTCCATCACGTCCTGGCCTTCCTTGGACTGGCTCTTCAGCACCTGGTAGTCCATGTTGACATCGGCGATGTCGAAGGGGATGTACTGTTCCGCCTCCCACTGGATCGATTCAGCCAGCTCCTCGGGGCTCATCGAAGGAAGATTTATCTTCTTGATGATCACCGAGTGGCCGGAGAGGGAGATGGCCACGTCACCCAGACGGATCTTGTTCTCCCCGAACACCCGCTGGATCGCTTCCGCCACGGTGCCCGAGTCGAGGATCGATCCATCGACGATGGCCTCCGGGGGAAGCGGCTCCATGCCAAAGCCGACCAGTTGATAGGATCCTCCCTTGCCCAGGGGTTTCAACTGGACGACCTTAATGGAGTCGGAACCGATATCCAGCCCCACCAGACGTTTTCCTCTTTTGCTAAGCACGGAAGTCCCCCGTTTTGTTCAGAAAGGCCCGAACCGCCTCCGGAACCGCACCGGATCGGCCACTCCAGCAGGCCGGCGGACGCCTCTCGCTTCTCGTATTTAGGTTTTCGTGCCCCGGGCGCACCGCGAACAGTGTTGCATGGCACTCCTTATCGGCATCTGACGCGCGGCGGTTGAGGCCAAGAAACGGCCCGGCCGCCCCCGTCAACTGCGGACTTGATTTGGCCCACCGGGATGTGCTAGATTGCGCATCTTGTTTTGACCGTGAGGAGAATTCGATTCGAGGAGCAGGACAATGTCCCGAGTTTGTGAAGTCTGTGGCAAGAAACCCCAGTTCGGTCACAACGTGAGCCACGCCCACAACGTGACCAACCGCCGCTGGAACCCCAACCTTCAGCGGATCAAAGTCAACGTGAACGGCAGTACCCGCCGGATGAAGGTCTGCACCCGGTGCATTCGTTCGGGAAAGATCCAGAAGGCTGTCTGACGCCCTCCGGTCCCCGATCCACCGCTGCATGTACTTCCGTTCCACCTGGGTCTTCTCCGTCTCCGTCAAATGATCGCCGGATTCCCTGCGGCCCCGATCAGTCCGCAACGGCGATCACGTCCATTTCCACTTCCGCATCCAGCGGCAGACCGGCCACCGCCACCGTGGCCCGCGCGGGGTACGGGGGCTGGAAGGCCTCTCCGTATATCGCGTTGACCTCGGGAAAGTCGCTCATCCGTCGCAGGTAGATCGTTGATTTGACCACCCGGTCAATTCCGGAACCGCCGGCCTTGAGCACTGCGGCAATATTTTTCAGCACCTGGCGCATCTGGGTGGCCACGTCCCCGCCAGCCATCTGACCGCTGGCCGGGTCCAGGCCGATCTGGCCGGACAGGTAGAGCAGCGAACCGGCGCGAACCGCCTGGGAGTAAGGTCCGATGGCCTTGGGCGCATGGTCGGTCTGAACGGCCTTCTGTTCCATTTCCTCCGCTCACCTCCGAAACTGCCAACGGCCCCGGCGCTGCCGTGCCGTCGTTCAAACAAAAAGCCGCCCTGTGGCGGCCTGAACCATCGTTAACGACCGGTCGCGGCGTGGGGTTGCCAGGCTCCCGGTTGCACATTCACCTCATCATCTCCCGGTACGGGAGGATGTGCGCGCCAGAACCGTACATCAAGTACCGGTCACGCCTCTGCGTTCACCCCTAAAATTGTTTTTGTGGTACTGCTTGGTTAAAAGATTAGGTCAAAGGGTCGGATTTGTCAAGAGCAGGAGAGCATTTTTCATCAGTGCCGTTGAATGGAGATGACGCCCCGGGCCTTGCGAACATTGGTCATCACCTGCTGCAGCTGGGAAAGGTTTTTGATTTCCACGGTAAGGTTTACCACCGCACTGTCCGGGTCGGACGACCCGGTGTCGATGCGGACGATGTTCACCCCCATGCCCGAAATGATGGAGGTGATGGCGGCCAGCACTCCGGGCCGGTCTTCACAGGTGACTCCGAGCACCACCCGGTGGAAGCCCCGCTGGGTCCGAGCCCACTGAACCGCCACCAGACGGTCGGGGTTGTAGTCGAGGGAAGACATGTTGGGGCAGCTGCGGGTGTGGATGGCCAGCCCCTTGCCGCGGGAGATGAAGCCAACGATATCGTCTCCGGGTACGGGGTTGCAGCACTTGGAAAAACGGATCATCACGTCTTCCACGCCCTGGATCACCACTTTTTTCAGGTCGGCCAGCTTCCGCCGGTCACTGACCTCCTCGGCCAGGTCCGCCGGCCCGTCCGCTACCCCGGGCTCGGGCGGCTCGTCATCGGGGGCGAGGCGGTTGGCCAGCATCCGCGGGGTGACTTTGCCGTAGCCGATGGAGGCCAGCAGCGCATCCTCGCCGGTGACGTTGAATTCGGTGGCCATCTCCTCCGCCAGCCCGGACTTGCGGAACTTCCGCAGCGAGACTCCCCGCCGGGTCAGTTCGCGCTCCAGGATCTCGCGGCCGATTTCACGGCTCCGCTCCTGCTCTTCGATCCTGATGAAGGCCCTGATCTTGGCCCGGGCCCGGGCGGTGACCACCAGGTTGAGCCAGTCACGGTTCGGCTTCTGCTGGTTGGCGGTGAGGATCTCCACCTGGTCCCCCACGCGCAGTTGGTACTTGAGCGGGACCATCACCCCGTTGACCTTCGCCCCCACGCAGTGGTGACCCACATCGCTGTGGATGGAGTAGGCGAAGTCGAGGGGCGTGGCTCCCTTGGGAAAAGACTTCACCTCGCCGTCGGGGGTGAAGACGTAGACCTCGTCGGGAAAGAGGTTGATTTTCACCGTGCTGAGGAACTCCCGAGGATCCTTCAACTCCTCCTGCCACTCCATCAGCTCCCGCATCCAGCGCAGCTGGTGCTTTTTGCCCTTGTCCTTGCCCTTTCCCTTGCCCAGCAGTGACTTGTACATCCAGTGGGCGGCCACGCCCTCCTCGGCCAGCTGGTGCATCTCCGCCGTGCGGATCTGCACCTCCACCTCCATGCCGTTGTCGACAATGACGGTGGTGTGCAGCGACTGGTACATGTTCTCCTTGGGCATGTTGACAAAGTCGCGGAAGCGCCCGGGCACCACCGGCCAGAGATCATGGACGATGCCCAGCACCCGGTAACAGTCGGCCTTTTCCTCGGAGTCGAGGATGATCCGCAGGCCGATCAGGTCGTAGACCTCCTCGAACGCCACCTCCTTGACCTTCATCTTGTAGAAGATGCTGTAGATATGCTTGGCCCGGCCATCCACCCGGCCGGCGACCCCCTCGGCCTTGAGTCGCTTGTTGACGATCTTTTTCAGGCGCTCGACCTGCCGGTTGCGCTCCTTCATCTTCAGGGCGATACCATTGCTGATCGCTACGTATTGCTCGGGCTCGAGATACTTGAGGGAGGTGTTCTCCAGTTCCTCCTTCATCCGGTTGATGCCCAGCCGGCTGGCCAGCGGCGCGTAGATCTCCAGGGTCTCCTTGGCGATCCGCCGGCGTTTCTCCTCCGGGAGGTGCTCGAGGGTCCGCATGTTGTGCAGCCGGTCGGCCAGTTTGACCAGGATCACCCGCATGTCGTCCACCATGGCCATCAGCATCTTGCGGAAGTTTTCCGCCTGGTGCTCCTCGGTGGACTCGAAGAACATCCGGCCCAGCTTGGTCACGCCCTCGACGATGTGCAGCACCTCGTGGCCGAAATACTCACCCATGATCTCCGGGGTGACCTCGGTGTCCTCCAGCACGTCGTGGAGCAGGCCCACGGCCACGGTGACCACGTCGAGCTTCATCCCGGCGAGGATATCGGCCACCTCCAGCGGGTGGATCATGTACGGCTCGCCGGAGAGGCGGACCTGGCCGCGGTGCTCCTTGGCCGAGAAGATATAGGCCCGGCGCACCAGGTCCAGGTCGGCCCCGGGGTTGTTCAGCTCCACCTTCTCCAGGATGTCTTCGAATCGGATCACGACCGCTCCCTGCTGCCGACACCGGCTCCCCGGTCCGGACCAGGGGGTGTATCAGCACATGGGAATTAATATAGGGTCCCATACCCCCACAAGGCAACGCCCCGGAAAATCCGGGGCGTTACGTAGCCGCGTCCCACTGGTTCCGGAGCTACTTCTTCCCGGGGCGGGAACGGTTGTCGAGGACCTTCTGCCAGAAAACCAGGATCGGGCTGGCGACAAAGATCGAGGAGTAGGTGCCGGTGATAATACCCACCATCAGGGCAAAAGCAAAGTTGTTGATCACCTGCCCGCCGAGGAAGAGCAGCGAGAGCACCACCAGCATGGTGGTCAGCGAGGTGAGCACGGTCCGGCTCAGCGTCTGGTTGATACTGGTATTGACGATCTCGGGGAACGGGCTGCGGCGCATGGCCTTGAGATTGTCCCGTATGCGGTCGAAGACCACGATGGTGTCGTTGAGCGAGTACCCCACAATGGTCAGCAACCCCGCGATCACGGTGAGGTTGAACTCGCGGTTGAAGATGGAGAAGATGCCCACCGTCACCATCACATCGTGGAACAGCGCCGCCACCGCACCGATGCCCCAGTGGAACTTGAAGCGGAAGGTGATGTAGGCCAGGATGCCGATGAGGCTCCAGACGATGGCCTGGACCGCCTTCCCCCGCAGGTCATAGCCCACGGTGGGGCCGACAAAGTCCACCCCCACCACGGCGAAGGAGCCGAAAAAGGCCTTCTTCGACAGGGCCTGCATCGCCCGCTCACTCATCCCGGGAATGCCCTTGAGCTCATCGAGGGATGTGAGCAGGCCGCCGGTGTGGTCACGGTAGTCGATGATCGCCGCGGCCAGATCCCGGGCCGATGCCGACCCGGTGACCAGTTCCGGCCCGCTGTCGTCCAGGGCCAGGTCATCCGCGGTGTACTGCAGGCCCGAGGGGTCGGTTTCAGTCTCCTCCGCGACGGCTTCATTTTCCTCCACGGCCGGCTCCTCGGCGGGGGCCGGCTCCTCGGCATCCTCGGAGAAGGAACTGAGCAACAGCGAGTTCACCGTGTCTCGGCCCGACTGGTTGAGATCCACCAGCCCCTGGTCGAGACGGCTCTGCTCTTCGTCGCTGCGCAGGGCGTCGATAATCGCGGCGGCGACGTGCCCGCCCTCACCGCCGGCTTCGTCAATGCTCTCCTCGATCTTCTCCACCCGGATCAGGGTCTCGTAGACGCCCTCCGTGCTGCTGAAGGTCTGGAGAACCACCTCCCCCAGCCCGAGGCCGGACAGGGTATCGCGCATCCGTGAGATATCGGGCTCGGCGGCGAAGCGCACCCGCACCTCGGTGCCGCCGACGAAGTCGATGCCGTAGTTCGGGCCGCCCTTGGTGACCAGCGAGACGATGCCGGCGACGATGACGATGGTGGAGACGACAAGCGCGATATAGCGCTTGCCGAGAAAATCGATGTTGGTGTCCTTAATCAGCTGCATGGAACTTGATCTCCCTCCGGTGAGGAGCCCGTCAGATACTGAGTTTCTGTGAACGGCCGCCCGAACGTCCGAGGATCAGCTCGAAGAGAATCCGCGAGACGAAGATGGCCGTGAACATACTTGCCAGGATGCCGATGCTGAGGGTAATGGCAAACCCCTTGATCGGGCCGGTGCCGAACTGGAACAGAAAGACCGCCGCGATCAGCGTGGTGACGTTGGCGTCGAAGATGGTCCAGAAGGCCTTGCCGAACCCCCCGGTGACCGCTGAACGGGCCGTCTTGCCCAGCCGCAGTTCCTCGCGAATCCTCTCGAAGATCAGCACGTTGGCGTCCACCGCCATGCCGATGGTGAGGATGATTCCCGCGATGCCGGGGAGGGTCAGGTGCGCCTTGAGCATGGCCATCGCCCCCATCACCAGCAGGATGTTGAGCAACAGGGCCACCACGGCGTTGATCCCGGAAAGGTTGTAGTACATCACCATGAAGATGATCACCAGGGCCAGGCCGATCAGGGCGGCCATGATGCCCTGACGGATCGAGTCGATGCCCAGGGAGGGGCCCACGGTCCGCTCTTCCAGCGGTTCCATGCCGGCCGGCAGAGCGCCGGCGCGGAGGACCAGGGCCAGATCCTGCGCCTCCTGCTGGCTGAAGCTGCCCTCGATGATCCCGTTGCCGCTGATCACGCTGTTCACCGTCGGGGCCGATTTCACCTGCCCGTCGAGGATGATGGCGATCTGCTGGCGCTGGCCGGAATCGATGATCTCCTTGGTGGCCCGCTCGAAGCGGCGGGACCCATCGGGCTTGAGGTAGAAGAGGACGGCGGGCAGCCCCTTGTCATCCTGGCCGGTGCGGGCGTTGCGCAGGTCGCGGCCGGTGATGATCGGTGACCGGTTGACCCGGTAGTAACGCATGTACTTGTTGCCGGTGTCGCGGTCCAGTTCCTCTTCGGTGACCGTTTCGGTGTCCGGCGGGAAGCTGCCGCCGAACTGCTGGCGCAAGGCGTCCTCGCTGCCGGCGCTCTGTCCCTCGACCTTGCGCAATTCGAGGAAAGCCGCCTGCTGCACCAGGTTCTTCACCCGCGAGGGATCGTCCACGCCGGGGATCTGCACCAGGATCCGGTTGCCGCCCTGCACCTGGACCACCGGTTCGCTGAGGCCGTACTGGTTGATCCGGTTCTCGATGGTCTCCTTTGACTGCTGGACGGCCAGTTCCTCGAACTCGCGCACCGCCCCTTCACGGAGGACGAATACCCAAGGGTCGCCCTGGGAGCTTTCAAAGCGGGTGAACCAGCCGTCGGCGATCTCCTGCACATCGTCCTGCCGGTCAGCGGGAATGCCCAGCACCTGGAAGGCGTTCTCGCCCTCCACCGCCACCACCCGCCGGAAACGGATCTTTTCCTCGCGAAGCCGGTCCTTCATCCTCTGGGCGGCATCGCTGATCTCCGCCCGCACCGCATCGGCCACCTTGACCCGCAGCACCAGGTGGATGCCGCCTTCCAGGTCCAGGCCCCGGCGGATCTGGGTATCCGGCGGGTAGATGAACCAGGCGAAGAGGGCCGTCAACGCCACCACGAGCAGAACCTTCCAGCGCAACTCCTTTTGCATCTCTTTAAATCCTCGCCTGAGTCAGTACATACAACGTCGAGAAGAAATACCGGCGGCCGTGATCGTTCACGGATACCAGAAATGGGGAGGGCGGGGGCAGGGTTCCAGCGGGTATCTGGGAGGCCGGACGCCGGGGCCCCGGCACCTGTCAGGTTTTCTTCTCCCCGGGCTCGGCCTGCAAGCCGGCCACGGCGCTCTTGGATATCTCGATTTTCACCTGGTCCGCCACACGCAGCTGGACCACCCCTTCGTTGACGCCAACCACCGTACCGTGGATGCCGCCGTTGGTGATGATCTTGTCGCCGTTCTTCAGCTCGCTGATCATATGCGTCAAGGCCTTCTGCTTCTTGCGCATGGGGGCGATGAGGATGAAATAGAAAAGCGCGAAAATGACCAGCAACGGAAAGAGGCCCATCAGGCCTCCGGACGAACCTTCACCGTCCGACATCAGCGCCACGGTCAACCAACTGGCGTACTGCACAATACACCTCCCGCCCCCGGACATCCGTCGCCTGTAACCCACACAACCTGTTCAGGATAGCCGGGACAGCAACTCCGCCTTCATCGTCACGAACTCACAAGAGGCGATAGAGTGCCTTATTTTCCGCATCATGTCAAGATAGAAGGCCAGGTTGTGCACGGTGTTCAGCACCGCGGCGCCGATCTCCCCGGAAATGTAGAGATGGCGAAGATAGGCCCGGGTGTACTGGCGGCAGGTGGGGCACCCGCACTCCGGGTCCAGCGGCTGCTGGTCGTCCTTCCACCGCTCGTTCTTGATGTTGATCTTCCCCTGGGAGGTGTAGAGCGATCCGTTCCTGGCGTTGCGGGTGGGAAAAGCGCAGTCGAAATAATCGATACCCCGGCTCACCCCCTCGAGGATGTCCACCGGAGACCCCACCCCCATCAGGTGCCGCGGGGCATGGTCTGGCAGCGCGGCCACCGAGACCTCCACCATCTCGGCCATCAGCGACTTTGGTTCGCCCACGCTGAGCCCACCCACCGCGTAGCCGGCAAAGCCGATGTCCACCAGGGACCGGGCGCTCCAGGTGCGCATCTCGGGGCACATCCCGCCCTGAACAATGCCGAAAAGGGTTTGCCTGTCGCTGTCGGTAAAACTGTCCCGGCAGCGGGCGGCCCAACGGGTGGTGAGCTCGGTGGCCTGGCGGGTGTAGTCCTCGGTGGACGGATAGGGGATGCACTCGTCGAGGGCGAGAATGATGTCCGCCCCCAGCTCCTGTTGAATTTCCATCACCCGCTCGGGGGTCAGCAGGTGTCTGGAACCGTCGATGTGCGACTGGAAGGTGATCCCCTCTTCGCTGATCTTGCGCAGCCGGGCAAGACTGAAGACCTGGTATCCCCCGCTGTCGGTGACGATGGGCCGGTCCCAGCCGGAAAAACGGTGCAGACCCCCGAGGCGCTGGATCAGGCCGCTGCCCGGCCGCAGGTAGAGGTGGTAGGTGTTGTTGAGCACCGCCTGGGCGCCGAGGTCGCGAACCATGGACCAGGGGAGGCCCTTGACCGCCGCCCTGGTGCCCACCGGAAAGAAGGCCGGCGTCTCCACCCGGCCATGGGCCGTCTCCATCACTCCGGTCCGGGCCGCACAGTTCTTCTCCCGCGCGGTGACTGTGAAACTGAACATCTCTCCTCAGTGCTCCCTTCGACGTTGCCGTTCTTCCCGCACCAGGAGACGATGGAGGTCCCCCGCCCGCTGCCGCGTCTCGGCCAGGCTGCCCGACCCGTCCACGGTGTGATGGGCCAGAGCCAGCTTGTCCGCGGTGGGCAACTGGCTGGCGATCCGCGCCTCCGCCTCGGCCAGCTCCAGGCCCCGGCCGGCGGCCAGGCGCTCGATCTGTTGTTCGACGGTGCAGTGAACCACCACCAGGCAGTGGTAGCGGCGCCAGGTCCCGGCCTCCACCATCAAGGCCGCCTCCACCACGGCGATGCAGGGGCCACCGGCGGCGGCACGTTCGGCAGCGCCCAGGAGACGATCCTCCTCGGCGATCACCGCCGGGTGGACCATTTCGTTGAGCAGCCGCAGCTTCCCGGCATCACTAAAAACCAGCCGGCCCAGGGACGGACGGTGGATCGCCCCGTCCGGGCCCAGGACTCCCTCGCCGAACCGCGCGGTCACGCGCCGGAACAGCTCGGTCCCCGGCTCGAGCAGCTTCCTGGCGATCAGATCGGCGTCAAAGACGAGACAGCCGCGCTCCTGCAGCACGGCGGCCACTTCGGATTTGCCACAGCCGATCCCGCCGGTGAGGCCCACGGTGAGCATAGTCTCCCCCGCTCCGCCGCCAGGGCGGTCACTCCCTGCCGGTCTGGTGTTTCATCGCCCGGAGGGTGCCGTGCAACAGCATGGCGATGGTCAACGGGCCAACCCCCCCGGGCACCGGGGTCCAGGCCCCGGCCTTCTCCGAGGCGTGTCGTGGGTGAACGTCACCCACCAGGGTGTGCCCCTTGCGCTCGAAGGCCGCCAGCCGCTTGGGCTTGTGGCTGAAGCAATCCCGGGCCAGGGCCGGGTCCTCGATGCGGTTGATTCCCACGTCGATCACCACGGCACCCGGCTTGATATACTCGCCGGTGATCATCGCCGGCCGGCCCAGGGCGGCCACCAGGATATCGGCTTCGGCCGCCACGGCGGGCAGGTTCGCCGTGCGGGAATGGCAGACGGTCACCGTGGCGTTGGCGTGCTGCAGCAGCAGGGCCATGGGCCGGCCGACGATGTTGCTGCGGCCGAGCACCACGGCCCGGCGGCCCTCCACCCCGATGTCGCAACGCCGGAGCAATTCCATGATCCCCCCCGGGGTGCAGGGGACGAATCCCCGGCGGCCGAGGCAGAGGTTTCCCACATTCACCGGGTGGAATCCATCCACGTCCTTGTCCGGGTCGATGGCCCCGATCACCTGGTCGGGATTCATCCCGGCCGGCAGCGGCAGTTGGACCAGGATGCCGTGGGTGTCGGGCCGCCGGTTGTATTCCAGCACCGCATCGAGCACCTCCTGCTCCGCCGAGTCCGCGGGAAGACGCAGGGTCTCGGAATGTATGCCCGCCTCGGCACAGGCCTTTTCCTTGTTCCGCACGTAGATCGCCGAGGCCGGGTCTTCGCCCACCAGCACCACTCCCAGGCCGGGCACCGCGGAGCCGTCCGCCAGCAGCCGGTCCACTTCCGCCCGGACCTCTTCGCGGATATCACCGGCGATCAGTTTGCCGTTCAGAATCTCTGCCGTCATGCTCCACCCCTGTCCGTTCATGGAAAACCGCATTTTAACACACGGCAACGGCCGGGGTTGAACCCGTGGTGGCGGAGGCATTATCATCGACGGTGAACTCTGACCCGGAACTCGCACGTTCCCCCCATCGAGCAGACTCACGCCGAGCCGGCAGAACGGAATCAACCGCCGTGAAACTGAAACTGGCATCCCTGCTGCTGATCCTGCTCGATTTCGAGGTGGGTATTCTGCTGGTGTTCAGCCCCTGGTCGGTGTTCTGGGAACGAAACGGCCTGCTGACGCATTTCCCCGCCATCCAGGGGCTGGTGCTGAACAACTGCTTCCGGGGAGCGGTCACCGGCCTGGGGCTGGTGTTGATCGTCTTCGGCAGCATCGAGGTCTTCCAGCTCTCTGTCGCCGGCAGGAAAGAACGGGGCTGAACCGGGTCACCAGGGAAGGTAGGGCAGCCATGGCCACGCGCGAGAGGAATGAACCGGCGGGCAGCGGCCTCTTCGTCCAGACCTCCGACGAGGACCTGATTCGCTGGAACCGCCAGCGGATCGTCAACGCCCTGCTGCGGGAGACCGACCTGCCGCGGGCGGTGGCGGTGGAGATCAGCCGGGAGATCCAGGAGACCATCGGCGGCACCGGGCTGCGCCAGATCTCCACCACGCTGATCCGCGAGCTGGTGGACATCAAGCTGATCGAGCGCGGCTTCGAGCAGCAGCACGCCCGCCACACCCGGATCGGCCTGCCGGTGTTCGACACCGAGAACCTGATCACCCGCGGCGGCCCGGCCTCCTCTCCCGCACTGCTGGGCCCCGAGGCCACCAACCGGGCGCTGGCCGAATCGATCAAACGGGACTTCGCCCTGCTCTCGCTCTTTTCCGACCGGGTGGCGGTTGCTCACCGGCGGGGGGACATCCACCTCGAACACCTGGGCCAGGTGGACCGTCCGCACTCCTGCCTGATCTCACCGGAATACATCAAGAAATTCGGTCTGAGCCTCCCCGGCACCCTGGCCAACGCGCGGCCGGCCCGCCAGCCCGAAGTGCTGTTGGCCCACCTGGCCCGCTTTTCGGCCTTCCTCCAGGGGCACTTCTCCAACAGCATCGCCTGGGACCTGATCAACGTCTACCTCGCCCCGTTCCTCCGCGGGCTGTCCGACCGTGAGGTGACCCAGCTGGCCCAGTTCCTGGTCTACGAGTTCTCCCAGCTCTCCGCCGCCCGGGACAACCGGCCGATCTTCTGCGACCTGCACGTCTACTGGGGCATCCCCCGGGCACTGCGCAAGATCCCGGCGCTGGGCCCGGGGGGGGAGGAGACGGGTAAACCCTACGGGGAGTATGGCAAGGAGGCCAAGGCCTTCGCCCGGTCGCTGGTGGAGGTGATGGCCGGCGGCGACGGTGACGGCAGCCCCTTCTTCTACCCCACCCCGGTGATCCGCCTCGACGGCAGCTTCACCCGGGAACCGGGCAGCGGCGGCTTTCTCCGCCAGGCCGCCGAGCTGGCCGTGCGCCAGGGAACGCCGCTCTTCCTCTTTGACCGGGGCTCCGGCATGCAGGTCACCAATCTCGGGCCCTGGGAATCCGGTGCCGGCACCAGCACCTGGACCCGGCGCTGCCACTCGCTGCAGGCGATCACCGTCAACCTGCCCCGGCTGGCCTATCGCGCCGCCGGGAGCGACGAAACCCTGCGGGCCTGCCTGGAGGAGGTCCTGGAACTCTGCGCCACCGCCCACCTGGAGAAACGGATCTTTCTCGAGAAGCTGCTGGCCTACGGCAAGGGGGCCCCGTTGTCGCTGCTGCTGCAGCGCCGGGACGGCGCCCCGCTGCTGGACCTGGACCGGACCAGCCACCTGATCGGCCTCAGCGGCCTCAATGAAATGGTCCAGATTCACACCGGCCACGAGATGCACCGGGGCAGGAAGTCCCACACCGGCGCCCTGCAGCTGCTGCGCCACATCGCCGGCTACTGCCGCGAGATGTCGGCCCGGCACCGGGTGGTCTTCCACCCCGCAGAGAGCTTCAGCCGGCTGGCCCCCGCCCGCTTCGCCCGCAAGGACCTGCGCTACCACTCGCCGCAGTCGGGCCACGTGGTCAAGGGTGAACTGTCCGCCGGTGAGGTGCACTACACCCGCTCGGTGAGGGTCTCCGGTCAGGCCGGTGTGGACCTCTCCCGGCGCCTGGCGCTGGAGAGTGAATTCCATCCCTTCCTCCCCGGCGGCGCCCTCTTCGAGGTGCCACTGGACGCCGCACCGACCACCGCCGATGCGGTGCGCTTCATCCGCCGGGTCTACAGCGACACCCTCTGCTCGCAACTCGCCTTCTCGCCCCGCTTCAGCTACTGCGCCGACTGCCACCGCGCCACCGGCCCGGATCAGGCCTGCCCCGGTTGCGGAGCGATTCCCCGGGTACGCATCGAACGCCGGGGTATCTACTACGCCAAACCGGAAGCCGGCGACCTGGCCGATGTCTGGCCCGACCGCCGGCGACAGCGCTACGGCGCGGAAGCTTTCCGCAACAAGAAGTGACCCTGCCGGCGGTTGCATTGGCCGGAGGGAGGCGGTATGATTTTCTTTTCTGTGACAGATCTGAACACCAGTGGCATTTAGGAGTTCGCTCATGGCGGATTTAAACGTGGATCTGAAAACCGAGGGGGACGTGATCCTCGTCTATCCTCGGGGCTTCATCAACGCCCACACTGTTCGCTCCTTTGAGCAGGTCCTTCAGGAACAGGTGGAACGAAAGTCTTACCGCATCGTTATAAACTGTGCAGATCTCAGGTATATCTCAAGTGCCGGCCTGGGCGCGCTGATGGGGGTTATCGATGAGGTAAGGGAAAACGAGGGCGATATCAAGCTGTCAAATATGAGTGAAAACATTTTCAATATATTCGACATACTTGGTTTCACCCATCTCTACAAGATTTTCGGAGACGAGGCCGAAGCGCTGAGCAGCTTCTCCAACGAAGAAGAATAAAGAACGCCGGCGGTTCGACCCAAGACCCTTCAGCCAGACCCCGAAGCAGCCAGACAGGTTGGCCGTCGGCAGCGGTAACCGGCGAAGATCACGCGGGATCACGTTTATGGGCAAATCCATCGAGCAGGGATCAATCGAAGTCGTTATACCCAGCGACACCCGCTATCTGCACATGGTGACCAATCTCACCCGCAGCGCCTCACTGCTGGCCGGATTCCCCCAAAAGACCTGTGAACAGATGGCCCTGGCGGTGGATGAGGCGGTGACCAATGTCATTCGCCATTCCTACTCCAGCCAGGACGGGCACCAGATCCAGATCGGCTACACCCTCACCGTCGATGCCCTGCGCATCGATATCCGTCACGGTGGCGACCAGGTGGATCTCACCGCAGTGGAGAAACCCGACCTGGAAAAGTACATTGCCGAGCGGCGCCGCGGCGGGCTGGGGCTGACACTGATGAACAAGCTGATGGACCGGGTGGAGTTCGACCAGAGCGGCAGCATGGAGCACGAGTGCTGCATGTGGAAATACCGCACTCCCTCCGGCACCTCCGACACCACGCCGGCAGGGGGCGAATGACCGCCAGCCGCATGCACCATATCGATCACGGATCGTGATGAACACCCGGGAAGACAGGCTGTCCGAACTGTGCCGCGACCTGCTGGTCCGCATCGGTGAGTCCGACTCGCCCAGTGACGGCGGCGGGCTCCACGCCCGCATCGTGGCCATGATGTCCCGGCTGGAGTTCGCCGACACGGTGAACTCTTCGCTGGACCTGGGGGAAACCCTGGACGTCTTCCTGCTCACCGCCATGGGCAAGATGCTGACCACCGCCGGCGTGGTGCTGGTGCAGGAGCAACCCGGCACCCTGACCGTCCGCAACTGCCGTGGGCCCGGCGCCGCCGGCGCCAGGGGCCAGCAGCTCCGTATCCGGCGGCCCTTCAAACGGCCGGTTCGGGCGCCCGCGGGTGAAGACGCGAAGCCGCGAGGCGGCCTGGCCGCCTTCTTCACCCATCCGGCCCTGGCGCCGCTGGGCCTGACCCTGCTGGTTCCGGTGTGGCACAGGGACAAGTTCATCGGCGCGGCCGGCTTCGGTCGTCGGGCCACCGGCCTGCCCTACGAGAAAGCCGACCTGCACTACCTCGCTTCCCTCGCTTCCATCGCCGCCACCGCCATCGAGAACGGGCTGGTCTACGAGGAGGTGCGTGGGCTGAACCGCGACCTGCAGTTGAAGGTCCTCCAGCTCTCGAGCCTCTTCGATGTCAGCCGGGAACTGGTCTCCTCCTTCGATCCGGAGGACATTCTCAAAGTGGCGGTGAACTCCCTGGTGGGCCAGACGGCGGTGAAGCGGTGCGTGGTGTTCAGCTGGGCCGAAGACGGCAGCGGCGGTCTGACCATCCCCCTGAAGCGGGGCCTGCCCCTGGGGGACAAGGACCGCAAGCGCCTGGCCGGCATCGACACCTCAGGGCTGAACAACCTGGCCGGAGAGCACTGCGACCTGGCGGCCGTCCGCCGGCAGAGCCCCGCCCTGGCACGGTTGCTGGGCCGCTGGGAGGTGGACTGCTTCTTCCCCCTGCGCACCAGCGGGCCCCGGCGTGACCTGCTGGCGGTGGGCAAAAAGCTCACCGGCGACCCGCTCACCCACAAGGACCGCGAGTTCGTCTCCACGCTGTGTGCCCAGGCGGTGACCGCCATGGAGAACGCCCAGATGCACAGCCAGATGGTGGAAAAGGAACGTCTGGAGAAGGAACTCTCCATCGCCCGCAACATCCAGAAGAGCCTGCTGCCCAGTTCGGTGCCGGAAGTGGAGGGCCTGGACCTGGCCCAGGTGAGTTGGCCCTGCTATGAGGTTGGCGGTGACTACCACGATTTCATCGATTGCGGCGAAGGCCTGCTGGGACTGGTGGTGGGGGACGTGACCGGTAAAAGCACCCCGGCCTCGCTGGTCATGGCCTCGGTGCAGGCGTCCCTGCGCGCCCTGACCATGCAGCCCGGCCTGGCCCCGGCCACCCTGATCAGCATGATCAACAACCTGCTCTTCCGCAGCACCGAGCCGAACCGCTTCGTCTCATTCTTCTTCGGTGTGCTGGACACCGGTTCGGGCCGGATGGAGTTCATCAATGCCGGCCACAACCCGCCGCTGCTGATCAGCCCCGACGGCACCTCAAGCGAGTTGCAGGGCGGCGGCATGGTGCTGGGGCTGTTCGAGAACGCACCCTACCAGAGCCACAAAGCAGTGCTGGGCCCCGGAGACCTGCTGCTCCTCTTCACCGACGGCCTCTCCGAGGCCAACAACCCCGAGGGGGAGGAGTTCGGCGAGGAACGGATCTGCCGGACAGCCCACAACCTCCGTCACCAGGATGCCGACCTGATCTGCCAGGGCATCCTCGACGAGGTGAGCCGCTTCCAGAGGGGGCTGAAACCCCACGACGACCTGACCCTGGTGGTGGCCAGAAAGAAATGAGCCCCGGAAATCCACCAAAAGAATCCATTGACTTTCCCGGTGCACTGCCCTATATAAGCATACTTCTCCCCCGCCGGCAGCGAGCGATGGCCGCGGGGATTGGACCGCCGTCGGCGGAAGGAGGAAGACGCTGATGCTCAGGCTGTACAACACCCTCAGCCGGAAAAAAGAGGATTTCGTGCCGCTGAAGGATGGCCGGGCGGGGCTGTACACCTGCGGCCCGACGGTCTACAACTACGCCCACATCGGCAATTTCCGAACCTACATCTTCGAGGACGTGCTCCGCCGATACCTGAAATACAGGGGTTTCGACGTGTTTCAGGTGATGAACATCACCGACATCGAGGACAAGATCATCCGTGATTCCCAGGCGGCCGGGGTCACCATCGCCGAGTTCACCTCGGCCTACACCGATTCCTTTTT
This sequence comes from uncultured bacterium, assembly GCA_965531145.1. GTDB lineage: Bacteria > Acidobacteriota > JAQAZP01 > JAQAZP01 > JAQAZP01 > JAQAZP01. The sequence continues at coordinate 57,054 of CBESOE010000002.1, read as the reverse complement.
CGAGGACCTCGACTCGCTGAACATCGAACGGGCGGAGGAGTATCCCCGGGCCACCGACTGCGTCGAGGACATGGTGCGGATCATCGAGAAGCTGCTGGAGCGGGGCCACGCCTACCGCAGCGAGGGGGGAATCTACTTCCGCATCAGTTCCTTCCCCGAATACGGCCAGCTCTCCGGTGTGGACCCGGCGGGGATCAAGGCCGGCGCCCGGGTGGCCAGCGACGAGTACGAGAAGGAGGACGTTCGCGACTTCGCCCTGTGGAAGGACCGAAAGGAGGGGGAGCCGTCCTGGCCCACCGCTTTCGGTGACGGCCGGCCCGGCTGGCACATCGAGTGCTCGGCGATGAGCATGCGCTACCTCGGGCCGCACTTCGACATCCACACTGGCGGGGTGGACAACATCTTCCCCCACCATGAGAACGAGATCGCCCAGAGCCGCGGGGCCACCGGCGAGCCCTTCGTCAACTACTGGCTGCACAGCGAACACCTGATCGTGGACGGGGAGAAGATGTCCAAATCCAAGGGCAACTTCTACACCCTGCGTGACCTCACCGCCCGGGGCTTCTCCCCGGTGGCCATCCGCTACCTGCTGCTCTCGGTGCACTACCGCAAGCAGCTGAATTTCACCCTCGAGGGGATCAGCCACGCCGGGCAGGCCATCGGCCGGCTGCGTGATTTCCTCGAACGGATGAGCGGCACCGGCTTTCCCGAAGGGGAGGATCCGGAATTCACCGCATCAGTGGAGCGGGGGCGGGAGGGGTTCGAGGCGGCGATGGACGACGACCTGAATACCGCCGGCGCTCTGGGCGCCCTGTTCCAGATGGTCCGGGAGGGAAACGCCGCCGCCGACGGGGGCCGGTTGCGCCAGGAAAATGCCCGGCAGTTCGCCGCCCAGGCCCGCCGGATGGACGACGTGCTGGGGGTCCTCCGCCCGGCTGCCGCGGAACAGGATGCATCGTTCGGTGAGAACCTGCGCCGGCTGGTGGAGGAACGCGCCGCGGCCCGCACGGCAAAAGATTTTGCCAAGGCCGACATCATCCGGCAGGAGCTGTGTGACGCCGGGTACGAGCTGGAGGATTTCCGTCAGGATGACGGCTCCGTGGGCACCAAGGTCTATTCGGTGGGCCACCCCAGACTGCTGGTCTGGACCACCTGAACCGGCACCATCCCGCCTGCCGGTGAGCGGGCTGTCCGGCGATCCGAAACAGGTATTAAACCACCCGTCGTTCCGGGTTGTCCCTTTATAGTGAGCCGTCCGGCAGGGCCGTGCTCCAGAGGGCCAGGACCAGGGGAAGGAACAGCTTGTGGATGACAGTATCCTGGTCGAACGTCTCCGGCACGGTGACGAACGGGCCTTCAACCAACTGGTGGAGCGGCACAAGCGCGAGGCGTACTTTATTGCCCTGCGGCTGACCGGATCCCACGAGGATGCCCGTGACCTGGCCCAGGACGCCTTTGTCCGCTGCTACCAGGCTCTGGAAAATTTCCGCGGTGACTGCAGTTTCCGCACCTGGCTCTACCGCATCGTGGTCAACCTGAGCCTGAACTATCTCAAGTCGCCGCGGATCAGCCGGCGGGTGCAACTGGACGAAGGTGAAATGGACAGAGTGGCCGGTGAGGGAACCGGCAGCGATCCGGCGGAGACACTGCTGCAGCTGCAGCGCACCCGGATGCTGAAAGAAGCCATCGCCCGCTTGCCGGCGAAACAGAAACAGACACTGATGCTCAAGGTATATGGCGAACTGAAATACGAAGAGATCTCGGAAATCATGCGTTGTCCGGTGGGAACGGCCAAGGCCAATTTCTTCCACGCGGTGAAGCGACTGCGCGAACTGATCGGTGACAACGAGGGGTGAACCCCGCCGTCAAGGTATGGTAAACAGGGACCGTCATGGACCGCAAGCGATTCGAACAACTGCTGCCCGATTACATCGAGAATAACCTGTCGGGCAGTGACCTGGCCGGTTTTAATGCCTGGATCGAGAAGTACCCTGAAGCCGCGGCCGAGGTCCGGGAACTGCGCACACTGATCCTCGAGGTGTCCGACATCGAGGTCCCAGACCCGGGGAGCGGCTTCTGGGGCCGCTTCATTCCCGACCTGCGCAACAGGATGGACCAGCAGGCGGAGAAACTGAGCATCGGTGAACGGCTGATGCGCGTGGTGCTGCGCCCGGCGATTATCGGTTCCGTGGCCCTGGCCACGGTGATTCTCGCCCTGCTGGCCGTCTATTCGAACATGGGTCCCCGGGGCGAAAAGGTGATGGAGGCCCGGCGGGTCAACTCCCGCATGGAATCGGCCCTGCGCAGCGCTGAAGACAGTGCACTGGCCCAGTTGGAGGTCTATTTCGAACAGCAGGATCCGGCCGGGGAGCCGGACGCACCGTTGACCGCGGACAGTCCGACCCTGGCCGCCGCCACTGTAAAAGCCGGGGCCGGGAGCTGGATCGACACCTGGCTGGAACTGGATGCGGAATGGCGGACGGCCTGGGGCGACGAAGAGACCTACCGGCTGCTGGATGAACTGGAAAACGATGAATCGAACCGGCTGGCAGAGATGCTCCGGCTGGAGATGACCAGCAGCTGACCCAGCGGAAGATCGGCCGCCGGAACAGTACATATCACCCCCCCGGGGGTACGGGAGGATGGCAATGACAAGGGGACGACTGATCTTCACCGCGGCAGCGGCCGCCTGCCTGCTGGCCACCCTGGTCTACGGCCCGTCCACGGCCCAGACCGAGCAATCGCCGCCCGCAGAGCCGCCCCCGGCCGGCGCTCCGTCGCCCGAACCGTTTGGCCCGCCCGGCGGCATGTCCGAAGAACTCCGGGAAACCATGAACATCTACATGGTCTTCCGGCTCACCGAAGAACTGGAACTGAGCGATGAGCAGGCGCTGAAGATCATGCCGCTGATCAAGGGGCGGGAGAAGGCCCGCTGGGAATATTTTCAGAGCCAGGCGGAACTGCAGCGCGACCTGGCGGCACTGGCGGAGGACGAGGAGAGCAGCGATGCTGAACTCGAGAACCTGCTGACCGCCATCCGTCAGGCAAAGCGGGACTTTGGTGAGCACGAAGACCAGCTGAACCTGGAAATCGCCGCGCTGCTCTCCTCCCGGCAGTACGCGAAATTCGTCATCTTTCAGCAACGGTTTCACCACGACATGCGGCAGCGGGTGAAACGGTTGCGGGGGATGGAAAACCACGATCGGCGTCACGGCCGTTCGGACTGACCGGATCACCACACCATGCCCCCCGCCACACCACGCCAGTCCCTCGGCCGCCGGGGAGAGGAACTGGCCGCCGACTTTCTTCGCCGCCAGGGCTATTCCATCCGGGAAACCAACGCCCGCAGCCGCCTGGGGGAAATCGACATCGTCGCCGAAGCCCCCGGGGAAGGTGAGGAACCACTGCTGGTGTTCGTCGAGGTGAAAACCCGTCGCGGCACGGCCTTCGGCTCTCCCGAGGAAGCGGTGACCACCGCCAAACAGCGCCGCCTGACCCGGCTGGCTGAAGCCTGGCTCCAGCAGCACCCCGCACTGAGCCGGCGCATCTGCCGTTTTGACGTGATCGGGATCATCATCAACCGCCAGGGTGAACCCCGGATCGAGCACTTCCCCGCTGCCTTCTGAGCTACAGATCCTGGGTCAGGATGATGAAATCCTCGAGGGGCCCATCCGGGGTCTCGGACTTTGGAATCGCCAGTCCGCGCACCGAGATGCCCGCCTGGTGCACGGTCCGGGGGTCACCGGAGACCAGCGGGTGCCAATCGGGCAGTTTCCGCCCCTCGTGGATCAGGCGATAGGCACAGGTGACGGGCAGCCAGCGGAAGGTATCCCCCAGGTCCGGGGTCAGACGCAGGCAGTCGGGAACCAGGGAAGCCCGGCGGGAATAGTCGGTACAGCGGCAGAGTTCCAGGTCCAGCAGCTGGCAGGCCACCCGGGTGAAGTAGAGTGTGCCCCCCCGGGTGTCCTCCAGTTTTTCCAGGCAACAGCGGGCACAGCCGTCACAGAGCGACTCCCACTGCCCGCAGCTCATCTCGGCCAGGGTTGTGGTTTCCCAGAAGGGCCTGGCTCCGGTGCCGCTCACTCGAACTCCCGGGGGACAAGACAGATCATCACCAGCGGCTGATCCACCGACCCGTTGCGATACTGATGCAGCTCGTCGGGCAGCACCAGGGCGAAATCGCCGGTGGCCAGGGCCCGTTGTTCTCCCCCCTCATCAAGCAGGAACCCGCTGCCGCTGATGATGTAGTTGATGTGCTCGTAGGGATGGCGGTGGCGGGGGGTGAACCCGCCCGGCTCGATGGTGAAGACCCGCAGGGCCATCAGCGGAGAACCGTCCCCGCCCGCGATGGGCACCTGCTTGCAGGCGCCCGAGGCCCCCTCCATCTCCACCTTCTGCCGTTCCACCTCACCGAGACTGACGATTTTCATATTCCCTCTCCAACATGCCGGCCGGTGTGCCGTCTGATAGAATACCGCTCCCAGGAGGATGCAACTGTCGATGAGCAGCATACACGAAAATGACCGGCGCTTTGTGATCATCCACGGGCACTTTTACCAACCCCCGCGGGAGAATCCCTGGCTCGGTTTCATCGAGCGCCAGGAGTCTGCCGCGCCCTACCGGCACTGGACGGAGCGGATCACCGAGGAGTGCTACCGCTCCAACGCCTTTTCGCCGCTGCTGGCCCGGGGCGGGAAGGTCGCCGAGCTGGTCAACAATTTCGAGCACTTGAGTTTCAATGTCGGCCCCACCCTGCTGGAGTGGCTGGAGCCCAATGCGGCGGACGTCTACCAACGGATCATCCGCGGGGACCGGCGGAGCGCCGGGCGCCGGGGCGGCCACGGCAATGCCATCGCCCAGGGGTACAACCACGCCATCCTCCCCCTGGCCAGCCACAGGGACAAGCGGATACAGATCCTCTGGGGCCTCGCTGATTTTCAGCAGCGGTTCGGCCGCCGTTCCGAGGGCATGTGGCTCCCCGAAACAGCCGTTGACCTCGAGACGGTGGAACTGCTCATCGAATGCGGCGTGGGCTTTGTGGTCCTTGCCCCGTCCCAGTTGCAGGCCACCCGGCCGCTGGACGGCAGCGCCGGCTGGGAGGAGATTCCCGATCCCGGGTCAACGGTACACCACCGGGCCTACCGGGTATTCGGCCGGGACCGGGAGGCCGGCCACCTGGACGTCTTCTTCTTCCACCCCGACCTGTCGCGGGAAATCAGCTTCAACCACCTGCTCCGGGACGGCCGCACCTTTTCCCGCCGGCTGGAGCGCGCCTTCGACAAAGATGACCCGGCGGCCCAGGCGGTGGTGGTGGCCACCGACGGCGAGACCTTCGGGCACCACGAACTGTTCGGCAATATGTGCCTCAGCTGGGTGTTCCGCGAGCCACCGGCCAAACGGAGTTTCCGGCTGACAAACTTCGCCCGCTTTCTCGAACTGTTCCCGCCGCTGCGTGAGGCCCGGCTGCAGCCCGGACCGGACGGCGAGGGAACCGCCTGGTCCTGCGCCCACGGCGTGGGCCGCTGGACCCGGGACTGCGGCTGCTCCACCGGGGCTGAAGAGGGCTGGAACCAGCAGTGGCGAGCCCCGTTGAGGACCGCCCTGAACCGGTTGCGGGACCGCACCGAGGAGGTGCTGCAGCGGGAGGGGCCGCCGCCCGAGGGACCGTCCGCCGGCGATTCCGGGGCAGGATCCCCATCCCGGGATCTGGGGGAACTGCAGTATTACAGCCAGCTGATGTTCACCTCCTGCGGCTGGTTCTTCAATGACATCAGCGGGCTGGAACCGGTGCAGAACCTCTTCTATGCCCGTCGGGTCGCCGAATTGCTGGAAAGCCGTTTCAGCGAGGAGGCCGAGGAGGAACTGCTGCAGACCCTGGGACGGGCGGTGAGCAACGTGGCCGGCAAGGGCACCGGGGCCCGGGTCTACCGCCGGGAGGTGCTCCCCCGCACCCTGGGGCAGTTGGACCTGGTGGCCGCCGCAGCGCTGCTCTCTTCCCGCGGCGTGGAGCGGCCGCTGGGCGAGCATGGCGAGTTCCGGCTGGACACCGGGGTGGTGGAGCAGGTCCGCCGTGGGACCCTCACCCTGGAGGCGGGCTGGTCCCGGCTTATCAGCAGGCGCGCACCCGCACCCCGTCCCTTCCTGCACCTGGTCCTGAGAACGGAGGACGGCTGGAGCCATGCCTGGGCAGAGGAGACCGAAGAGGGAGAGGCGGAGAGCGCCTTCCGCAACCTGCTGGCCTCGCTGGACCGCGGGACTGAGGAGGAGATCCTTGCCGGCCGTGGGTGGCGCTTCCACCCCGGGCGGCTGCTGCCACCCGCGTTCCGGGAAATGCTGGAAAGCTTCCAGCACACCAGGCAGGACGAGAGAACCGCCCGCCTCATGCTGGAACTGCACGGCACCGGCCGCGACCTGTTCCTGCGGGCGGCACGGGATCCGGACAACGGCGCCGGCCTGGCCCTGGCCCGCCTGTTCGGGGAGCGGGTGGAGGAGGGCCTGGCCCAGGGCGGGAGCAGGGCGCACCGGCCGCCGCGAGGTATGCTGCGAATGGCCCGGACACTGGAGCTGGCCCTGGATACCACGGCCGGAATGGCCGCCTACGAGGAGGCCCTGATCCGCCAGCTGGGCCAACCCGACCTGCTCAGCTCACCGGCCCCGGTGAAGGATGCCTTGAGGCTGACACGACTGGCCGGCCGCATGGGCCTGGAGCCGGCCGGGAACCGCAGCCTGCAGGTCCGCTTCTGGGCGGCGTTTGAGGCCGTTCTCGAGCCGGAGAGCCCCGGCACACAGCCTCCCCCGGGGACGCTCCGCCTGGCTGAGTTGCTGGGGTTTCAGCGACGCGCGCTGGAGAAACTGGCCCGTGGGGGCTAAACCTCGACCACGGCCGGCTACAGCGGCTTGAACACCACGGCACCCAGGGGCGGCAGGGTGATGCTGATCGAGTGGCTCATCCCGTCCCAGGGCAGGTCTTCGGCTTCGATCCGACCGAGGTTCCCCATGTTCGAACCACCGTAGATCTCCGAATCGCTGTTCAGGATCTCGGCGTAACCGCCGCCGCGGGGCACACCGATGCGGTAAGCCGAGCGGGGCACCGGGGTGAAGTTGTAGACGAACACCAGCGAGTCCTCCGGATCATTGCCCCGCCGGAGAAACGCCACCACGCTCTCCTCCCAGTTGTGCAGGTCGATCCACTGGAACCCGTCTGAGCTGAAGTCCTTCTCCCACATCGCCGGTTCCCCCCGGTAGAGGTGGTTGAGGTCGCGAACGTAGCGCTGGATCCCGGCGTGCCCCGGGTCATCCAGCAGATGCCAGTCGAGGCTCTTCTGGTGGTTCCACTCGTCCCGTTGACCGAATTCGCCGCCCATGAAGAGCAGCTTTTTCCCGGGCTGGCCGAACATGTAGCCGAAGAGCAGCCGGAGGTTGGCCATCTTCTGCCACAGGTCCCCGGGCATTTTCTCCAGCAGGGAACGCTTGCCATAGACCACTTCGTCGTGGGACAGGGGAAGGATGAAGTTCTCGTGGAAGGCGTAGAGCAGGGCGAAGGTCAGGCTGCTGTGGTGATACTTGCGATGCACCGGGTCCTCGGCCATGTAGGCCAGTATGTCGTGCATCCAGCCCATGTTCCACTTCATGCCGAAGCCGAGGCCGCCCAGGTGGGCCGGCCGGGAGACACCGGGCCAGGCGGTGGATTCCTCGGCCATGGTCAATACACCGGGGTAGTGCTCAAAGACACTGATGTTCATCTGCTTGAGGAACTCGATGGCGTCGAGGTTTTCCCGGCCCCCGTAGCGGTTGGCGATCCACTCCCCTTCCCGCCGGCTGTAGTCGAGGTAGAGCATGGAGGCCACCGCATCAACCCGCAGCCCGTCCACGTGGTAGCGTTCGAGCCAGAAGTGGGCGTTGGCGATGAGAAAATTGCGCACCTCGTGGCGGCCGTAATTGAAGATCAGCGTGCCCCAGTCGGGGTGCTCGCCCAGCCGGGGATCATCGTGCTCATAAAGGGCCGACCCATCGAAGCGGGCCAGGCTGTGGCTATCGGTGGGAAAGTGCGCCGGCACCCAGTCCAGCAGCACGCCGATGTCCCGCTGGTGGAAACGATCCACCAGGTACTGCAGGTCCTCGGGATCGCCGAACCGGCTGGTGGGTGCGAAATACTGGGTCACCTGGTAGCCCCAGGAACCGCCGAAGGGATGCTCGGCCACCGGCAGCAGCTGCACGTGGGTGAAACCCATGTCGGCCACGTAATCCACCAGTTGCTCGGCTTGTTCGCGGTAGCTGAGGCTGCGATTGTTCTCCTCGGCCACCCGCCGCCAGGACCCGAGGTGCACCTCGTAGATCGAGACCGGCTGGTTGAACTCCTGCCCGGCCCGGCGGGCCATCCATTCCCCATCCTCCCACTGGTGGCGGTGGAGATCCCAGACCAGCGAGGGACGCCGCTCACTGCGCTCCCGGCAGTGGTTGGCGTAGGGGTCCGATTTTTCCAGGAGATGGTCCCCGGTGGTCTTGATCTCGAACTTGTAGTCCTGCCCGTGTTCCAGGCCGGGAATGAAGAGTTCCCAGATCCCGGACACGCCCAGTGACCGCATGGGGTGGCGCCGGCCATCCCACTGGTTGAAACCGCCAACCACCGAGACCCGTTGCGCGCTGGGTGCCCACACCGCAAAGAGCACGCCGGGCTCACCGCCGATCTCCACCAGGTGTGCGCCCAGTTTCTCGTAGATCCGCAGGTGATTTCCCTGGTTGAAGAGGTAGCGGTCGAGGGTGCCCAGCACCGGCAGAAAGCAGTACGGGTCGCGGATGGTGCGCTCCGAACCGTCCTCGTGGGTCAGCCGCAGCCGATAGTCGAAGACCTGGTCCCGGTCCGGTGTGAACCGCTGGAAGAACCCATTGGGATGGACCCGCTCCATGGCCTCTTCCGCCTCCACTCCGCCGTCGGGATCGAGGATCACCAGGGTCACCCCGGTGGCCTCGGGATGATAAGTCCTGACCACCACACCACCCGCGGCCCCTTCACCTGTCTGGTGCGCACCGAGGACGGCAAAGGGGTCGGGACAGCGGGACTCGACAATCTCCTCCACCAGGTTCGGCGCGGTCACCTCCTGCCACTTGGGACGCCGGTCATCCGCCGCCTTCTTCCGATTCGGTTTGCTGGTATCGGGCACGATCCCCTCCCGCGGATGAGCCGCGGCCCCACTGTGAGGCCACCGGAAAACGAGAATCACGTTAGGACGCTTCGCCGCCGATGTCAAGGCAACGGTCATCTTGACACGGCAGCGACGAGGGGCGTATACACTAGCCTGTTTTTCTGGGGACTGTAGAAGTCCCGCAACCGCGGGGAAAAACAGATGGCAGAGAAAAACAAACAGCACTTGCAGGAGCACGACGGGATTTACCGCTCGGCCGATATCCACCCCGGCCGCCATTGCCGGGAACCTTGGCTGGGCGGCACGAAACCGCCGTTGATCGACCGGCTGACCCACATGGAGCAGTATGAAGCCACCACCGCGGTGATCCCGGCGATGCTCCGCCTGATGGGACTGGGGAAACAGGGGCGGCGCAATGCCGAGAACGTGCAGCTGCACCGATTCGAGCTGAGCTTCACCAGCCTGCCGTCACTCTTCGACGGCTTCCGCATCCTCTTCCTCTCCGACATGCATTTTGACGGCAACCCCGACCTCACCGCGGCCATCGCCAGGGCTGTGGGCGACGTGGAAGCAGACATCTGCCTCTTTGGCGGCGATTTCCGCTTCGGCATGTATTCACCGGCGGAGCAGGCGCTGGCGCAGACCGCGCGGGTGCTCTCCTCCATCAGGGCCCGCCAGGGCTGTTTCGGTGTGCTGGGCAACCACGATTCCTGGTCGATGATGGAAAGCCTGGAGAACGCCGGCTTGCGGATGCTGATCAACGAATCGGTGTCTTTTACCCGGGATGATCAGCGTCTCTGGCTGTCCGGTGTGGATGACCCGCACTTCTTCCGCGCCGCGGATTTCGCCAGGGCCATGGCCCCGGTACCGCGAGACGAGTTCTGCGCCATGCTCTGCCACACCCCCGAAGCCCGGGAGCGTGCCGCTAGCCGGGGCGCCGACCTGTTCCTCTGCGGCCATACCCACGCCGGCCAGATCAGGCTCCCCCTGGTGGGGGCGCTGAGCATGCACAGCTCGGCCCCGCGGCGGTTCAATGCCGGATTGTGGCAGCACAATGGAATGACGGGATACACCTCCCCCGGCGTGGGGAGTTCCGGAATTTTCGTCCGATTCAACTGCCCTCCGGAGGTGGCTCTGATCACCCTTCGCCGCGGCAAACGGGAAAACCGATCAAACTCTTGACAAAGTTAGGCTGTTTCTCTATCATTTTGCTTCGTTGCGATCCCTGAGCGGGAATAACTCAGTGGTAGAGTGCGACCTTGCCAAGGTCGAAGTCGCGGGTTCAAATCCCGTTTCCCGCTCCACATGAAACCCCTCGAAACGCGCGTTTCGGGGGGTTTCTCCAGTGTACAGCCATGAAACACCTTGCCTTCTGCGATTTTTCGCCCTATATTGAAGGGTGAGCTCGAGGGTGACGGATCCGAGCAACCTCCACTTTTACACCTGGATGTATTAAAGACGAACCGTTGCCCTCGTCTGTACGGAGGACGTTGACCACCCGCCCGAACCTCTCCGCCACCTTGCCCTGATTTCGCTGCCCGCACCTGAAACAGAAGATTTTACTTGCCGAAATCCGTCTCCCAACCTATATTTAATATTGAGAAACCCGCGGGGAGGCCGGTGGCCCCACCTCCAAGACCCAACCGGCCAATATGGCCGGAGACACCGCCTCCCCGCATCCCTTTGTACGGGCGTTGATCCGGTTGACACGATCGCCGGATTTCTCATATAGTCTCACTTCGCAGCCGGCTCCGCCGGTTGGAAAATCCAGGGCGACGTAGCCAAGTGGCTAAGGCAGAGGTCTGCAAAACCTCCATTCATCGGTTCGACTCCGATCGTCGCCTCCATTCTCCTCTCTGAAGACACCCGCTGCGGGAGTGGCTCAAAGAACGGCTCTCCCCGAACCACCCCCGGCACCTGGGAATCATCAGTGGAGGGCCACGACGGCGTCCTCTTCCCGGAGAGATGCCGTGCATGCATGCCGGAGTGGCGGAATTGGTAGACGCAAGGGACTTAAAATCCCTCGAGGCTTAGCCTTGTGCCGGTTCGATCCCGGCCTCCGGCACCACCCCCGCCCACCGGACCACCGAGGCGAACATGGCCAGAGCCCGAAACCTGCTCCTGCTCCTCGCCTCCCTGCTCATCCTCTTCCTCGCCGCCGAGCTGGTGACCCGCCTCATCGACCCCAGCATCCCCTTCCAGGGGGAGGATGACGCGGTCTGGTCGATCCACCGCCGCTCCCCCGACCCGGTGCTGGTTTACGAACCGCGACCCGGCGCCCGCTCCAGCCGACCCCGGGTCTGGGATAGCCGGCAATCGGTTACCTACAGCATCAACGCCATGGGTCTGCGTGACCGGGATGATGTCACCGCGGAAAAGGCCCCGGGAAGCCGTCGGGTGGTCTTTCTCGGCGACTCGGTGACCTTTGGTCTGGAGGTGGACCTGGAGGAAACCCTGGTCAAGCAGGTGGAGGAACTGACCCAGGGGCCCCATCCGGTGGAGTGCCTCAACCTGGGGGTCAGCGGGTACAGTCCGCTGCAGGAGGTGGCCCTGCTGGAGAAAAAGGGGCTGGGCCTGGACCCCGACCTGGTGGTGGTCTGCTACAACCTCAACGATCCGGTGGACTTCTCCGGCGAGCTGGGCTACTTCTTCCGCCGGGAAGCCCAGGGGCGACTTTTCCATTTCGGCGGCTACCGCACCGGCTACTGGCTGGGCCGCTCGAAATTTCTCGGCTGGTTCTCCTACCGGGTGGAGAAGCTGCTGGCACTGAAAGAGACTCGCAACCACCTGGCGGTGGTGGTGGAGGGCGCCCGCCGGGAGCATGTGGAAGAGGTTCTGGACCAGGCCGGCAGGGGCGCCGGTCTGCGCAACGCTCCCCCGCCGGCGGAACCGCAGGAGGGCCTGGCCGCCGAGGCCCGCCACTCGGGACTGGCAGTGATCGACCTCCAGCCCCTCCTGGGCCAGGGCCCCCTGAGCGCACTCTCCTTCGACTCGCTGCACCCTCACACGGATGGTCACCGGATGCTGGCCGAAATTCTCGCCCCGGAAGTGGCCCGTCAGCTGAGTCGCTGACAGGACTCGCTCCTGAGTTATTCGGTATTAGCGTGGGTCATGGTGTCGCGGATGGCGTGCTCGGCCACGGCGAACTCCTCCACCTCGGTGTAGAAGTACGCCCCGGCGTCGATGTCGTTGGCACGGATGAAGTCGGTGAGCGTACGCACCGGCTGGAAGTGCCGGGCCAGCGGGGCCAGCAGGAAGACAAAGCACCAGATACCGACGATCCAGGCCAGCAGCAGTCCCCAGCTGCGCAGTACGCCCGGACGGCCGGACGGCCGCCCGGATGTTCCGCTGCTTGAGTTGTGCGGTAATTTCTTCATATCTTTGCCGCGATCTCCGTGAATATCACGTTGAACATGATCCAGGCGATCAGCAGGGTGAAAACGAGGTTGAACCCCTGGGTGAAAACATAGTGAAAAAAGGGCTTCCCGCCCTTGAAGTGGCTGGACAGTTCGCGGAAGTTGGTGGCCAGGCCGATACTGACAAAGGCCAGGCAGAAGAACCAGCCACGGATGGTCCTGGTGAAGCCCCGGATCACCCCCTGGTCCAGCAGGGTGTATCCCGCATCGTCACCGAGAAACGCCTGCACCACCGAGCAGACCACGGAGACGCCGATGAAGCCGAGCACGAACTTGGGGAATCGGACCCAGATCTCCATCAAACCCACCTTGCTCTCGCCCTTCCGCTCCACCCGGGCCACCCAGTAAAGGGCCACCGCGAACGCGATGGCGCCGATCATCACGTTCTGGATCATCTTGATCGTGGCCGAGACGTAGAGCGCCTTGTCTCCGAGAAAGGCCCCGGCCGCTGCCACCGCGCCGGTGGCATCGATGGTCCCGCCCATCCAGGCGCCGCCGAGGATCTGGTCCATGCCCACGGCGTTGATGAACAGGGGCATGAAGATCATCATCAGCACGGTGAAGATCAGCGAGAGCCCCACCGCCAGGGTCAGTTCCTCCTTCTTGGCCTTGCAGGCCGCGGCGGTGGCGATGGCCGCCGACACACCGCAGACCGAGGCGGCGGCGGCAATGGTGATGTTCAGCGTCTTGGAGGGGATCTTGAATACCTTTTCGCCGACGATGAAACCGGTCACCAGCACCACCGGTGTGACCAGCCAGGCAACGAAGATTCCGGGAAGGCCGATGATGAGGATCTTGCCGAAGAGGATTTCGGCCCCGAGAATCACCAGCCCGGTCTTGATGAAGTATTCGGTCTGCACCGCCGGCAGCACCCACTTCGGCGTGCCCACGGTGTTGGAGATGATCATGCCGAAGAGGATGGCCCAGGCGGCGTAGCCGACACCATATTCCTTCATCGTGGCCTGGCCGGCCAGGGTGTAGGCCAGCACGGCAAAGGCAAAGACAAAGAGGAACCCGGCACAGAACTTCACCGGTGAGATGCCGAGGGAGTGCAGCGGCAGGCCGAAGAAGAGGGCGATGATGATGCAGAGCCCGATGAGGTAGGGCAACTGGTTGAAGGAAGTGACCCTGGTCTTCTTTTTCGCGGTGGATTCGAAAAACTTCTGGTTGCGCCAGGCGGCGATGGCCGTTTTCGCCTCCTCGTTGAGGGACGTATCGCCGAACCCGGCCGTCCGGGCCTTTCTCTCGGCTTCCCGGGCCACGGCCAGCGCAGCAGCGCTCTTCTCCTTCTCGGCGGTGTATTTCACCTCGGCGGCAGCCTTCTTCTCCGCGGCCCGGCCCTCGCTGAGCACCAGAGCGTCGAGAGGGTTGTTCCGCCACCCGCGGGGCTTGGCGATGAATCTCCCCAGGGTTTTGGCATAACTCTGGCTGGTGGCCTTGACCCCCGCCTTGGCGTCGCTGGCTTCGAACCAGGCGATGGTACGGAAGGGCGACGCGGCATCCTCCCGGGCCAGCACCGCGTTCGACGCATCGATGGTGGCCTGCATGCCCTCCGGCGGACGGGGCAGGAAGATGAAGAACCCCACCAGCACCACCAGCACGCCGAGCCAGATGGCCCAGTAGTCTTCGGTGGTCCAGAGTTCCTTCCAACCGGGCCTCTGTACGGTCTGGCCACCTTCCGCCGTCTCATCAGCCATGGCACACTCCCCTTTATCTACAGGCAATCTCTTATGTTATGAACAAGATAGAATCCAATCATATCCGTCGGCACCGGTGCTGTCAAAAAAAACGCCGGGAGAGGATTGATCCCCTCCCGGCATCTCTGATTGTCATTCGGCTGTGGGAAGAGGTCAGATCGCTTCCACCCGCTCCACAAAGTCGATGTCCACCGTCTTCAACTCCTCCAGCACCGGCTCGTAGATCCCCTTGTCCACCGGGATCTTCACACCGGTGTCGGTGATCTTGCCCTCGAGGATCAGCTTGGTGGCCATGGCCGCGGGCAGGCTCACCGTGCGGGACATGGCGGAGTCGCCGTTGGGGATGCCGAAGTCCACCAGGGTGGAGGTGATGTGCTCCTTCTTCCCGTCGGGGTACTCGGCCACGAAGTCGTGGTGCAGGACGATCATATCCCGTTCGCCTTCCTTGTAGGACATCAGGTCGAGCATACGTTTCTCCAGCACCTCGAGCACCGAGGAGGCCTCGGGCACCGTCTCGTCGGAGAACAGGCCCAGCCACTCCAGCCGCTCCAGGGTGTCCGGCTCGTCGGCCAGGCCGAGCTTCTCGATGAAGGCGGCCTTGACGTCACCGGCCGGGTCCACGCCGAGCAGTTTGGCAGTCATCTCCTTGAAGCTGATGCCGGCCAGGTCGTCCCGGGCGGTCTCGTCCAGCAGGCCAAGGTCCACCACACGCTTCAGGGCCCGACACCAGCCGCGGTTGCGGAAGGTGCCGCGGAACACTGTCTTCGAATCCTTGAGGCCGTAAATCTCCACATAGCCGAGACAGTCGCGGTTGGGGTAGAACTCGAGGTCCATGCCGTCCACGGTCACCGGCCCGCTGGCGGTGAAAAGCTCCGGGCCGGGAACCGCCTTGACCTCGCCGTCCTCCAGCCAACTGGCCGCGTTGCGGCCGGCCAACAGCACACCGTGGGGGCTCCAGGAAAACTTGTAGCCCAGCGGGTTGTCGTTGGCCTCGGGGGCGGGCAGGCCACCGCAGCAGGAGCGGAAGCTGACCACCTTGCCACCCTTGGCCGCCACCTCGTGGATGATCTTCATCGCCGACATGTGGTCGATGCCCGGATCGAGGCCGCACTCGTTGAGCAGCAGCAGACCCTTCTCCTTCGCCTCACCGTCCAGGGCGTTCATCTCGTCGCTGACGTAGGAGGTGGTGACCAGCGGCAGACCGTGCTTGAGACAGAGCTTGGCCACCGACACGTGGTAGGCGTAAGGCACGAGGCTGATCGCCATGTCCGACAGGGACACCAGCGCCTCCAGTTCTTCGGTGTTGTCCACCAGCAGGGGCAGCGCCTTGCCGCGGGGGTGGTTGTCGATCAGGTCCACCGCCTTGCTCACCGTGCGGGAGGCCACGGTCACCTCGGTGTCCTCCATGTCGAGCAGGTAGCGGACGAGCGGCTTGGCCACCAGGCCGGCGCCGAGAACGAGAATCTTTTTCACTTGCTGGTCCTCCGATAATTTTTGGAAACAGGTCGCACGTCTATTTGAGAAATTCCTTCATGTCTTCGTAGTCCGGGGTAAGTTCGCCCTGGTAGAGAATCAGGGCCCGCTTCACCGGCGCGGGCAGGTCGCAGGCCTCCAGCGGGCCGCTGAAATCAGCGGCAGCGATCCCGGGGACAAAAGTGTGCAACGCCTCGCTGAACTCCTCGGAGGAGTTCAGCGGCAGTTCGCAGGGCAGATTGTCCACCGGCATCACCACCGGGCCGTTGCCCTCGACGCCGTCCAGGGCCTTGCCCGTGGCCGGATCATAGACAAAAACCGGGTTGCCCGGTTCGGTGGCCTTCACCGTACACTCGGTGGCACCGTCGATGTCGCAGGAGATATCGCCGATCACCCGCAGCTTCGGGGCGGTGCCGCTGCCATAGAGATCGAGCAGCTGCTGCCGGGTGGCCAGTCGTGGATAGTCCTCGGTCCAGTAGATGCAGTTGACCATCAGGGTCATCAGTGGCAGGTAGGGACCGAAAGCGGAGACATAGCGTTCCGGGTGGTCGTAATATTCCTGCAGCTCGAACGTGGTGGTGTCATCAGCCGGGCGGGCCATGTGCTTCTCATGGAATTCCACCTTCCACAGGGTGCGGGGGTCATCCCGCCCCTCCCACTGCCCGGCCAGCAACTGCTCCGGAGTGATGGCACGCACCGGCAGCAGGTCGTAGATCTCCTGGGCGCCTTTGGACACGTTGCCGTAACCGGTGAAGCCACAGACCAGGGGGACCAGGGCCAGGGGCAGGCCGTCAGTGCGGATAGCCTCACCCACCCGCGCCACCGCTTCTTTTGCTTCGTCCAATGTGCCGTAGCGATAGGGCTGCTCCACGGATTCGAAGGGGTTTGGTGTCCCCTCCCACTTGAGCCGCGCGCCAAACGCGGCCAGGGTCTCGATCATCCCGGCCACCCCGGCAAAGCGACCGAAGAAAATCAACCGCCGGCCCTTGTCGTCCATTATCCGCTCGTAGTCGATGAGGTTGCACTTCAACTCCATCAACCGGCGGAGCATGTCCATGTTGTAGTCCTGGCCCTTGATGGTGTGGGAGAAATAGATGTAGGTCCGGTTCTCCAGGAGCAGCCGGGTGGGTATTTCTTTCACCGCGATCACCACCGGGCAGGAGGTGAGATCCTCTTCCACCTCAGCGCCAGCCGCATGGAATTCAGCGTCGGCAAAGGCCCTGATGGGCGAGGGCTGGACCCGAAAACGGAGGCCGTTCTCCCCGATCAACTTTTCCAGGTGGGCAGGGATCAGCGGGACACGCCGCTCCCACTCGTTCTTGTCTTCACGACGTATTCCGATACACTGCTCCATCTCCACTCCCTCTGCTGAAACCGCTGACCTATGGTCACAACCACTTGAAACGGTCCTGAAATTCTGGTTTTCAGGGTCACGAACGTAAATGTCGAAGGGCGAAATATATGACGGCGGACTGTGTGAAGTCAATGATTGCTTGCCGCGAGGGGCATCGGACTGTACCATGTTTCACCTAAGTGCCAGCAAATTTTCGATGCTTCAAAATAGCGAAACCCCGGACAGGAGGAGAACATGATTTTCACAGCCAAAAGGACCAGGGAACTGATGGTGATCACGGGCAACAAGGCCGGCGTGGGTCACCAGGTGTTCCAGGCGATGTTTGAGAACAAAGTGAACGTGGTGGCCTTTCACGGCTACACCACGGGCCGCAAGGTCATCCTGACCTTCATCACCGATGACAACACAAAAGCCAGGCGGGTGTTGAAAAAGGCAGGGTTTGAAACGGATACCCGTGAGGTAATCCTGGTGGACTGCCCCAACAAGCCGGGAATATTTGAAAAGGTGGCGGGAAAACTTGACTTTGCCGGCGTGGCCATCGACTACGCCTACGCCACTTCCACCTCAAAAACCCGGGGGATGATCGTGCTCAACACGGTGGACAACAAGAAAGCGTTGAAAGCCCTGGACTGATCCTCCTCATTCATCCTCCACGGCGTATCCCATGGCGGCCAGCTGCTCCCTGGTCCGCCGGTCAACGTCCACTTCGTCCGGCGGGCCGGATTGCTCCCCGGGATCTTCGCCGGACAACCAGACCCCCAGTTGTTCCGCCAGCAGGGAAAACTCCTCGTGGGGTGGTGCCCCACCCGGATTATGGAGGTTGACCTGCTCTCCCGGATCGCTGTTGAGATCGAAATACTCCACCCGGGCGCCCCCGTTGGTGAAGATCACCTTGCGGCCGGAGCTGGAACGGGCCGAGGCCCGGGACATTTTGAAACGCCGGGTCTCGCCAAAGGCCACATCGTGATCCATCCGACACCCACCCTCAATACTGCAGGTCTCGCGGATGACCGGCAGCAGGCTCTGCCCCTCCACCTCCGGCCGGCCATTCACCTGCAGCCAGTCGAGGATGGTGGGCATGATGTCGATGTTTCGCACCTGATGGTCAACCACCCGGCCGCCGCCCAGACCATCGGGAAATCGCATGATCAGCGGCACCCGGA
The DNA here is from genome assembly GCA_965531145.1 of uncultured bacterium. Taxonomy (GTDB): domain Bacteria; phylum Acidobacteriota; class JAQAZP01; order JAQAZP01; family JAQAZP01; genus JAQAZP01. The sequence continues at coordinate 38,808 of CBESOE010000002.1, read as the reverse complement.
TCACCTCCTCGTACATGGTCCAGGCATGCCCTTCGAGGCTGCCATGCTCCATGAACTCCTCACCGTGGTCACCGGTGACCACAACCAGGGTTTTCTCCAGCAGACCGAAGAGTCGCAGGGCGTCGATCACCCGTCCCAGGTGGTGGTCGGTGTAACGGATTTCCCCGTCATAGAGGGCCAGCACCTGCTCCAGATCTTCCTGGTCGATGGCCACCTCCCGCTCCACACCCGGCTCCACGCCCCGGTTCGCGGCCCCTCCGCCCTTGCCCGGTTTCTCCGGCCGGTACTTGATGTACTCCAGCAGCGAGCCGTAAGCGCCGGTGATCTCCCCGCGGTATCCCGGGTTGTAAATCCGGTCGTAGGGCGGGGGGGGATCGTAGTCCCAGTGCGGATCGAAGAAGTGGAGAAAGAGGAAGAAGGGTTTCTCCCGGTTGCCGCCAATCCAGTGGATCGCCCGGTTGGCCACTTCCTCGGCCCGCACCTCGCGCAGGCCGCCGCCGGCGTCCTTGTGCAGCTCGTAGTAGGCGCCGAACCCCCGGCCAAAGCCGTAGCTGGATGAGAGCAGGTGGAAACTGACCACTCCGCAGGTTGCCATCCCCGAGCGCCGCAGCAGCTGGGCCAGGGTGGGCACCTCCGGCGAGATGGGGTTGGCCATCTTCCAGGCACCGTGGGACGCGGGATAGAGGCCGGTGACCAGCGAGGCATGGGCCGGCAGGGTCCAGGATGATGCCGAAGCCACCGTTGAGAAGCGGACGCCCTGTTCCGCCAACCGGTCGAGGACCGGCGAGGTGTCGCGCTGGTAGCCGTAACAGCCCAGGTGGTCGGGCCGCAGGGTGTCGATGGAAACCAGCAGCACGTTTGGTGTGCCGCTGCTGATCAGGCGGCGCTGGCCCGATCCGTGGTGCAGTGCAAAGAGGACACAGACCAGCAGGAGCATGACCACGATCACCGGCAGGGCGATGTTCCTCACCGGAACGGCCACCTGCTTTCGTGGGCTCCTCGGTTTGGCCATCGGGCCCCTTCGCGGGTTTCGCGCTTCGAAAATTGTTTCGGGAGCGGTGTGGGAACGGCGGGACCGACCGGCGGTCGCGCTTCGAGAGCTATTATTGAAGCATTGGCTGAACCAGTCAACCCGGCCGCCATGTGGTTGCCAGAAAACGCTTTTCTTGTTAAGGTTTGCCCTATATCGGGTCAATCACCGTCACGGACAGAGTGTGGATCGCGGAACCGGGCACCGGATCCGGCCGAAGGGTAAGAACCATATGGGAACCGTATATCACCGCTGCCGCCTGCGGCTGAAAAAGGGTGAGGAGCGCTCGTTGCTCAAGGGCAACCCCTGCGTTCGCAAACACCAGATCGCCGGGGTGGACGGATCATATGACGCGGGGTGTGAAGCCGGAGTCTACGACTATCGCGGCCATTGCCTCGGCGCCGGTTTCGCCAACATGAACACCGATGTGGCCCTGAGGTTGATCCGCTTCGGCGCCGGTCCGGTGGACGTGCCGCTGCTGCGCAACCGACTGGCCGAAGCCCTGGCCTTCCGGCGGCGGCTCTTCCAGCCGAACGAAAAGTCTTACCGGGTGGTGCATGCCGAAGGGGACTGGCTGCCCGGCGTGGTGGCCGACCGTTACGGCCCCTACCTCTCGCTGCAGTTCACCACCCTGGGGATGGACATGCGCCGGGACCTGCTGGTAGGGATGTTCCAGGAAAAGCTCGAGCCTGAAGCCATCGTGCTGCGCAATGACAGCCAGGACCGGGAAACGGAAAATCTCCCCCGTCAGGTCAAGGTGATCCACGGCGAGCTGCCGCGGCAGGTGGAGATTACCGTGGACGGACTGACCCTGCAGAGCGACCTGCTCTCCGGCAGCCGCACCGGCTTTTACCTCGACCAGCGGGACAACCGGCGGCGGGCGGCGGCAATGAGCCGCGACGGCCTGATCCTGGACGCCTGCTGCCACACCGGCTGCTTCTCGGTGATGGCGGGGCTGCAGGGGGCCAGACAGGTGGTGGGACTGGACAGTTCCAGCGCCGCCCTCAACCTCGCCGAACAGAACGTGGCCCGGCACAGGCTCACCGACCGCTGCTCCTTTGTCCGCGATGACATCTACGTCTTCCTGCGCAAATACGCTGAAAACGGCGAGGAGCCCTTTGATCTGATCTTCCTTGACCCGCCGGCGCTGATCCTGAGCCGGCAGACCATGGACCGCGACATCTCCACCTACCGGCGGCTGAACCGGCTGGCCCTGAAATGCCTCAAACCGGGTGGAATACTGGTCAGTTCCAGCCGCTCGGCCCTGCTGCAGACCAGTGTTTTCCTCGAGGAGCTGGGCACGGCGGTGCGGGCATCGAAACGGCGGGCCAGACTGCTGCGCTATTCTGGCTCATCACCCGATCACCCGGGTCTTCCGGCGATGATGGAAACCAGACGGCTGAAGTGCGCCTTCCTGGCCACCGGCGGCGGCAGTGCCCGGCCGAGGAAGAAATAGATCGAACTTCCGGCCTCGGACCACGTTTTAACAGGTGTGAACGTAATTTAGCGCGGGAGAAGCGCCTGACATGGAAATCGCCAAAGCCATCATCTTGCTCGTGGTCTACCTGCTCTACCTGCTCATCGGCTGCTGACCGGGCCCCGATGCAGGCCTGCATCGGTTCAGGGCGGCCCGATGCCTTCCCCTGTCCGCCCGCGGACCGTTTCCCACCCCACCCCTCATTCAACACAATCCACGACCCGGGGCCGTCTCAATAGTGAATGGTGGCCACCGTGGCATCCGCCCCGTAGAGCAGCGATGAGTCGAAGGCCAGGAAGCTGATCGACGGGATCGCTGAGAGGTTTCCCCCATCGTAGTTCCAGCCGCGCACATGGCTGGCAAAAACCACACCCGGCCCGGGGGTGGTGATGATCTCGTCCATGCCGTCACCGTCCACATCGCCGCCGGTGACCCGCACCCCGAACTGGTTGGTGCCGTAAGCGAAGAAACTCACCCCGGGGATCGATGCCAGCGCCGCCCCATCAAAATTCCAGCCGCGAACGTGGGGGCCGAACACCGAACCGGGTCCCGCGCCGGTGACGATCTCGTCCATGCCGTCACCATCGATATCGGCGCACATTACGTTGACCCCCCACTTCAGCGTGCCGTAAGCGAAATAGCTGACCCCGGGGATCGATGCCGCCGTACCGCCGTCAACGTTCCAGCCGCGCACATGGGGGCCGAACACGGCGCCGGGGCCCGCGCCGGTGACGATCTCGTCCATGCCGTCACCGTCGATGTCACCACAGGCGGCGTTGACCCCGTACTTGTTGGTGCCGTATGCGAAGTAACTCACCCCGGGTACCGTGGAGACCCCGTCGCCGTCCACCGACCAGCCCCGCACGTGGGGGCCGAACACGGCGCCGGGACCGGCGCCGGTGACGATCTCGTCGGAACCGTCCCCATCCAGATCGCCGCAGGCCACGTTGACACCGTATTTGTTCACCCCGTAGGCGGTGAACACCACATCCGCCACCGGGGTGCCGTAACCGGTGAAGGCCCGCACCTGGGGTGGGTGGTCACTTCCCGGCCCGGGGCCGGTGACCAGCAGGTCGAGGCCGGTGCCGTAAAGATCGCCGGCAGCAATCCGGGTGCCATAACCCTCAAGGGCGGGATAGGCGTCGAAATCGACATCGGCCAGCGGTGTGCCGGTGACGGTGAACCCGCGCACGTCGGTGGGGTTGACCTCGCCGGGCCCCGGCCCGACGATCAGCGCCGGTTCCAGACCACCGGAGGCGTAAGCCGTGTACTGGTAGCCGGTGCCGCCGGAGGAGGAGAGCCCGCCGGCAACCAGCACCATGGTGTCGTGGGTCGAGCCGAATTCGTCGAAGAAACCGGCCCAGTCCTGGTCCCCGTCCAGCGCCAGGGCCTGCACGGTGGTGGGGCTGGTGTCGTCGAGGGCGATCATCTGCAAACCGAAGTCCGTGCTCTCCACCCCGTCGAACTGGAGCCAGAGGTCGCTGCCGCTGCGAAAACGGATATAGTCGGCGGCCCAGTGGTTCACCGTGCGGTTGACGAACTCCACCGGATAGTCCACGTGGTCACCGGCAGTGGAGAAGGCGGGCAGATCGATGCTGGTGTAGCCGTAGCGGCCGTCACCCACCGCGGGGTCGTCGAGGTAGTTGGCCACGAACCAGTCGGCCATCACTTCCTCGAAGCTTTCGCTGTAGCCCAGCCCGGCAAGCATGTTCTCCACCCCGGTGATGGAGTTGGCCGGCTCGGCCACCAGTGCGCTGAGCGCCGGCACGCCGCCGTAATGGTCGTGGAGATACATCATGAAGAGGTAGCACTGGATGTAGTCGGAGAACTGCTGGTCCCAGGAGGTCAGGTCGTTGTCCGGATTGCCGGGAAAACTGATGATGGGATCGGGCAGACCGTAGAGATACATGGCGAACTCGGCACAGCCCTCGTCCACCCAGGTGGTTTCGTTGGCGTCCATGTTGAAGTGGATCATGTGCTCGAACTCGTGGGCCAGCACCGAGAGCGTGGACGCGGCGGAGGGGTCCACCGGGTCGCAGCTCATATAGAACATCTCCACCTCGTTGCTGTGCCCGCCCTGGGCCTGGGCCTCAGCTTCGGTGTACTGGTTGAAGACACTGAAGTAGCCGTCAAAGACCGAACCTGAAAACTGGCCCAGGTTGTCGTAGAAAATGTAGATCCAGTCATCGTTGTCGTGGCTGTCCGGCGGTGGGCCAAAGGTGGTGGTGTCCATCTCGTAGATGCCCCGGGTGGGATCCCCCAGGGTGGCCACATCCCAGACCTGGACCACCTGGTCCACGTCGGCCTGGTCCATGTTGACATTCCACTGGTCGTCGGCCACAAAGACATAGCAGGAATCGCCCACCGCCCGGCAGGTGGCCGGCTCCTGGATCCAGGCCGGCGGCATCACCGTCAGGTCCCAGGCCCAGAAGATCATGGTGGAGCCCACGGTGTGGAAGGGGCCGCCGCCCCCGCGGACCACCTGCTTCCCGCCGCGGTCGGGGAAGCGGGCAGCCAGTTCCCGCTTCGCCTCTTCCAGCAGCGGTGTGGCACAGACGGTCTGCACACCATTGAGCCGCCCCAACTCCGCCTGGCCGGCGTGGGCCGGGATCGCCGGCTGGAACAGAAAAACGGCCGACACGGTAAAGACCGCCAGGGCCGTACACACGCTCAGACGCACAGTTTGTCTCATGGTTTCCTCCGTGCCACTGCCGTGGCGCTGTCGGGCGGCAGCACTCCGCCCGGTTTGTTCCGTGTTTGCCGCCGTCATTTCCCGAGGGTTTCCAGACCGGCCTTGCCGGCCCCGGCCAACGGCTCAGTGGCCGGGACCAGGACAATGGCGGGCTCCGCCGCTCCGGGCGGGCTCCAGGCCAGCCGGAAACCGAGGTCGGGCGACCTGGTGTAGATATTGCGCCAGGACCTGTCCCCGCCGGCCTCCCGAACCGCCATGGTCTGGTAAAAGGTCCACTGCCCGTCGGTCACCGAGCCATCAACCGGGCCCCGGGGGCTCGACCGGATCGCTTGCGGGTCGGCATACCAGTCGGCGGAGTACCAACTCCCCAGCCATTCAGCCGCAGGGGCCGCCACCCCGCCCCGCTCCCACTCCAGGTCGGTGGCCAGCCGGGCACCGCACCAGGAGGCGAAGCCAAAGGCGTCGAACCAGTCGATATCGGTCACCGGTTGGTCGGGATCCTCGCAGAGCAGCGGGTCGAACCAGCCCTCGGGCCGGTGGTCCTTTTCCAGGGGTTCGAAGGGATGACAGTGGCTGTGGTCGCCGAAGACATTGAGATACATCAGGTAGAGCTGGTATTGCCCCCGGGTGACCAGTGCCGTAGCGACGAGATAGTCGTCGAGCACCGGGCCCGGCCCCCCGTCCTCTTCCTCGATCAGCCCGCGGGGGAAGAACTCACCGCCGTCCACCGGCCGCTCCCGCGGGTTGAACGGCCGGCCCGGGGGATGCTCCCGATCACCGATGGGGATCACCACCGGGAAGGGCAGGAAGGCCATACCCATCGGGCCGATCACCGGGAAGGTATCCGACTCCTCCTCCCCGGCGGGCGGCAGCGTATCCACACTCCGCTGGCCGGTGGTTTTACCGACGATCTGGGATTGCCCCGGCAGCGGGGCCAGCAGGCCCAGGATCAGCGCCAGCAGGACGGCTCGGGTGAAGAAGCGTAAGGCCATATTGGTTTCCATGGTCCGGATGAAGCGGGTGTTTCAGCAACACCCTCATCTTACCCCGCACTGCTGGTGATGCCAAGTTCGAGCGGCGGTCTACTGGGGCCGCGGCAGGTAGAGATACTGGGGCTGGGTCCGCATCCCGGAAACCGTGCGGAACAGGTCTTCCCGGCCGATCAGCAGGCCCGGCTCCTCGCGGTAGTACAGATCGATGGCCTCCTGGATGTGGCGGAACCGCTTCTTGTCCAGGATGATCGCATCGTATTTGTGCCGGCGGAAACCGAGGATGGACTCCTCGATGAATGTCATCTTCCGCTGGTCGTCACGGCCGTAGAGAATCGGCATCATCGCCCCCCGGCTGCCGCAATACCGTTTGCCTGCACGAACCGGCAGGAAGCAGTGGAAGGGGGTGAACACCGGTCCCTCGAAATTCTCGATCAGCTTCACCATCGCCTCCCCCGCAGCCCGGTCTTCTTCGGTGGGGATCCAGCGGGCAACCGGGAGGAAGCTGTTTTCCGAAACCACGGCCAGCGAAACCAGCTGGAGGATCAGCAGCACGTAGATCAGGGTCATGACCCCGTGCCGCACGAGCGGCCGCCGATACTTCAGGGCATGCTCCACCGCGTGAAACCCCAGGGGCAGCATCAGGGCCAGAAATGCGTAGGCCGGCATCAGGACGTTGAGGTATCCCCCCTTGTGTATCCGGGCCAGCCAGGAGAGACCCACCATCCCGCCGCCGGCGAGGAAGAAGAACCAGGCATCCCGGGAGGGGCGGTGAGCCTGGCCGGAAACCGTCAATACAAAATAGACCACCACGGCCACCGTCGCCACCGGCAGCACCAGCAGCAGGTCGGCCCACCAGAAGCGGAGCAGCATCTCATCCCGGATGACGTCCATGGCCGGCAGGGTCACCGTGTAATAGCTGAACCAGCCCTCGTGGATGAAATCGAGGAGCAGGAACCCGCCGCCGATCAGGGTCAAGCTGATCCCGGCGAACCAGAAGGAGCGACGCCTCCAGGCAAAGACCGCCCAGACCAGCAAGGGGATAAAGAGCCCCAGCGCGGTCTGCTTGGTGAAGAAGGCCAGGGCGGCGACCACCCCGGCGGCAACGGAGCTGGCCGAGGTGCGGCCGTAGCGCACGAGGCAGAACCCGAGGAGCAGGAGGAAGAGGAACATGGAGTCCACCCGCGCCAGGTCGAACCAGGCCCCGGTGACACCAAAGGTGGCGGCAAAGATTCCGGCGGCCAGCAGGCCATGGGAGACCTGGCCGGTCTCGCGGCGGCCGATGGCATAGAGCAGTATCATGGACCAGATGGTGAAGATGATCGAGACCAGCCGCAACGGGGCGAACCCGATCCCCATGAACAGGGAGGGCACCGCGGAAAGATAGAAGTAGAGCGGGGTATAGACTTCGGGTACGTAATCCAGGGTTGGCTTGACGTAGATCGGCAGCCCGTTCATGGCCCGGAGCGTATTGGACGCCGCGGCCCCCTCCAGCCACTCGAGGTCGAAGGGGTAGCCGACGCGGGAACAGGCGATGTAGAGAAAAAGCGGGATAAAGGCCAGCGCGACGAGGGCGGCCAGTATCTTCAAACCCTGGGTAAATCGTTCGGACATTATTTCCGCCGTGAAAAAGCGTTACTGTTGATCCGGAAACAGGATGGTCAATGATATCCCGCACCGGATTCGTATTCAACGCGGCAGCTTGATTTTTACCCAACCGGGCCTCAGACTCATCAACAGGAGGAACGTGATCATGACATCCCGGACCCTGGCCGTTTCCACCGTTCTGCTGCTGGCCGGCGGTCTGTTGCTCTGTGGTTGCGGCGGTCCTCCCCGGGAACCCGCGGCCAGCGTGGCCTTTGTCCAGTATGTGGATTCGGCTGAATCGGAGGAGGTGCGGCTGGCCGCCCTGGAGGGGCTGGCCCGGGGAGGGTTGGCGCAGGGGGACGGACTGGATGTCCATTTCTACTCCGCCGGCGCCGATTTCTCACTGCTCCAGGCCATTGCCGCACAGGCCGTGGGCCGCGGGCATGATGCCATCATCACCTTCGGCACCCCGGCAACCCAGGCCGTCTTTGCCCGCATCGAGCCGCAGGACCGGCTGGTCTTCGGGCTGGTGAGCGACCCGGTTTCCGCCGGCCTCTGCCGCTGGCCGGGAGAGCACCAGCCCCGGATCACCGGCTACTACGGGCTCTTCCCCACCACCGAAGTGCTGGAACTGATCCATGCCGTCCTGCCCGAGGCCGATGTCCTGGGCGTGGTCTGGAACAGCGGGGAGAGCAACTCGCACCGCTACCTGGAAATCATCCGGGCCGAGGCCGGGCGACACGGCCTGCGGCTGGAAGAATCGGCGGTGGCCGGAACCTCCGAAATCCTCAGCGCGGCCGAAGGCCTGGCCTCCCGCGGGGCCGACGTCTTCTTCTGCGCCGGTGACAGTACGGTGATCCAGGGGTTCGAGGCGCTGGCCGCGGTGTCCGCCCGCCGGGGCATCCCGGTCTTCGCCAACATCAGCAGCCTGACCAGCCGGGGGGCAGTGATGACCCTGGGCCGCTCATTCGAGGCCGAGGGGAGGGCGGTGGGACAACTGGCGGCGGAAATCATTTCCAGGGGCCGGGACCCGGCCGACACACCGTTTCGCCGGCTGGAGGATCTGGAGCTGCGGGTCAATGCTGATCTGATGGACCACTACGGCCTGGAGGTTCCTCAGCAGTTCCAACCCTGGCAGGTTGACCATACCGGCGACGGAACCGTGACTGACGACTAGTCCCGGAAGGACCCGCCGGTGACATTCCCCCCACGAACCACGTCCTCGTCATAGGCCGGGAAGTTGATGGCTTCGATCGGGTCCAGTTCCAGCCCGTCGAAGTTCCAGCCCCGCACCTGTGCGATGTTTTCCTCCCCCGGACCGGGACAGGTGAGAATCTCGTCGATCAGGTCGCCGTCCACATCCGCACAGCCCACCCGGGATCCGTGGGTCAAATCGTCATAGGCGAACCAGCTCACCCCCGGGATCGAGGAAACCACCACCCCGTCGTAGTTCCAGCCGCGCACGTGGGCGAAGAAGATCTCGCCGGGACCGGCGCCGGTGACGATCTCGTCTATTCCGTCGCCATCCACATCACCACAGGCCACGTTCACCCCGTATTTGAGGGTGCCATATGCGAAGTAACTGACCTGGGGGATGGCAGCCGCGGTTCCCCCGTCCACATTCCAGCCACGGACGTGGGGGCCGAACACCTCTCCCGGCCCGGCGCCGGTGACCAGCTCGTCCAGACGGTCCCAACCCAGGTCGCCGGCGGCCACGTTGACCCCGAATTTCTCGACCCCGTATGCATTCCACTCGTTCACCACCACCGGGATCTCCTCCGGGTCGAAGACCCGCACCAGCGGCGGGTTGCCCTCGTCGGGCCCTGGACCGGTGGCCAGCATCTGCACCGGGGTCCAGATGGTGCTGAAGGAGAAGATCTCCGAGGCGACGGCACCGCAACTGTTCACCGCTTCCACCTGCCAGTGGAAGGTGACACCATCGGCGAGGTCCTCCAACTGGAGGAGCGGGTCGGTGAGACCCGCCGTGTGGGGCGGCGGGGGTGAACTGTCACCAAAATAGACGTTGTAGGAGTCGGCTCCAGGCACCTCGTTCCAGTAAATGGTGATGGCCGTGGCCAGGTCCACGGCGCCATCCGGCGGAAATACCAGAACCGGAATCCCGGGAGACACGCAGGTGGTGAAGTTCCACTCCGCCGACAGGGTGGTTCCGCAGCCGTTCACCGCCTCTACCCGCCAGTGGTATTGCACCCCTTCATCCAGTGTGGGCAGCTGGTAGTCGCTACCGGCAAGTCCGCCGGCCCAGAGCCCCGGGGACGAGCTGGGGCCGAAATAGAGGTTGTAGCTCACCTCCCCCACCGAATCACTCCAGTCGAGCATGACGTCGAGGGCCGTTCCGCTGGTCCCGTTTGCCGGGTCCGGCGTCCCGGGCACCGCCGGCACGATACAGGTGGTGAAATCCCAGACCGGGGAAGAGGTGGAGCTGCACTCGTTGCTCGCCACCACCCGCCAGTAGTAGTGCTGGCCGGAGACGGTGGCCGGCAGATCGAAGAATGAATCGGTGAGGCCCGCCTGGTAGGGCGGCGGCGGATTCACCGTGCCGAAGAACAGATCGAAGGTATCGGCTTCGGCCCCCGTGGTCCAGCCGAGGGTCACCTCCAGCGGCACGCCCACAGCGCTGGAGGCCGGATCGGGATCGGAGGGGGCGGAAGCTTCCATGCAGCCGTATATGCCGTAGAGTGCACCGCACCAGTCCCCGCCGAGGGGGAGATGAAATCGATGGTGGTGCCCGGAGGGATCACCCGGTTACCGTATACCACGCTGCAGCGGCCGGCTTCCGCACCGGCGGTTGCCGCGGTGAGGTGCGCCCCCACCACGATGTCGTCCAGACTGTCGCCGTTGAGGTCGCCGCACTCCAGGGCGAAACCGATGCGGTCGTTGGCGGCCCCGCCCACCAGCCAGGCCGCTGGGGTAAAGACGTTGAGATCGATGACCTGGTTGGGTGAAAAGCTGTCGGAACCGAGCACCAGGGCCACCAGTCCGGCCTTGTCCCGGCCCAGCGGATCGGCGAAGACCGCGCTGAGCACCAGGTCGTCCATTCCGTCGCCGTTCATGTCGCCGGCAGCCAAGGCCGTTCCCAGCCAGTCATCACTGCTCTAGCCCAGCACCAGCAGGTCCGGCTGGTCAATGGAGAGGTCGAGGACAAACCCGGAAGTGTGGGCCGCACTGCCGTAAAGCACACCGGCAGCACCGCAATTCGGACGCCCGGGGAAGTCGTAGCCGAGAACACTGAACAGCAGATCATCCACCGAGTCCCCGTTCACGTCGCCGGTGTCCAGGTCATAGCCGGTGTGATCAACGGACGCGGCCCCGAGAATCTCCATGTCCGCATTCACCGTGGCGAGGTCCACCACGTGGTTGGCGGGAAAGTTGCCCGAACCGAACACGACGTAGACCGCGCCGGCATCTTCGATGCCCCCCACGTCCGACGTGTCGCCGGAGACAATGAGGTCGTCGATGGTATCGCCGTTGAGGTCGCCCACGGTGACACAAAGGCCCAGGGTGTCGCCATGAAGACGGCCGAGAACGGTGAGGTCGACGTTCGCCGAAGCGAAGTCGATCAGATGGTCAGGTGGAAAAACACCGGTTCCGAAGACCACGAACACCGCCCCCGGCGCCGCCTGGCCCGTGACGGTCCGGTATCCCGGTGCGGTGACCACCAGGTCGTCCAACCCGTCGCCGTTGAGGTCGCCGGCGGTGGCCGAACGGGCCAGGTGGCCGTCGGATTGGGGCCCGAGCAACCGCAGGTCACCATTGATCTGATCCATGTCGTAGAGAATCAACCCCGGCGCCGTAGCCGTGCCACAACCGGCCACCAGGAGAAAGAGCGCCAGATGGATCACTGTCGTGGAGAATATCCGTCTCTTCACCGGCCTCTCCCTGTTCATTTCGCGGTTCGCGGGATGATGGAACCCCTGACTGCAGGACGAGTTAATTTTTCTTCAGCCGCGCCCGGATAAAGTTGTCGTGGGACACGCCCAGACCGTTGGCCACCCGCCGGATCCGTTCCGCCAGATCGTGACCGGCGGGAACGCCGCCGGAGTCGGCCAGCCGGAACATCGACTCCACCATCCGAACCCGTGCCGTGGCGCTGCTCAGGCGGCGGTATTCCACGGTCATCCGCGACTGGTCGAGACCCGATTGCTGTCCTTCCTCCAGCACCACCGCGACCAGGGTCTCCAGGTAGGCCCCGCGCAACCCCGAGATGGTGGTGAGGATTTCACGAAAGTGCTTCACGGCTGCCGCGGACCAGTCACCGCTCTCCTCGAGCACCAGGCCAAGGAGCCCACCCATCAGCGATCCCTTTTCCAGGAAGACGTCCACCGTCTCGTCCAACGGCTGGCCCTCACGGCTCAGCCGGCGACGAACCCGGTAGAGCAGGCGGTTGCGGCTGAAGAGAGCGAGGTCTTCCTCCAGTTCGTCCCGGGCGTCACCGGGGGCGGCGAGGCCCCGCAACAGACCCTGGAGGCTGGAGAGGAACCCCCGGGCGGAGGAGGAGGCCTGGAGTGAGCGGAGGGCCTGGTCGATGAACTCACGTTCAGCGCCGCTCACCGTGCCGTCGGCGGCGGCCATCTCCTCCAGGGCCTCGGCCAGCTGCTTCCGTTCATCGGCACCGGCGGCCAGACCGAGGAAGAGCTCCACCTGGGCCAGGCATTCCTCCATGGTCATCCGCTCGAGGAGCACCATCTCCACCTCGGCCCAGTGCTCGTCGGGGATGTCGAAGCGACGCAGGAAGTGTTTGATCCGGTTCACTTCGCTCACCGACAGCTCACCGTCGGCCCAGGCCAGGCCGGCGAGAATCTTGAGGAAAGCGAGCTGCCGCTGGATTTTGAGTGATGGTGACATCTTCATCTCCCCGGGAGCGGATGAAACCGCGGGCAAAGGGCTATGACAACTACTGGAAGAAGTTTTACAGGATTTGGCACCGAGGTCAACCATCGGGTAAGGTGGCGGCGCCGGGGCCTCATCCCCGACGTATGCTCCAGGAGGTACGATGAAGCGGAAAGATGAGCGAAATGGCATGGGCCAGGCGGTGATCTTTGATATGGACGGGGTCCTGGCCGACACCGGACCCTGGCACAGACTGGCCTGGGAGCAGTTGGCCACCCGGAGCGGCATCACCACCGACCAGCACTTTTTCGAAAAGCACTTCGGCAAGGTGAACCGGGTGATCCTGCCCCTGCTCTTCCAGTGTGACCTGCCGGAGGAAGAGATCCGGCAACTGGGCGACCAGAAGGAAAAGATCTTCCGCCGCCTCTACCGCAAGCGAATAGAGCCGTTCCCGGGAGTGGCCCGGTTGTCGGACGATCTGCTGCGGGCCGGATTTTCCCTGGCCGTGGGGTCCTCCGGCCCACGGGACAACGTTGAGATGATCCTTGACGGAATCGGCCTGGCGCCCTCGCTCTCCGCGGTAATCACCGGGGAGGACGTGACCCGGGGGAAACCCGACCCGGAAGTTTTCCTGGCCGCGGCGGCGGCACTCCGCCTGCCCCCCGGCCGCTGCGTGGTGGTGGAAGACGCGGTGGTGGGGGTGGAGGCCGCCCGGGCCGCCGGCATGGCCTGCGTGGCGGTGACCAACACCCACCCGGCCCACAGCTTTGCCGGCCTGGCGCAGCTGGTGGTGAACTCCCTGGAAAGACTGACCCCCGGTGATTTTGCCCACCTGATCAGTGATTGACCTGGTCGCCGGGTGCGGGCTTCCCCTTGCGGTGCACCAGGGCCAGCAGTTCCCGGGGCTCGGCCGCGCCCATGGCCCAGGCGGAAAGGAAGTAGATCGCCCCGCCCACGGCGATCACCCCGCCGAGGCTCAACGCCAGTTCGGCCTTGGAGAGGATCAGGTTCAGCCGCAGGAGCCTCTCGGACATCCACCAGACCGACAGACCCATCAATACCACGGCAAGAAGCGCCCGGACCGCTCCCCGGGCCACCCGCCACCCGCGGTCCGGCGAGCCGAAGCGGCGACGGATGAGCAGCACCAGCAGAACGGCCATGAACAGGGCCGCCAGGGTATTGGCCAGGGCCACCCCCCCGTGGCCCAGCCAGGCCGGGAGGGTGAGGCAGGCGGCCAGGTTGACCAGCATCGACCCGGTGGCCGCCTTCACCGGGGTCTTCATGTCCCTGGCAGCATAGAACACCCCCACGCAGACCCGGGACAGTCCCAGCGGCACCAGTCCCAGCAGGTGGTAGAGCGCGGCCTGGGCGGTGAGCTCGGTGGAGAGCAGATCGAACTTCCCACCGCTGAAGGTGAAGAGCAGCTTGATCACCGGGTAGCGAAGCAGAATCAGGCCCACCGCGGCGGGCAGCGAAATAAAAATCACCATGCGGATGGCAAAGGCCAGGGTTTCCAGCGCCTCCCCCTGCCGTCCGGCAGAGAGCTGCCGGGCCATGGAGGGCAGGATCACCGTGGAGATGGAGATGATGAAGACACCGAGGGTCAGTTCCATCAGCCGGTTGGAATACTGCAGCGAGGAAACCGCCCCCTCGCCCAGGTAGGAGGCCACGGCATTGGAGACCGCCACGTTGATCTGGTAGATCCCCATGCCAAACACACCGTAGCCCATCAGCCCCAGCACCTCCCGGCTGGCCTTGTGAGCGATCCGCAGGGTGGGCCGCAGGCGAAAGCCCAGACGCCAGATAAAGGGAACCTGGAATCCCAGCTGGAGTACCCCCCCCACCAGCACTCCCACGGCAAAGGCATAGGCCGGCTGGTCCATGGAGCGCCCGAAGAGAAAGGCGGCGCCGATCACCGCCACGTTGAGCAGCACCGGGGTGAAGGCGGGAACCACGAAGCGGCCGAAAGAGTTGAGCATCCCCTGGATCAATGCGGCGAGGCTGATGAAAAAGAGGTAGAAAAACATCCAGCGGGTGAGGGAGACAGTGAGCTCCATCTTGGCCGCATCCTCGACAAACCCGCGGGCAAAGACGTGACGCACCAGCAGACCCGAAGCGAGGATTCCGGCCACGGTGATCACGGTGAGAATGGCGCTGAGCAGGAGAAAGAAGCGGTTGGCGAATTCCCACAGGTCTTCGCGATTCTCCTTGTCCATCATCCGGGTGAAGACCGGTACGAATGCCGCGGTCATCGCCCCCTCCCCCACCAGCCGGCGGAAGAGGTTGGGGATCATGAAGGCAATACCGAAGGCGTCGGCCCCGGCGCCGGTGCCGAGGAAGTAAGCCCGGGCCTGTTCGCGGAACAGCCCCAGCACACGGCTGAACATGGTGACCAGTGACATGCCGGTGGCCGAGCGAAGGAGCCGCCGCTTAGCTGATCCGTCCCCGGCGGGGGGGTGGGGATCGGCGGGAACACCCTCGCTGCCCTTGGTCGTCTCGGTCACGATTCAGCCGGACCTCCAGGAATGGAAAGCTGTTCAGTCTTGCGGCGGCCCGCTGCCCGCGGACGACGCCGTCTGGCGGATCTGCTCCAGCCCGGCACGGGCCATGATGTTCTCGGAGTCCAGCTTGAGCACCCGCTCCCAGGCCTCCGCGGCGTCCTCGTATCGCTCCAGCTGGAAGTAGACACCGGCCAGCTCATTGCCCACGTCGATGCGTGTGGGATCGAGCAGTGACGAACCCTCGAGGTGAACCAGGGCATCCTCGAACCGGCCGGCCTTGACCTCGGCCATGCCGAGGTAGGCCAGGGTCCTCGGGTTGTTCGGCATGGCCCGGTTGGACCGCTCCAGCAGCACGATGGCCTCGCTGGTCCGGCCGCGGATGAAGTGGATCCGGGCGGCATTGATCAGGGTGGGAGCGTGTTCGGGGCGCTCCTCCAGAATCTGCTCGTAAAGCTCCAGTGCCCGATCATAGAGCCCGGTGCGCGTCAGTTCGGCGGCCTGCTGGAAGGCGACGGCCAGATCGCTGCCCGCCTCAAGTCCTTCCACCCGAGCCGGACCCGCCGGGGCACCCGGGGGGATGGTGACGGGGGATGCCGTGCGACCCGTGCCGGGGGCCACCGCGGCCGGCGGCGGAACGGGATCGGTATCCGCGGAACGCTCCTCCGAACCGCCCCCGCAGGAGACGGCACCGATCAGCAAGAGGAAGACAAGGAGCGGCACGGCCAGCATCTTCACTCCCGCGCCCCATCTGTTCACCGGCATCTCCACCTCCTCGCAGTACAGCATCTGAGAATTGCAGGTTATGGTACACCGCCATTCGCGAATCAGGCAAGGCGGCCGCTGTTGCAATCGGCCCCGGCATGATCTACATTGCCGCGGAACCGCAGCCTCGCCGCACTCAGATGGAGTCCCCGTGACCGCAAAGCGCCAGGGCATCGATCCCGCCACGCTGCTCACCCTGCTGGCAGCAGCGGTTTTGCTGATCAGCCAGCTCATACTGCTGGCCCGCTTCGACCTCGACCGGCTGTTCGGTTTCAGCCTGCTGGACGATTCATTCTACTATTTCACCATTGCCCGCAACGCCGCATCCGGCCTGGGGCTGACCTTTGATGGTCTGACCCCCACCAACGGGTTTCACCCGCTCTGGATGTTGACCCTGCTGCTGCTCTGGCCCCTGGGCGGAATAAAGGCCGGCCTGGCCGCCGGGGCCCTGGCCGCCGCCGTCACCGTGGTGCTGGCCCACCTGCTGGTCTCCCGGGCCACCGGATCCCCCTGGGCCGGGACCGCGGCGGCCCTCTGCACGGCGGCCAACCCGGCGCTGTATGTCAGCTGGATCAACGGGCTGGAGACCTCCCTGGCCCTGCTGGCCCTGTCCCTCTTCCTCTGGTATGCCGGGCGGCCGGAAGACCAGAATAACGGCACACGTCGGGCCCTGGTCCTCGGCCTGCTGGCCGGGCTGACCACCCTGGCCCGGACCGACTACGCCCTGCTGGTGCTGCCCGGCCTGGCCGCACTGCTCCTTCTGGAGCAGGGGAAAACCCGGGCCTGGAGGATCCGCCACTTCACCCTCTCCCTGGTCCCCTTCGGCCTGGCCGTTGCCGGCTGGGTGGGCTGGAGCTGGGCTCACACGGGCAAACTGCTGCAGACCAGCGGCATGGCCATCCCTTTCATCAATACCTTGAGCCTGATGGATTTCGCCGGCACCAGCAGCCCGCTGCTGCTCGGGGACCGGCTGGAAAAGCTCCGGGGCGCCATGGAGTCGATGCGCGGGTCCACCGGATTCGGCTGGACCATCGCCCTGCTGGCCCTGGGCCTGCTGCTGATGCGGCCGGCCGGCCGCAGTTGGGCCCGCCGGGGCGGGAGGGCCGTGCCGGGCTGGCTGCTGGCCGGGCTGGTGATCACTATCCTCTTCCACACCGTGGTACGGCTGCACCACCGCACCTGGTACTACGCCCCCTACGCCCTGGTCGCGGCCCTGGTCTTTGCCCTGCTGCTCTGGCGCCTGACAAGGGGCAGCGGCCGGCGGCCGCTGCGGGTCATGGCCGCGGTGGCGTTGATCATTGCCGTGGCCATCCCCTTCGGGGCCCGCTGGCACAAGCTGTCCACCACCGGCACCCGGGCCAAGGACGACATCTTCTTCACCCTGCGAAAGATCATGGAACGCAAGGCGGGTCCGGACGCAGTGATCGGTGTCAGCGACGCGGGCTATCTCGGCTACACCCTGCCCTGCCGGGTGATCAACATCGACGGGGTGGTCAACGGCGATGCCCTGGAGGCCATGCGGCAGGGCCGGCTCACCGAGTACATCCGGAGCCAGGGAATGAGCTGGGCCTTTCTGCGGGGAGTCTACTTCACACCCAGAGTGCTGGGGGACGACTTCGAACAGTGGCTGGAAATCGGGGTCTTCCCGCCGCGGCCCATCACCTTCCGGGTGCTGCAGGACCGCGGTGAGATCCTCAAACGGTTCCGCCTGGAGGGCCGGGGCCCGGTGGACCTGAGATTACTGGAAAACCGGCACTTCCTGCGCAACTTCGGTGGAGACCCGGCGAACTTCTACCACGAAAAGGCGCTCTTCGGCATGGGCCGACAGGCCGAACTGACCCTCTGGCTGCCGCCGGAACAGGCTCCCCAGGGCGCGGGCGCCGGATTCCAGGTCATGGTGGAACTGGCGCTGGGGCCTGACCTGGGCGACGGACCGCTGCAGGTGGAGGTGGGTTGGGCCGGCACACCGCTGGCAACCATCACAGTCGGCCGCGAATACCGGCGACACCGCTTCTTCCTGTCCCGTCACCGACTGTCCGGCGAGCTGGAATGGCTCAGCTTCAGGCCCCAGGTGGATCCAGCCGCAGCGGAAGAGACGTTCCGCGGCCGGGTCAAATCGCTCTCCTTCCGCACCATCCGGGCGGTGGGACTGGAAAGCCCACCGTCACAATCCGGCGGGGACCGGGCTGTCGAAGAGCGGTAGCTGGTCGATGGCCACCGTACGCAGGACCTCCTCGTTCAGACCGGAGACACCGCGGCAGTCCGACTCCAGAACCATGGCCCCGCCCAGCTTCGCCCCTTCCAGATCCGCACCGCGAAGATCGGCTTTCCAGAACCAGGCGTGGTCCAGCAGCGCACCGCGCAGATCGGCGCCGCGGAGGTCGGCCTCACAGAACGACGCCTCACGGCAATCGGCGCCACGCAGCACCGCGCCCCGCAGGTCCGCACCGTCGAGACAGGCGCCCTTGAGACAGGCGTCGGCCAGATCAGCACAGGCAAACCCCGCTTGGACCAGCTTCGCCCCCTCGAGGTAGCTGCGGCGCAGCACGGCACAGTCAAAACGGGCATGGCTGAAATCGGCCCAGAGCAGGTTGACCCCGCCCAGGTCGGCGCCGCGCAGATCGGCATACGGCAATGACTGGTTCTCGAAGGCGGCACGACGCAGGTCGGCCCGGGAGAGATCGGCGGGCCGGCCTTCCATCCCGCTGGAAAGGAACCACTGTTGGTGAAGGTAGACGATGCGGGTCAACTGTTCGGGGGTCACCGGGCAGATATCCATTTCCAGCTGGCTGTCCATATTCTGATCTCCTCTCGCTGAAGGCCCCCGGGAACAAACCGGAGGGCACGCTCATGTTCACCGGACGGTTGGTAACCATTACAAGGGCCATGCCAGATTTCGGGAGAGAACAGGTATCACTGCAAAGCATTACAAAATATTATGTTACAAGTTCCCCCCGGGCGGGGACATCTTGCTTCAACAATATATTCCCGGCGAACACATCAATATTTGACATCAACAGATCATCTTTTGATAGAATCAGGCCATATAGACCAACACATCGCGAGGATCAATATGACGGAGCCAAACAGCAAAGAGCCGGTGTGCATCATCACCTATCTCGGAACCGACGGGGCCTGCGCCGCTGCCATGGCCCTGCTCAAACATCCCGGGGCCCGGGTCAGGGTCACTAGCCGGGCCCGGGTGGCGGACACCCTCGCCGAATCAGCGTCCGAAGGCACCCGCTGGCGAATCGTCCACATCTGCGGGGTGGGGGTGGGAAGAGACCGGGAGCGCATCGCCACCGCCGCCGAATCGCTGACCGGTCTGGGGGCCGACGTCCAGTGGCATTGCGGGCGGGGCTACCTCGACCCTCACCGGTCATGGCTCGAAGCCGGCTGCCGGCCGCGCTTCACACCATCGGGCAGCAACACCGCGGCACTTCGCAAACACCTCAACCCGGCGGACCGGGAACGGGCGGCCTTCCTCGGCCGGCTGGCCCGCCACGACCCGAACCTCGGGGCCAGGGCCCCCCGTCTGGATCCGGGGGAGGATGACTGGCTGCGGCTGATCCGGGCGGCAATCACCAGCTATTTCAAATACGAGGACCTGGCGCCCTACCTGGCGGCCATCGGCAAACTCGCCGCCGGCGCCCTGGATGACGAGGACCGGCGGCTGGCCGAGCTGGCCGAGGCCGCCGGAACCAGGTGGCTGCTGGAAGGCCGCTCGCCGGCCATCCGCGGGCTGCGCCGGCGCATCGGCCTGGCCGCCGCTGACGATGCTCCGGTGCTGATCAGCGGTGAATCGGGCACCGGCAAGGAGCACGCGGCCCACCTGGTACACGAGGGCAGCAGCCGGGCCGCCGAACCCTTTGTCCCGGTGAACTGCGCGCTCTACGCCGGCAACAGTTCGCTGGTCAACGCCGACCTCTTCGGCCACGTGCGGGGCGCCTTCACCGGCGCAGCGGTTGACCGGCCGGGCCGCTTCGAAATTGCCGACAACGGAACCCTCTTCCTCGACGAGATCGGCGAACTGCCCCCGGAGGTTCAGGCCAAGCTGCTGCGGGTGCTGGAGGACGGCCAGGTGGAACGGGTGGGGGCCGGCGGCAAAACCCGCACGGTGAACGTGCGGTTGATCGCGGCCACCAACCGCGACCTGGCCCGCCTGACCGCGTCAGGCGGCTTTCGCGAGGACCTCTTCCACCGCCTGGACGCCCTGCCACTCTCCGTGCCCCCGCTGCGTCAACGGAGGGAAGACATCGCCGGCCTTACCCGGTCGGCCTGGGCCGAACTGACGGCTGCCCGCGGCATAAAAAGGGAGCTGGGCAAGCCCGACCTGGAGGCACTGGAGAGCTACAACTGGCCGGGCAATGTGCGGCAGCTGAGAAAATTGCTGCGGCGGGCCCTGGCCTTCGAGCTCCCGGTGGTCGAAGCCCTGGCCGAGGAGCGTCAGCGGCTGGGCACCACGGAGGGACAATCACCCGCCCTGCCCGGCAGCGCGGAGGAGATCGAGCCACTGGAACAGTTCCGCCGCCGTTACACCCTGCGGGCCCTGGAACTGCTGGGCGGCAACCGGGCCGCAACCGCCCGCACTCTGGGCATTTCGGTGAACACCCTCAAGGCCTGGATCGGGGCCGGGGAGGCCGGCCCCGATGTTTGACAAAAACCGTTAATTGGAAAATACTCAGAACCCTCTTTTCGCCCTGTTTGTCCGACATTCCCGAGCGCAAAGGAATCCGTGTGATGAACGATCCCCTCACCCCGGAACAGACGGCTGTCATTGACCAGGTGCTGGCCGCCGCGGCCGGCGACGGCCGGTCGTCGCTCCACGAGCACGAGGTCTACCGCATCCTGGAGACCATGGGCCTCGCGGTGCCCGGATACCTCTTCCTCACCGGGCCGGAGCAGCTGGCCGGCGGGCTGCCGGAGACCCTGGCCTCGGACCAGCTGGTGCTCAAGGTCGTCTCGCGCGATATCCCGCACAAGTCGAAGATCGGCGGGGTGAAACTGGTGTCGCGGGACTACTGGAAAATTTGCGCCGCCATGAAGCGGATGAAGGAGGTGGTCCCGGCCCACCAGAAGTTCGAGGGCAACGCGCCGGCCATCGAGGGATTCCTGCTGGTGGAACGTGTGCCCTACAGCCCGGAACTGGGCAACGAAATTCTCATCGGCGTCAAGGAGAGCCTGGCCTTCGGCCCGGTGATCTCCTTCAGCAAGGGCGGTTCCGACGCCGAGCATTTTGCCCGCCACTTCTCCTCGCCCAACGTCAAGCTGCTGCCCCTGGGGCGCGAGGAATGCCTGGGAATGCTTGGAGAAGCACGGATCGCGATCAAGTACCTCGAGGAGGGAAATCCGCAGCACATCGAGCGGATCGCGGACGCGGTCTACCAGTTCGGCCGGCTGTTCACCCACTACTCGAGCCTCAACCCCGAACCGCCGGAGTACATCTTCTCCGAGTTCGAGGTCAACCCGCTGGTCTTTGACGGCGAGGACCGGCTGATCTCCATCGACGGCCTGGCCAACTTCCTGCCCCGGGAGCGAGCCCTCGACCTGCTGGACGGCCCCAACGACAGCGGCCTCGACGAGCTGTTCTACCCCGAGGGGATCGCGGTGATCGGCGTTTCGGCCAGCGACAGCGGCAAGACCGGAAACAACATCGCCACCCTGCTGCACAACCTGGGGCGCAAGGACCTGTTCCTCGTGAACGTCAAGGGCGGCGCGGCCACTATCGCCGGAACGCCATACGAGATGTACAAGAGCCTGGCGGAGATCCCGGAGCGGGTGGACCTGGTGGTGGTCACCCTGCCGGCGAAACTGGCCCCGATGGTGGTGGAAGAGGCGAAGGCCAAAGGTTCAAAGAGCGTGATCCTGATCCCCGGCGGCTTCAGCGAGGTCCACGGCGATCAGTCGCTGGAAACAGCGATCCTCGACGTGGTGGCCGGCACCGGCATGCGGCTGGTGGGCCCCAACTGCCTGGGGATCTTCCGCGCGGCCACCGACCGCCAGGCAGGCTACAACACCCTCTTCATCCCCGAGGAGAAGCTGCAGTACCGGCCGAAGAAGGAGAGCAATGTGGCCCTGCTGACCCAGAGCGGAGCGCTGGGCGTGGCCGAACTGGACCGGCTGAAGGACGCCATCTACCCCAGGGTGGTGGTGAGTTACGGCAACCAAATCGACGTGGACCCCGGCGACCTGGCCCTCTATTTCCAGAAGGACCCGGACATCGACGTGCTGGCCTTCTACATCGAGGGGTTCAAGGCCTGCGGCGGCCGCAAGTTCTTCGACGCGGTGCGGACCAGCGAGAAACCGGTGATCGTCTACAAGGCCGGGCGCACCGACGCCGGGTCCCGGGCCGCCGCCTCCCACACCGCCTCCATGACCGGCGACTACAAGGTCGCCCTGGCCGCCTTCGAGCAGGCCGGCGCCATCGCCGCCGAACACATCCTGGACCACAAGGACCTGATCAAGGCCTTTGCCCTGATGGGCGGTAAATCGGTCAACGGACGGCGGGTGGCCGGAGTGGTCAACGCCGGGTTCGAGAGCACCTACGCCGCCGACAGCATCGGCGGCCTGCAGCTGGCCGATCTGGCCCCGGAGACCCGGGAGCAGCTGCGCCAGGCGCTGCCGCCCTTTGTGGGGGTCAACGCCTTCCTCGACCTGACCCCCATGGCCGACGACGCGGTGTACGAGCGCTGCGTGGAACTGCTGCTGGAGGACCCGGGGGTGGACTGCCTGTTCATCTCCATCGTCCCGCACACGGTAATGCTGCACACCAAGGACAACGAGATGGCCGCGGAAGAGGAGAACGTGGCCGCCCGGATCATCCGCCAGGGAGCCAGGGCGGACAAGCCGGTGGTGGTCTCGGTGAACGCCGGAACGATGTACAACGTCCTCTCGGAAACGCTGGACGAAGGCGGCATCCCCACCTTCACCACCGCCGAACGGGCGATGACCGCACTGAACCGTATGGTGGAATACAAATTGGGCCGCTGAGGCCCTGGCCAAACACGCACGGCCCCGAGAGGGTCAGACCGAGGGAGTGGAGAAAAAGATGAAACACCTGCTGGAGATACAGAGGATTGCCGATGTCGGCGTGGTGGGTACCGGGACGGCGGCCTTGCGGACCGCCACCCAGCTGGCCCAGTCGCTGGGGCGCCTGGGAGTGGGAATCACCGTCACGGGGTTCAACGAGGAAGCCGTGGACACCGCCCGCCAGAACCTGGAATCCACTCTGACCGCCACGGTGGAGTCGGGCAAGATGAAGGAGCATGTGCGGGAGATGATACTCTCCACACTCACCTTCACCGTCGATGTGGGCCAGCTCTCCGCTGCCGGCCTGGTGGTGGAAGCCGCCTGCCAGGACCTGGAGAATACCCGGGCGACCCTCGGCACACTTGAGGATGTCATCCCCTCGGACTGTATCCTGGCCGTGAACACCACCCATCTCGAGCCGGACACCATTTTCAGCGGGGCGGCTCACCCGGCACGCTGCCTGGTGGTCCACCTCCATTCCCCGGCCGACCGCAACCCGCTGGTGGAGGTGCTCCCCTCCACGGGAACCGATCCGCAGATCTCCGACTGGGTGATGAAGTTCCTCGAACAGATGGGCAAGATCCCCATCCAGGTGACGTCCCGGGTGGGCCACGCGGTGCGCCCGGTGACCGATGGTCTGGCCCTGGCCTCCATGCTGCTGGTGGAGGAAGGCGTGGCCACGGCCAGGGTGGTGGACGCCGTGGCGGCCAAGGCGCTGCGCATGAAAACCGGCCCGCTGGCCACGATCAACACCCCCGGCGGGATAGTTCACCTGGCCCGGGGCCTCGACCGGCTCAACACCGTCTCCCCCTGGTACACCGTTCCCAAGATGATGGTGGAGATGGTCACCGAGAAGAAATCCTGGGAACTGGCCGGCAAGGGCGAGGACAGCGTCGTCACCGACGAGGAGTACAACACCGTTTCGGAGCAGCTGCTGGGGGCCTACTTCGGCCTGGCGGTCCAGGTGCTGGATAGCGGGATAACGTCGATCAGCGACCTGGAGCTGGCCATCACCTCGGGTAACGGCATGTCCGGCCCCTTCGCCCTGATGAATCGCATGGGCCTGGTCAAATCCCGGGAGCTGGTCCTGGGCTATGCGGCGACCCATCCGGGGTTCGCCGTACCCCAGATGCTGGAGCAACAGGCGGCAACGGGCATGTCCTGGGAGATCCCGGTGGTGCTGCGCCGTGATGAAGACGGGGTGGCGATCGTCACCATCCGCCGGCCCAAGGTGCTCAACGCGCTGAACAGCGACGTGCTGGACCAGCTGGAAATGCACTTCAACGCCCTGGCCGAGGATGCCTCGATCAAGGCCGTGGTGCTCACCGGGTTCGGTCCCACCGCCTTCGTGGCCGGGGCGGACATCAAGGAGCTGTCCCAGCTGCAGAACGCCGCCGCGGCAGAAGAAGTCGCCCTTCGCGGCCAGGCGGTGTGCAACACCATCGAAGAGATGCGCAAGCCGGTGATCTGCGCCCTCAACGGCCTGGCCTTTGGCGGCGGCAACGAGCTGGCCATGAGCTGCCACGCCCGGCTGGCCCGCAAGGGGGCCAAGGTGCTGGCCGGACAGCCCGAACCGAAACTGGGCCTGATCCCGGGTTACGGCGGGACCCAGCGCCTGCCCCGGCTGATCGGCCTGGAGAAGGCCTGGGCGATCCTGCGCCTGGGTGAGCCGGTCTCCTCCGACAACGCCCTGGAGCTGGGGCTGATCCGCGAAGAGGTAGCCGGCGATCTGCTGCTGACCGCCATGGAGCTGGCGGCCAAGGCCGGTGACAACATCGTCGACCTGATCCCCATCGCCAAGGGCCCGATCACCGTCCCCGACCAGCTGCCCGAGCTGGAGCTGGGCCACCTGAGCACGCGGATCGACCAGATCATGCAGGACGCTATCCTCTCCGGAGCCATGGCCTCGCTGAGCACCGGGTTGAAGATGGAGGCCGTAGCCTTCGGAGCCTGCTTTGAGACCAAGGACACCCGGATCGGTCTGGACAACTTCATCACCAACGGGCCGCGGGCCATAGCGGACTTCGTCAACGAGTAGTCGACGGCGCCGTCACACCTCACCGGCTTGATCGCCGGTGAGGTGTGCAGTTTTCCCACCCGAATGAATCTCTCGCTGAGCACCCTCAGATTTTTGGTCAACTGCCTGGTTGACGCGATACATAAATAAAATCATCATCAGAGTTGAATAGGGCGGAAGAACTAACTTAGCGGTTTCGAGAAAACCCGGGGGACATCGTGAATGGAGAGTGCTTCGATTCCGGTGTCCAGGGGATAGGATTCGGTGCCGGGATGGACGACCAGAAGCCGATCCAGCTTGAGGTCGGCCATACTGATGCGCATCGACTTCGTGGTCCGCGGCGCGTCGGTGTACTTGATTTCAAAGCCGAGGCGCATCCCTGATTTGAAGACCAGGAGATCGAGTTCGGCCCCGGAGTGCGTTGACCAGAAATAGATATCGCGGCTGTTGGCACAGGCGATCACCTGCTCGACGACGAATCCCTCCCACGATCCTCCGATCTTTGGATGCCCGGCCAGTGCGTCGGGTGTATCGATGGCCAGGAGGGCGTGCAGCACGCCGCTGTCACGGATGTAGACACGCGGTGATTTGACCTGGCGCTTTTTCAGGTTCTCGAACCAGGGCTGCAGTTGCCTGACCATGTAAGCGCCGGAGAGAATGTCGAGATAGCGGCGAGCGGTCGGTTCCGCCGTACCCAGTGAGCGGGCGAACTCCGCCGCATTCCAGACCTGGGCGTGATAGTGTGCCACCATGGTCCAGAACCGCCGCAACGTTTCCGCCGGGATTGTGATGCCGAGTTGCGGAACGTCCCGCTCGAGGAACGTCCTGATGAAACCGTCGAGCCACGAAGTGGCGGTTTGCTGATCTCCAGCCAGGAAGGCGCGGGGAAAACCACCGCGAAACCAGAGTTTTCGAAACCCATCCACACCAACTTCACGCAGGTCGAACCCGCTGAGGTCCACAAACCCGATCCGCCCCGCCAGGGATTCCGAAACACCTTTCACGATCCGTGGTGACGCGCTGCCCAGGAGGAGGATCTTCCCCCTGAATGCCGGACGGTCCACGAGCACACGCAGGACATCAAACAGTTCCGGCTTTCGCTGGATCTCGTCGATGATGACCAGATCGTCAAGCGGCTCGAGCGTGAGCATCGGCGAATCGAACCGCGCTTCGTCCCGAGGATTCTCGAGATCGAAGTAGTGGGATTTTATCCGGCTGCCGAGCAAGCGGGCCAGGGTCGTCTTCCCGCACTGACGGGGTCCCAGCAGAGCGACCACCGGGTTACGCGCCAGAGCCCGCTGGAGAGCCCCCATATAGTCTGGTCTGTCAATCATACATTGAATTTAATCCTTGAATATCGAAATGTCAAGTATCATTTTTCAAGGATAGATTACTGGCAACGATTGACAAGCACCGGCAATCGGAAAATACTGATAGCCTTCATTCTCACCCGGTCTTCGGAATGTATCTGCAGGCAATCGAAAGAGGCGCGACGTGGGATCCGACCAAACCGCTTCAGGGCAGACCATCCTGCCATTCCTCATCCGCTTCACCGTTTTGCTCACCCTCCTTGCCCTGCTGGCTCCTCCGGTGGCATTGGCCGATTCGCCCGAGGACTGGGCCGCCTGGTACACACGGGGCCTGGAGTGGGAAACGGGCGCCACGCCCCTGCCCGTTCCGCCGGAAGGGCTGAAGATCCAGAAGGACGGTGCAGTCTGGCAGCTGGAGTCGGGCGAGATCCGCACCATGCCGCCGGCCCCGGACGGCACGGTCACCGGGATGGTCTTCCGCGGTCGGGGACGTTTCACCATGTCCATTCCCGACCCGCGGGAGCGCGAGCAGTTCGCCTTCCGTTCCGGCGCCGAGGCCCGAGAGCAGCTGGATCTGCCCTTCACCGTCCTCACCCTGCGCAGCTCCGAAGACCTCGCTGTCCTGCTGCCCACACCGCTGAAAAGCACGATGCTCGAGACCAGCCGCGAGGCCAAAGAGAGCCACCAGCGCTGGTTCCGCTGCGCCCGCCGGGACGTGGACGCCCGGGTGGCGGCAGGTCGCTTGATCCCCGGTGACCGCTACCTCATCGCCGACATGGAGACCGACGAGTTCGGCCCGCTGACCTGGGAGTTCGAGCCGTTTCGCCCGGAGGAGATCCGGCTGGAGTTCTACCGGGTGACCAACGACCACCCCGAGGTCTGGGTCAGCATTTCGGGAAGGGACGGCGAACAACAGCCGCTGATCGACATCACCCACGCCGAACTCACCGCCGACCTGCAGCACCACAGCGGCAGGAAGGCCCACGATATCGCCCAGGGAAGCTTGGCCCATGGAAGTCAATACGGCCGGAAACGGCAGTGGCCCTGGACCGACTTCAGCGCGACCATCACCTTTATCCCGCAAGCGGAAGGGATACAGGCGGTCCCCCTGCTGCTGGAGCCGCAAGCCCGGGTTACCGCGGTGCGTGACGGCAATGGCCAACCGCGGCCCTTTCTTCGCGACCATCTGGGCAATCGGGCGGTGATCATCTACAGAACCATTTACGACGATTCGCTGGTGGTGCTGCTGAACCAGCCGCTGCCGGCGGGTGAGGAAACCCAGCTCACCGTGAACTACAGCATCCGCACCAGCAACCAGGTGCTGGGCCGCGACTGGTATCCCCGGCCGGCGGACCGCTTCCGGGACCTGCACACCGCCCGGATCAGCGTATCCCACCCGAAAAAAGTCGAGATCCGGGCCAGCGGCCGGCTGGAAAGCGAGGATCAGGACGGCAAACCGGCGCGGACGGTCTGGGTCATTGACCAACCCTGTGAAGCGGTGGGCTTCTCCTACGGCAAGGGCTTCAAAGAGGTGCTGGTGGAGCGGGACGGCCTGCCACCCGTGACCTCCTTCGGTACCACCGACGGCATCACCATCGACGACGTGAAACGCAACGTGGGCCGGGACCTGCTCGACTGCACAGCCTTTCTCGAACAGTATCTCGGGGCCGAATCGCCGGTGGAGCGGCTGCTGGCCACCCGGGTCAACGGCTTCAGTCAGTCCTATGTGGGGTTCGTCAACCTCGGAGTGCTGGCCTACAACCGGGAGAGCCCGGGGCTCTCCCAGCTGCTCCGGGGACGGGAGGCCGCGGCGCAGTTCTGGAGCTGGACCATCGAGTGGCCCGACTACCGCGACCAGTGGCTGGTGGATGCACTGGTGGATTTCAGCACCCTGCTCTCCATCGAAGCGGGTGGCGAGCACCGTGGCTACTACCAGCAGATCATCCGCACCTTCAACGCCCAGATGATCCCCAGCCAGAAGGGGGTCTCCCGGGGGATGTCGGCGCTGCTGGCGATGCCGGAGTTCGACCGGGTCCGCAGTGCGGCACCCTACGGTTTTCTCAGCGACAGTGAGGTGCTGCTGCTGCCCAGCCCGCTGATCAAGGTCAGGTGGGAACCCCGCCACCTGAAGGACATGGGGCCCATCGGTCTCGGCTTCCGTTCCAGCCCGGCCGAGGTTCCCTATGCCTATTCGGCCTACAACCTCCGTCGTGGGGTGCTGGTGCTGCACATGCTGCGCAAGCTGCTGGACAACAACCCGGCCACTGCGGGGCAGGATCTCTTCCGGGCCGTCCTCGCCGATTTTTATCGGACCCACGCCGGCGGCCGGGCCACCACCGCCGACTTCATCGCCGCGGTGGAGCGGGTCACCGGGTCCAGATGGGGCTGGTTCTTTGACCAGTGGGTCTTTGGCCGCGGCACCCCCACCCTGACCTGGGCCTGGCAGGTGTCGGAGACGAAGAACCCGCAGGGGGCCCATGACCTGGTGATCGACCTGGAGAAGAGCGACGTGCCGGCCGATTTCAAGGTGATGGTCCCGGTCTGGGTCGACTTCGGCGGGGACCGGGTCAGCCAGGTGCTGCTGCCCCTGGACCAGGCGTCAAAACGGTTCCAGTTCCCGGTGCCGCAGAAACCGGAACGCCTGCTGATCAACCCGCGCCACGAGGTGCTGGCCCAGATACTGGAGAAGAAATGACCGAAAAAGCATTCCAGGATTACTACCCCGAGGACGTGTCCCACTGCTTCGGCTGCGGCCGGCTGAACGAGAAAGGGCACCGGATCAAGAGCTACTGGGACGGCGATGAGACCATCTGCCGCTACACACCCGAGCCATACCACATGGCCATCCCGGGGTATGTCTACGGCGGCATGGTGGCCTCGCTGATCGACTGTCACTCCACCGGCACGGCGGCCGCCGCCGGCTACCGCGAGGAGGGCCGGCCCATGGACAGCGAGCCGCCCCTGCGTTACGTCACGGCCAAGCTGCAGGTGGATTACCTCCGCCCCACACCGCTGGGGGTGGAGCTGGAGATCCGGGGAAAGATAGAGTGGGTCAAGGGGCGCAAGGTACTGGTCAGCTCCACCCTCTCCGCCAACGGTAAGGTCTGCGCCCGGGGCGAGGTGCTCTGCGCCCGGATGCCGGAGAGCATGCTGAGCGAAGCGGCGGCGGACTGAAGCAAAGGAAGGGGCCGGCGGTGAAACGGCTGGGTGGACAGATCCTCATCGCGGCGGTGGGCAAACTGAAGACACCGCACTGGAAGGCGGCCCAGGAGGACTACCTGGGGCGGCTGAACCGCTACACCTCCGCCCGGCTGGTGGAGGTGAAGGACGCGGTGGGACGCGGTGACCCCGACGACGTGGCCAGCCGCAAGGAGGGCCGGCTGCTGCTGGAGGCCAGCGGAGATGCCGGCCGGCGGATCGCCCTGGACCAGTCCGGCCGACAGCTGGACAGCCCCGGGCTGGCTCGTCACCTGGAGAAGCAACTGGAGGTCTACGGAAAGCTGGCCCTGCTCATCGGCGGCCCGGTGGGACTGTCCGCCGATGCGCTGAAGACATGCGAGGAGAAACTGTCGCTCTCGTCGCTGACCCTGCCCCACGAACTGGCTCGGGTGCTGCTGCTGGAGCAGCTCTACCGCGCGGCAACGATTCTCGGCGGTGAGAAGTATCACAAATGAAGATCCGCTGCATGACAGCCGAAGACATGTCCCATGCCGCGGCCTTTACCAGGGCCGTGGGCTCGGCAGCCAAAGGATAGGAGCAGACAACCATATGTCCATCGCCCTGGTCATCCTGCCTACCTACACCAACAAGAGCGTCCCCCTGGGCCTGGCCTGTATCAATGGCGCCCTGCGGCAGGCGGGGGCCGAGGTGACCGTGCACGACCTGGACCTGGAGTTGAGTGCGGGCAACTTCGAGCTCTACTCCCGGCTGCACCACCACGCCTGGAGCGGCGACCCGAAGACGGTGAACTTCCTCGGCAGCACCGACGCCGACCTAGTCTTTCACTCGGTGTTCGACAATCGCGAAGGGCTGGAGGCCCTGGGCCGGCGGGATCCCCGAGCGCTGAAGGACGTGGAGGAAGCGCTCTGCTGGACCGGTGAAGCGATGAAGCGAATCCTCGACGGCGGGGCAACAGAAGTCTGGTTCTCCACCTTTGTCAGCAACCTCTGGCCCACCATGCTCGCCGCCCGGGCGGTTCGCAACCTCGATCCGCGGGTGCGGCTGATCTTTGGCGGCCCCGGGGTATTCGACGAGCCGGTGCGGGCCCTGCTGCTGGGCAACGGCCTGGCCGATGTCTGTGTGGTGGGCGAGGGTGAACTGACCGCCGCCGAGCTGGTCCGCGCCGGCAAGGGCGAGGAGGTTACCGGAGCGGCTGTGATCCGTGATGGCAAGATCAGCTACACCCCACGACCACCGGCCGACCCGGACCAGCTCCCCCGTCCCGACTACACCGGCTTCCCCTGGCCCGGCGGCAACCTGAGCGACTACCTGCAACGTGGTTTCGAGGGCCTGCCCATCTCCTTCTCCCGCGGCTGTGTCAACCGCTGCGTCTTCTGCACCGAGCAGAAGCTCTGGGGGCGTTTCCGCTCCCGCAGTCCGGAATCGGTGGTGCAGGAGATGAAGCAGCTACGCGACAGCTGGGGCATCTCGCTCTTCTACTGCTGCGACAGCCTGGTCAACTTCTCGGCCCGCTGGCTGGAGCGGTTCTGCACCCTGGTGATCGACCAACTGCCCGAGACCGCCTTCTCCTTCGCCTTCATCCAGGGGGCCCGGCTCCCCCGCCCCCTGCTCGATCTGATGCGCCGCGCCGGGTTCAGCCGGCTGTTCCTCGGCGCCGAGCACGGCTCCCAACGGATGCTGCAGCTGATGGGCAAGCATACCGACCCGGAGGAGATGCGACAGGTGGTGGTGGACGCGGTGCTGGCCGGCCTCTCACTGCGGGTGCAGTGCATCGTCAACTTCCCCGGGGAGACTGCCCAAGACCTGTTGGAGCAGGCGGCCTTCTTCCGCGACGTGGACGAGACGCTGGCCAGCCAGGGAGTGCCGCCCCGGGGCCTGCCCCAGCGCCTGCTGGCCAACACCTTCCGGTTGGAACCGGCCAGCGACGTTTACCAGCGGCCGGAAGACTTCGGTGTGCGGATCATCGACCTGCCCGCCGACGGCCACCCGGAGGTGCAGCATGCCGCCGGTGTACTCAAGCGCTGGGAACTGGAGCAGCCCCACGACGAGTCGCTGCACTTCTACCTGGTCTCGAAACTGAGCTTTCACCGCGATCCCTGGGCAGTAGCGCCGGCCGACCACCGCCGCTTTGCCGCCGGAATCCACCGGCTGATCCTGCCGGAACACCGGCTGGTCCAGACCCCGGGAACCAGGGTTGCCCGGGACCCGTCCTCGGGCCGGGCCATGGTGGACCACCAGGGTGAACGGATGCCGCTGGATGTGGAAGGATTTGAGACGCTCAAGCTGCTGGCCGGCGGAAAAAGTGTGGGGGAAACAGCGGATCCGGGCCGCACCGCCCGGCTGGCTGCCGAGTTCCACACCCGCGGAATACTGCGGCTCAAGCCTGCCGGGTTGCCGGATCTGTCCCGGGACAGGGATTGATCCGGCGCTCAGACGAACTCTGGTTTGTCGTCCGCACCGGCCTGGCGCAGGAAGACCAGCCCCATGATCAGATCACCAGCCGCAGCCAGCAGCAGGCCCAACGGGGCGAAAAGCACCAGTAGAAAGCAGACGCAGGCGATGATGTTGATCACCACCATCGGCTTGAGCAGCCCGCCGAGGCGATGGCCATGGCGCCGATGAGAATACAGGTGATCAGGCCGTCGGTCTCGTGGAATTCGAAGTGCTCGTTGATGTAGTCGCGGAATCGGTACAATGTTTTACACTTCAAGAAATATTCAAACTTCGTTATCTTGATAAAACGCCCGGCTGGCCGTATATTCAGTGCAGACTTCCTGTCGGGTCTGAACCGACCCGGTTTTCCTATTGCCATTGGAGGCCAGATGCAACGCACGTTCCACACACTCTCGACCACCGCCCTGCTGACCATCGTCATTCTGGTTGCCACTGCCCTGCCGGCCTCCGCACAACCCACACCGCCGGTGCGGGTGATCGCCGAGTGGGAACCGGTCCTGGGCACACTGATCAGCTGGCCCCTGGGCATCCCCCAGGCCCTGGTGCTGGAGCTGGCCGAGGACGACCTGCTCTACGTGCTGGTCAATGGCAGCGGCGCAGAGAACTCGGCCCGCAGCACCTTCAACTCCTGGGGCATCGACCCGGCCCAGGTGGAATACATCCAGACCAGTGTTGGTTCACACTGGCCCCGGGACTGGGGCCCGCACCAGGTGTTCGATGGCAATGGCGACTGGGGCATCCTCGACCCGATCTTCGAGGGCTACCCCTGGGTGAGCAATGCCTGCGTGCCGATCAATTCGCCCGGTGGGTATGCGGGTGATGATGGGGTGAACGCCGACGTGGCCACATACTTCGGCGCTAATTTGCACGAGTTCCCCGCCTATCTCACCGGCGGCAACTTCCTGGTGGACGGACACCACACCGGCTTCTCCACCTGCGCCATGGTGGGGGAGAACAACCAGCTCTGGACCGAAGCGCAGTTCCGCACCCTGCTCTCCGACTGGGCGGGGATCACCAGCTACCAGGTGGTGGACAGCACCGAAGACCACGGCATCCAGCACATCGACTGCTGGATGAAACCACTGGACGAGGAGACCCTGCTGGTCAAGCTCCCCCCTACCTGGCACGAGGAGTATGACCGCATCGAGACCAACCTGGCACAGCTGGCCTTGGCCACCAACTGCTACGGCCGGCCCTACACCATCGTGCGTATCGACTGCCCGACCTATTCCGGCGGCAATATCGCCGCCTACACCAACTCGCTGATCCTCAACAAAAAGGTGCTGGTGCCCCAGTTCAACATCCCTGGCGACGCCCAGGCCATCGCCACCTTCCAGGCGGCCATGCCGGGCTACGAGGTCATCGGCTTCCCCTGGGGCAGCTGGTATTACTACGACGCCCTGCACTGCCGCACCCGGGCCGTCTTCGACCCTGAGATGCTGCGGATCACCCACCGCCGGCTGGATGCTGAAGTCCCCCAGGCCGCCGGCCACACGATCACCGCCATGATCGACGACCGCAGCGAAACCGGACTGGTTGCCGGCGAGCTGCGGGTCTACTGGCGCTTGAATGGCAGTCCGACCTGGAGCTGGCTCACCCTCTCCCCCACCGGTTCCACCGACACCTACGAAGTGGACATCCCGGGCCAGTCCCCGGGCCAGACCGTGGAATACTACCTTGCCGCCGCCGACAACTCGGGTCGCAGCGAGACCCTGCCCCGCACCGCACCGGCCGGGTTCTATTCATTCACCATGCTGCCATCGGACCTGATGGTGGAGATCAGCTGCACGCCATCCAGCGGCACCCTGCCCTTCACCAGCGCCTTCTACATCCGGCTGGACAACCCCCGGGCCGAACTGACCCGCCGCATTGCCGGGCGGATCAACATCGACCTGGCCGGCGGCGGCTCCATCGGCTCCTGGCGGGCCGGATACACCAACATCGACCCCGGAGCCAGCTATGTCACCGGCTGGAACCAGGCCCTGCCCGCCGTATCCGGCCTGGTGGGCACCAGCGTCTTCACCCTGCACGGCATGGACGTCACCCCGGCGCCCTACAACCAACCGCCCTACCCGCCGGCCGGCGCCGCGGCCAGTGACACGTGCAGTATTACCGGCTACACCCCCTGATCCAACGCTTGATATATTACAAAGCCCCTCCGATGGAGGGGCTTTGCTGTACTGTCTGAGATGATGAACCGGGGAGTCAGTTCCGGCCATTGAGGTGGTGTGCGGCGATGCGGTCAAATATGCGGCCGGGGTGTTCGCGGGAGTTCTCGATGAACCACCTGGAGGTCTCCATCCCGCCGCAGACCACGCCGGCGAGGAAGAGGCCGGCCCGGTTGGACTCGAATGATTCTTCGTCAAAGGACGGGCTGCGGTACTGGTCGTCACCCACGGCAACGCCCAGTTTTTCCAGCAGCGAGTAGTCGGGCACGTAGCCGGTCATGGCCAGCACGAAATCGTTGGCCACGGTCTTCGGGCCGTCAGGGGTGCGCAGGGTGATATCGCGCTCCCCCACCCGCTCCACCACCGATTCGAAGTGGGCCGTGATCTCGCCTTCCTTGATGCGGTTCTCGATATCGGGCAGGACCCAGTATTTGACCCCCTTCTTGAACCCCGGCTCCTGCACCACCAGGGTCACCCGGGCGCCGCAACGGTGGGTTTCCAGGGCCACGTCCACCGCCGAGTTGCCCCCGCCGATCACCACCACGTCCTGGTAGGCGTAGCAGTGCGGTTCATCGTAGTAGTGCTTGACCTTGGGCTGGTCCTCGCCGGGGACGTTCATCAGCTTGGGGGTGTCGTAGTATCCGGTGGCGGCGACCACGGTGCGGGCTCGGTGGGTCTGGCGGTCGGTGACCACCTGGAAATCTCCCGCCTCACCGTCCAGCGACTGCACCTGTTCGTAGGTCCGCACGTCCAGTTCCCAGGCCTGGGCCACCCGGCGGTAGTAGTTCAGCGCTTCACGACGGTTGGGCTTGTCACCGTGGGAGATAAATGGGACATCGCCGATCTCCAGCCGGTCAGCGGTGGAGAAGAAGGTCATGTTCACGGGATAATTGTAGATCGAATTGACCAGGCAGCCCTTTTCCACCACCCGGCAGCTGAGCCCCCGCCGTTTCGCCTCCACCCCGCAGGCCAGGCCGATGGGCCCGGCACCGATGACAAGTACGTCCACTTTCTCCTGATCGGCAGCGCTCTTCATCTGCTGTTCACTCCGGACAGGGAGATCCCTGCGCGCGGTGCGCAGGGTCCTTCACCTGATTGCTCAATGGGATTAATCGAAGCCGAGGATGCCCTTGATGTACTGCCCCCGGGTGTAGTGCCAGGGGTCGCTCAGTTGCTCCTGGGCCAGCTTGCCGCGGAAGGATTCGATGTCGGCGTGGCCGTGCTCGTCCATCCAGGCGCCCAGTTCGCCGATGATCCCCCCCAGACCGTCCATACCGTGGCGGTAGAGCGTGGACACCACCTGTGTTGCCCGGGCGCCGGCAAGAATCATCTTCGCCGCGTCGCGGCCGCTGCCCACACCGCCGGAACCGATGATGTCGGTTTCCACCCGGCCGGCCAACAGGGCGGCCCAGCGAACGGTGTGCAGGGTGTCACCCGGCCGGCTCAACGCGGGGGCGATCCGCTGGGTCTCGGCCTCCACATCGATGTCGGGCTCGAACAGCCGGTTGAAGAGGACCAGGGCCTTGGCCCCGGCATCGGTGAAACGGGAGGCCACGTTCATCAGGCTGGTGTAGTGCGGGTGGAGCTTCACCGCCACCGGGATCTTCACCGCCTCGACCACCGAAGAGAGCACTTCCAGTTCGCTTTCCTCGATGTCGGCTGCGGTGACCGCGGTGTCCAGGGGCGGGGAGTAGAAGTTAAGTTCCAGGCCTTCGATGCCGGTGTCGGCCAGCTGTTTGGCCCACTCCACCCAGGTCTGGTTCTCCACCGCATTGAGGCTGGCGATCAGCGGCATCTTTACCGCCTTGCGTGATTCCTTGATCCAGAAGAGGTATTCCTTGGGCCCGCCGTGATCCACCGCGGGAAAGAGGGATACCGCTTCGGCAAAGGTGTTGCCGAACTGGTCCATCTCGTCATCAAAGGCCCGCCGCTCGATCTGGATCTGTTCCTCGAAGAGCGACTTGAACACCAGCGCACCGGCACCGGCCTCCTCGAGCTTCTTTACCGCGTCAACGTTCTTGGAAAGGGAACAGGCGCCAACCACAATCGGGTTGGCCAGCTTGATGCCCATGTAGGTCGTGCTCAGGTCGGCCATGTCGAACTTCTCCTTCCAGCAAT
The DNA here is from genome assembly GCA_965531145.1 of uncultured bacterium. Lineage (GTDB taxonomy): Bacteria > Acidobacteriota > JAQAZP01 > JAQAZP01 > JAQAZP01 > JAQAZP01. The sequence continues at coordinate 2,646 of CBESOE010000002.1, read as the reverse complement.
TATGAGACCGCCGGGAAGCGTGCACACCGCTCCCGCCGAAAAAACGAATATTCAGCATAGGGAAAGGGCAATCCCGGGTCAAGCGGGAGCGGTGCCCCTGAAGGGAAAAGCTGGCAACGGGTGAACAGTTTCACCCGTTGCAGGGCGAGACAGGGTGCGAGTTGTTCACGCTGGTGTGGCCTACTTGCCCTGGCCTTTCAGGATCTTGTCCCAGCGGCTGCCGATCTTGGTGAAGATGGCATCCACCTGCTTGAGCTGCTTCTCCGGCTTGTCGCTGACCGTCACGGTACCGGTCCCGCGCCAGACGAGATTCTTGGTTTCCGGCTCATAGGCATCGAGGATCAAGGTCCCCTCGGTGTAGGTTGTGGCGTAGGTCATGGATGACCCCATGGTCGAACCGTAGCCGCCATAGTAGCCTCCCCCCCAGCCGCCCCAGCCCGGGCCGTAGCCGCCGTACCCGCCGTAGCCCGTGTAGGTGGTGTTGTAGGAGGTGTTCTCCTTGCTGGTGATGTGGTAGGTCACGAAGATGTCCGGGTTCTCGCTCACCTCGGTGAGGCCGCCTTCGCGAAGTTCCTTTTTAAACTGGTTGGCAATGCGTTGGGCCATCAGCGGGTTTTTGGAATTGCTGTCCGTGGAGTCGAAATACTGAAAGGTCTTGACCGGAGTGAAATCAAATTCATGGGCATAGTCGACATTTACTTTCTTCACCGTTGTGCAGGATGTAATGAGCACGATGGCAAAGATCAGGACAATTAGTTTTTTCATACTATTCTCTCCTCTGTTTGAAAAGTGTGAAGCCATTCCAGCAATTCCGGTTCCAGATTGTAATAGCATACCGCAAAACAGCAGATCGCGCCCGATTGAAGGGACATCAGATCCGGCCCTGGAACTCGTGCAGTTCCTGGTAGCGGCCCCCGGCGTCCACCAGTTCGGCGTGGGTGCCCCGCTCGGCGATCTTCCCCTTTTCCACCACCAGGATCTGGTCAGCGCGGCGAATGGTGCTCAACCGGTGGGCAATGACAAAAGTGGTGCGGCCGGCCAGCAGGCGCTTGAAACTGTCCTGGACCAGCACTTCGCTCTCCGAATCGAGGCTCGACGTCGCCTCGTCGAGGACCAGCACCCGCGGGTCGGCCAGCATGGCCCGGGCAATGGCCACCCGCTGCCGCTGGCCGCCGGACAACTTCACCCCCCGCTCGCCGATCACCGTTTCCAGCCCCTCCTCGAAGCGGTCGGTGAACTCGCTGACGTGGGCCGCAGCCGCCGCGGCCTGCACCCGCTGCTCGTCGGCGCCGGGATCGGCGAAGAGGATGTTCTCGCGGATGGTGCCGTCAAAAAGAAAGTCGTCCTGCAGCACCACCCCCAGCTGCGAGCGGTAGCTGTCGAGCACCACGGTGCCCAGGTCGACTCCGTCCACCCGCACCACGCCGCGGTCGGGCTGGATGAAAGAGGCCGCCAGCCCGGCGATGGTGGTCTTGCCCGAGCCGGAGCTGCCCACCAGCGCAGTGACCGAACCGGCCGGGGCCTCGAAACTGATGTCGTCGATCACCACCTTGCCTTCCTCGTAAGAGAAGACGACGTTCTCGAAAACGATTTTCCCCTCCACGGGGCCGATGGTGACGGTGCGCGCCGGGTCATCGGCTTCACGCGGCAGGTTGAGTACCTCCTCCATGCGGTCCAGGCCGGCAAAGGCGTCGGTGATCTGGCTGCCGATGTTGCTCATCTGCAGGATCGGGGAGATCAGGAAACCGAGGTAGAGGGTGAAGGCAAAGAAATCACCCACGGTCATCCGGCCACGGATGATCATCTGCGCACCCAGACCCATGATCGCCGCCCCGGAGATACCGAGCAGCAGGGTTGCCGAACTGGAGACCAGGCTGGTGGCGGTGAGCGACTTCCTCACGTTACGGAACAGCCGATCCACCCCCAGCTCAAAGGTATGAATTTCCTGCGGCTCGGCGTTGAACCCCTTGATCACCCGGATGCCGCCCAGCGACTCGTTGAGACGCCCGGTGACCTCGGCGTTTATCACCCGGCGGCGGCGGAAAATCGGCCGGATGTAGCCAAAGGCCTTGAGCATGATTCCCCCGAAAACCACCATGGGCACCAGCGCGTAGAGGGTCATGGTGGCATTGATCCTGAGCAGCAGGCCGAGGGCCACCACAGCGGTGAGCAGGCCGCCGAAGAGTTGAACCAGGCCGGTGCCGATCAGGTTGCGGACCCCCTCGACGTCGGACATGATCCGCGAGATCAGTTCACCCGACTTGTGGTTGTCGAAATAGCGCACCGGGAAGTGGATGACCTGCCGCTGGACCTTGACCCGCAGCTGGGAGATCAGGTTCTGGGCCTCCACGCTGAGCAGGCGGGTGAGAAAGAAGGAGGAGACCGACTGGACCAGGATGGCGCCGCTCACCGCGACAAGCAGCAGCCTGAGCAGTTCGAGGTCCGAGTTGCCAATCACGTTGTCCACCAGGTACTTGCTCGCCCCGGGAAGGACCAGGCCGGAGAGGCGGTTGACCAGGATCAGCCCGATGCCGAGGAGCACCAGCCAGCGCCGGGGCCAGATGATGGTGCGGAAGGCATAGCGCACCGTCTTCAGCTTCGGTTTCTGCTTCGCTTCTGTACCGTGCACCGCGCCCCCCGTGCCCG
>CBESOE010000001.1:0-119571 GCA_965531145.1 uncultured bacterium | reverse complement strand
CCCAGCAGTGGCGGCAGCAGCGGTGACGGTGGCGGGAAACCCAGCAGTGGCGGCAGCAGCGGTGACGGTGGCAGTGGTGGTTTCAACGACGATGATATTCCCTTCTAGTGATGAACCGGGGGCCGGCACTTCGATACGGGAGGAACTGGATGACAATCAGGATTCCGGCAACCGTGCTGTTCATCGCCCTGCTGGCCGTGGGGGGCACCGAGGCATTCGGGCAGCAGCGGGCTCCCTTCTTCGGCATCGGGATCCATGGGAACTATTACAACACCAACGACGCTGACGACGGTTCAATCCATGGCGGCTTGCAGGTTCGTTTACGGGTCACCCAGAATCTCAGCGCCGAAGTGGCCGCCGATTACCGGAAAGAGGAATTTGAAGACGGGCGTGTATCGGTGGAGGGCTACCCCTTTCAGGTCTCCGGAATCTGGTATCTTTTTGGCCGGGGCGGGATCAACCCCCACCTCATTTTCGGCGGCAGCTGGTACAATTCCGATGTTACCGTCACCCTCACCGAAGAGGGAAGCCTGAGCCGGGACTACAGCGGCAGTGATTTCGGTTATCATGGCGGTTTCGGATTGGAAATGCACATGACCGATCGGAGTTTCCTGAACGCTGACGTTCGCTACAATTTCCTCGACGTGAACGTTGACGCGGGTGATTTTGTGACCGGCGACTACGGAGACGCAAATCTCAACCATGACGGGTATGTGATCCAGCTTGGACTCACCTTCTACTTCTAAGGAATCGCCCGCCGCAAGAGACACCCCCTTTTGGATAGAAACGAACAGAGCCGGCGGTGGCGCAGCTGACCTGCGCCAGGGGGTCGCCGCTCCGAGGAGGAGAACACGTGCGCTGCAGATTTATCAATTCACGCGGGATAGCCTCGTGGCCGTTGTCGCTCCTGCTCCTCGCCTCCGTCTTGTTCCTGGGAACTGTTCCGGCAGCTGGGGGCGGCGAAAGAGAGCCCTCACCCGAGGTGCTGCGTCTGCTGGAGGAGATAGTGGCCAGCCAGCAGGAAACGGTCTCGCTCCAGGGCCGGTTCACGCAGCAAAAATCCATGGCTCTCTTCAAGGACCCCGAATTCTCATCCGGCCGGTTCAGTTACAGCCAACCGGACCTGATGCGTCTGGATTACGACACCCCCAACCGGGTGGTCCTGCTGCTCAATGGTGACAACCTGGTCACCTACTACCCCGACCTCGGAGAGGCGGAACGCTTCGATGTCCGCAAGCAGAAAAAAAGAGTTTTCGATCACCTGATCGGCAGGGACGGCATCGGCCAGCTGAAAAAGAATTTCACCATCGTCCTTGGCGCCGGCGATACCCGGGAGATGTCCGCCCCCGACCCCGACGTGGCCAGCCAGCGCCTGCACCTTGTTCCACGGCGGCGGCAGCTGCGTAAGCGAATAGATTTCATCGACCTGTGGGTCCGGTCCTCGGACCACGCCCCGGTGCAGTATTTCATCAGGGAGAAGAGCGGTGACACCACCCTGTTCCGGTTGGATGAAGTGGTAGTCAACGGCGACCTGCCGGAAAGCTGTTTCGCGTTGGACCTTCCCGATGGGGTGGTGATCTCCGAGCGCAACGGAACGGATGGAGGGAAAGATGAAGAATAGCGTCCAGGCCGTGTTCCTGCTGTTATTCCTCTGCGGAATTCCGTGTGCTTCCGCAATGGCCGACGGCATCAACCCGGGCGTTTACCTGGCCGTGGGTGATTCCATCACCCAGGGCTACGATGATGACACCTGGTGGAGCCGGGGCTACCTGCCCTACCTTGCCGACCTGCTGGAGATCGGCGAGTCGCAGATTGTCAACCGCGGCTTTGGCGGCGCCACCGCCGTAGATGGGCTGGCCTGGTACCGCGACGACCTGCTGGATGTGATGCCGCAATACGTACTGATCCTGTATGGCACCAACGACATCAGCAGTTTCGTCCCACCGGGAGACACCATCGATGCCCTGGAGCAGATGATCGACGCCGCCCGCACAGTTGGCAGTATCCCCATCCTGGGCACGGTGATCCCCCGTGCGCCCCACACCGTGGATACCTTCAACAGAAACGCACTTTACCTCAACAGCCTGATCCTCCAACTGGCCCAGGGTACCCAGGGCACGGGCTGGGCTGACCACTTCGGCACCTTTCTGTCCAATCCCTGCCCGCCGTTTGAGTGCGGTCCCGATGACGACGAGTTCTGGGTCGATGGTGTTCCCTACGACCTGTGTTGCTATTATTCCGACGGCCTGCACCCCAGCCAGGCCGGATACCAGCTGATGGCCCAAAGCTGGTTCCTGGGCTTGCTGGACCGGGGCGAGCAGCCGCCCCTGCCCGGAGACTATGCCACACCCTGGGTCGCGTACAGTTCCCCCGGCGACGGCGATATCGGCGTCCCCCCCGAAACGGAGATCATTATCCGGCTCAATGACCTGGGCAGCGGCGTGAACAGCGGGAGCATTTTCCTTGCGGTGGCCGGCGAGCCAGTCCCTACCGCTCTCTTCGAGGTATCCGGGACACCCGATTCCCTTGAAATATCCTATACTCCTGAGATACCCTTCACTGCCGGTGCCACCGTGGAAGTGGTGATCGGCGCGGAGGATCTGGCCTCTCCGCCCAATGTCCTTGCCCCGTACACCTGGTCATTCATGGTGTCGGCCGGAGACGGGCAATCCTACGGTGATATCGACTCCTCCGGCCGCATCGACGGCATGGACCTCTCGCTGCTGGCCTATGCCTTCGGCAGTTCGTCCTGGGAGCCCAGGTATCTCGAGGCCGCCGATCTCAACCGCGACGGCGTGGTGGACGGTGAGGATCTGGCCAGACTGGCAGCGTATTTCGGTGAAACATTCTAGACGGGGAGAGGGACGTGCAACATATTCTGATCACCGGCGGTGCGGGGTTTATCGGCTCCCACCTCTGCGAGAAACTGGTTAGCTGTGGCCACCGGGTCACCTGCCTTGACAACTTCGATCCTTTCTACGACCCGCAGATCAAGCGCGACAATCTCGCCGCCTTTGACGGGAGTGAGAATTTTCGGCTGGTGGAGGGGGACATCCGCAACCTGGAGCTGCTCCAGGGGCTGTGGCGCGACGATGCTCCGGAAATAGTTGTCCACCTGGCGGCCAAGGCCGGTGTTCGGCCCTCCATCGAGGATCCCCTGGCCTACCAGGAGGTCAATGTCAACGGCACGGCAAACCTGCTGGAGATGTGCCGGCACCACGGGACAAAAAAATTCATCTACGCCTCTTCTTCCTCGGTGTACGGCAACAACCGCAAGACTCCCTTTGCCGAGGACGACCCGGTGGATCATCCCATCTCGCCATACGCCGCGACCAAGAAGGCCGGTGAACTGCTGTGCCACACCTACCATCACCTGTTCGGCCTGCCGATTTTCTGCCTGCGGTTCTTCACCGTGTACGGCCCCCGGCAGCGACCGGAGATGGCGATCCACAAGTTCGCCCGGCTGATTCGCGACAGGCAGCAACTCCCCGTCTTCGGCGACGGCGGCTCGGACCGGGACTACACCTACATCGACGACATCATCGACGGCGTCAACCGGGCCATCGAACGGTGCAGCGGCTACCGGATTTTCAATCTCGGCGAGTCCCAGACCACCACCCTGCGCAACCTGATCACACTGCTCGAAAAGAGCATGGGCGCCACGGCGATCATCGACTACCAGCCGATGCAGCCCGGCGACGTACAGCGCACCTACGCCGACCTGAAACGCTCGCGGGAGGAGCTGGGCTACAGCCCCTCCGTCCCCGTTGAACTGGGGATACCGCTCTTCGTGAAGTGGTTCCAGAACAACTCTCCCTGAGCGAGGGCACCGGACGTCGTTATCGTGCTGGTTACCGGGCCGGGTCAGAACCCCGGCCCATTTCCTGGCAGAGGGAAGTCGTGTCAGAAACCGAACAGCATATCGTGATTCTCGGCGGCGGACTGGCCGGGCTGGCCACCGGCTACGGCCTGCGGGAGAGGGACGATTACACCATTTTTGAAGCGGACGAACGGGCCGGCGGCGTCGCCCGCTCGGTATCCCGCGACGGCTTCGTCTTTGACCACGGGCCACATATCCTTTTCCCCAAGGTGGAGCGGGCAAAGAAGCTGATCCAGGATCTGCTGGCCGGCAACCTGGTGGAGCGGAGCCGCGAGGCCTGGATCTACCATCACTCGCAGCAGATCTTCACCCGCTTCCCGTTCCAGCACCACCTGCACGGGCTGGACCCGGAGGTGGTCCGGGAGTGTCTGCTGGGTGCCATAGAAGCCTTTATCGAGGCCCGTTCCCAGGCCGACGACGCGCCACCGGTCAATTACCGGCAGTGGCTGGAGAGTTCCTTTGGCAGCGGCATCACCCGCCACCTGATGGGCCCGTATGCCGTGAAGCTCTGGACCGTGGATCCCTCCGAGATGAGCTACACCTGGATCGGAGACCGCGTTCCGGTCCCGGAGATGGAGCAGATCATCAGCGGAGCCCTGGCCGACGTTGAGGACCGTTTCGGATTCAATCCGGATTTCTGGTATCCCCGTGAGGGCGGGATCGAATCATTGCCCCGGGCCTTCCTGCCCGCCGTCTGCCGGCGATTGAGAACCGGCATGCGGGCGGTGAAGATCGACCTCGCCGGCCGACGGGTGCATTTTTCCGACGGCAGTTCCACCGGATATCGGCGGCTGGTCTATACCCTGCCGCTCCCCGAATTGACCTCCCTGGTTGATGACATTCCCAGCGATGTCCGAACGGCCATCGACGGGCTGAAACACAATTCCATCATCTGCGTCAATCTCGGCATCGACCGACCCGCCGTCTCCGACAAACACTGGATCTACTTCTACGAGGACCGCTTCCCCTTCCATCGCATCAGTTTCCCGATGAACCTCTCGCCCAACACCACCCCGCCGGGGATGAGCAGCATCTCCACCGAGGTGGCCTATTCCCAGTGGCGGCCGCTGGACAAGGAGACCATCGTGGAGCAGACGGTGGACGCGCTGAAAGTAGCAGGAATACTCCGGGATACTGACACCGTAGTCACCAATCACGTCATGGACATCCGCTACGCCTACATCATTTATGATCTGCAGCGGGAGTCGCACCTCGAAGTGATCTACCGTTTTCTCCGAGAGCACGGAGTTGAACCCTGCGGAAGATTCGGCCGCTGGGAATACCTGAACATGGACCGCACCATCGACAGCGGTCTGACCGCGGCCGACCTGCTCAACGGTGAAGCGGTCTGACCTCCCGGAGGAAACCCATGCGGGTCCTCTGTTTTGGCACCTACGAACGGCAGTTCCCGCGCAACATCACCCTCATTGCCGGCCTCCGTCTGGCCGGCGCCACTGTCGAGGAGTGCCATGAACCGCTCTGGGAGTTGACCAGGGACAAGACCGGCTCCTCGTTCACCAACCCGCTGGCCATGATCCGCACGGCACTGCGAGTACTGCGCGCCTGCTGGCGGCTGGTTCTGCGACACCGCCGTGCGCGCTACGACGTGATGGTGGTGGGCTACATGGGCTACCTCGACATGCTGCTGGCCGCACCGCTGGCGGCTCTCCGCCGCCGCCCCCTGGTGTACAGCCCGGTGGTCTCACTCTATGAAACAGTGGTCACCGACCGCAGAATGTTCTCCGGCCATTCCATCCGCGGCCGGTTGGCCTGGCACCTCGACCGTCTGGCACTGCGACTGGCCCGGTTGATCGTCCTGGAAACATCGACCTATGTGGAGTTCTTTTCCGGGGAGTTCGGAATACCGCGGGAGCGCTTTGTCACCGTACGCCTCGGCGCCGATGAAGCCACCTTCAGCCCCAGGCCAAAACCCGGTGGAGACCGCCCGTTCCGCATCTTTTTCTACGGCAAGTTCACTCCTCTCCAGGGGGTACCGGTGATCGTCGGGGCGGCCGCGCAGGTGCAACAGTTGAATCCCGGCATCAGGTTCGAGATCGTCGGTTCCGGTCAGTTGACGCCGGAAGTGGAGCTGCTGGCCGAAGAACTGTCTCTGACCAATACCGATTTTATCCCCTGGGTGGCCTATGAGGACCTTCCGCAGCACATAGGCCGGGCCGATGTCTGTCTGGGAATTTTCGGGGTGACACAAAAGACCGACCGGGGAATTCCGGTCAAAGTCTTTGACGCGCTGGCCATGGGCATGCCGGTGATAACCGGTGACACACCGGCGGCCCGCGAACTGTTGGTCCACGAGCAGAATGCGCTGCTCTGCCCCACCGGGGAGCCCGAATCCCTGGCCCGGGCGATCCTCAGGCTCAACGACGACCCGGCTCTGGTTCAGCGTATCGCCCGGGGAGCCCTGTCAACCTTCCGTGACAGCTGTACCCAGGAGTTGATCGGTCGCAGCCTCCTCACCCATTTCCGCACCCTTACCGGCCACACCGGGGAGAACGTACGGTGAGTGATACGCTGCCAGCAACCGGTGAAACCGGCGGCAGCGGAGACCGCCTGGCACGGGGTACGGTCTATTCGGTGGCCGCCCAGCTGGTGGCGGCGGCACTTGGTTTTACCCTGACCCTCTTCCTGGCCCGATGGCTTGGCCCAACGGTCTTCGGCCGCTACGGCGTGATCATCTCCTTCCTCGCCTGGTCCGAGTTCCTGGTGATCACCGGTATCCCCGATGCCGTGTCCCGGGCCATCGCCGCTGACAGTACGCAGCGTCGCGCAGTGCTGCTGGCGGGGGTGCGACTGGAAATCGTATTTGCGGTTGCCCTGTTCGGCGTTTTCTGGCTTTCCGCCCCCTGGTTTTCATCCGTACTGTTCCACAACCCGTCGCTGGCCGGCGCTTTCCAGCTTGCCGCCCTGGATATCCCCCTCTATGCCCTTTTCAGCATTCACCTCGGCTACCTACGGGGCGTGCGGGGATTTGCCCGGCAATCCTGGTGCATCGGCTTTTACGCTGGGGCCAAAGTCCTGACATCAATCACACTGGTGTTTGCCGGTTTTTCGCTTGAGGGAGCCCTGATCGGCAACGCTGCCGGGTCGCTGGCCGCCCTGGTTCTGGCACGCCTGCTGGTGAGCGCCGACATCCGCCGGGCCCCCCGGTCGGACACCTATCCGGCACTTTCCCTCTTAGGCTATGCCCTGCCCCTGGTTGCCGGCATCCTGGTTTACAATGCATTGATCAGCGCCGATCTCTGGATGGTTGAACGCCTGGTCCCCGACGATGGTGAAGTTGGACTGTATACCGCCGTGTGGAACATGGCCCGCACACCCTATTTCCTCTTCATGGGCTTGTCTGTGGTTCTTTTCCCCGGTCTCTCCCGAGTGCTGGCCGCCGGGCAGGGAACAAGAGCCCGGCGCCAGATCCAGGAGGCCGTCCGGCTCTTCCTGCTCATCGCCGTTCCACTGGTTTTCTTCTCCGCGACCTCGGGCAGCGGCCTGATGGGCCTTGCTTTTTCCGATGCTTACGCTCCTCACCGCTCAGGCCCCCTGTTCGCCGTGCTGATCGCCGGCTACACCCTGCTCTCCTTCGGCCTGATCTCTTCAGCGGCGCTCAGTGCCGCCGGCCGCCTGGCGCTGGTGCTGTCGATCAACCTGGCCCTGCTGGCGGGGCAGATAGCCCTGACCCACTGGCTGATTCCGCTGCTCGGCCTTTCCGGGGCCGTGCTCGCCACCCTGCTCACCGGAGCTGCTGTCTTCCTGGTGGGACAGGCATGCCTCTCCCACTATTTCGGTGCCCGCCTGCAGCTGCTGCCCCCGCTGCGCATGCTGCTCGCCGCCCTCCCGCCGTCCGCCCTGGCCCTGTTGCTGCCCGCCTCCGGGTGGGTGCTGATCCTGGCATACGCGGCGCAGGGTCTGGTATACTTGGCCGGCCTGTTTATCCTCGGCGAACTCACGTGGAACGAAGTGGTTGGCTATGGTGCGCAATTCAGATCCCGCCGCTGATCCCGGAACCGCGGACTCACGGGCACCATGGCTGGTACACCGTTGCGGGGTGGCGGCAGGGTGGGATGGAAAGCTGGAGGAGTGATGAAAAAAGCACTGATCGTCGGCTGTGGAGCATACATGGACACCGGCTACGGCTGTCCCGGTGAGTGGCGCTGTCTCAAGGCAGCGGCGCTGGGTGACGGTACGTTTGTCGAACCACACCAGGTGGTGGGCTTCCTCAAGTGTGTCTGTCCCGGGAGAAGCACGGTGGCCAACGCCGGGATGATGGCCACGCTGTCCCAGACCAACCCCGATATTGTGCACCTCTCGTTCTGTCTGGCCAACGCCAAACCTGGCTGCCCCCACTTCGAACCGGCGGAGCTCGCCGCCATGCTGGAAGCCAAACTGGGACTCCCGGTGATTCTCGGCACGCACGATTATCACTGAGCGTCCCCGAAACCCGGAACCCACGAACCACTTCAGGCAGGAGCAATTGTGATGGCCGGAGCAGAAAAGAACCACGCAGTGATCGTCGGCGCCGGGCTCACCGGTCTGGTGACCGGCTACCATGTGGCCAGCACGGGAATCCCGGTAACCGTCTTCGAAGGGGCGGAAGATTTTTCCGCGGCCGCGGGGCTGATCCCCTTTGGCGGAACCATGGTGGAGCCGGAGTTCGACCCGGTGTTGAACAGCGACACCGATCTGCTCGAGCTGCTGGACCAGCTGGACGCCCGCTCCCTGCTTGAATGGCATCCCGGCAGCTTCGGCATCTTTCTCAACGGCCGGACCCAACCGCTGGATCGACCGCGCAGCCTGCTGGGCTTCAGTTCACTGGGCCTGATTCGTCGCATCCGCCTCATCCGCCAGCTTTCCCGCCTTCTGGGCAGCAACCCTGCCACCGTTTCCGAGGATCTGCCGGCCGAGCGCTGGCTGGAAAAACAGTGCGGCAAGGATGCCACCGCGGCCCTCTGGAACCCTGTGCTCCATGGTTTCTGGGGTAAAAAAGCCGCCCGGGTGTCTGCCGCATGGATGGCCCGACGGCTGGCGCGAATCACCGAACCCAGTGTTTCCGGTGACGGCACCTCGGCTTACCTCGCAGGTGGTCTGCGGGTTCTGGCAGAGAGGCTGCAGCGGCGGATCGAGGAACAGGGCGGCCGCGTCCTCTTCGGCCGTCAGGTGCAGGAGGTGCTCACCTCTTCCGCCGGCCTGATGGGTGTGTTCGTCGACGGACAGGTGGTGGACACCAGCGCGGTGGTGCTGACCCAGCGTCCAGACCATATCCGGGCCCTGTCCCCCGGGCTGCCCGAATCGTTCTTCGAAAGGCTGGAAGTCCTGCCCTTCCAGACGTTGATCCGCCTGACCCTAGAACTTGACCGGCCATTCGGCCAGATACACCGGCTGTTGGTCTGCGACGGTGACCTTCCCTTTTCCGAACTGGTGGAGCACACCGCCTGGATCAACCCGGAGCAATACGGCAACCGCAACCTGCTGCACCTGGATGCACTGCACTCCAGCGGCGACCCGGCTCTGGAATATCCCGAGGAGAAGATTCTCGACCTGTTCCTCGACGGGCTGAAGAGGATCAATCCGGATTTCGACCGCCACTGGGTCAACAAGCACCAGCTCACCCTGGACACCCGCTCCCGTCCCGTTCCGGTGGCCGGTTCGCCATTGGCGGCTCCGGTTTCCTCGACTCCCATCCCCGGCATCTACCTGGCCTCCGAAGCGGCCCACGGCCGGCGCTATCGCGGGCCCGCCGCTTCTGCATCCATCGGTCGCAAAATCGCCGGTCTGATCACCGCTGACGCCGGGGCCGCCGATGCGGAAAATCCGGACCACTCCCACCACAGCTGAAGAGGCCCGGCCGATGTGCGGCATTGCAGGAATCTGGGGCGATCAAGGCGACATTCGGCGCATGACCCGTCTGCTGGAGCACCGCGGGCCCGATGACGAGGGGTACTATGCCAGCGGCCCGGTGCAACTGGGCAGCCGCCGGTTGATCGTCATCGACCCCCACGGCGGCCAACAACCGATCTTCAACGAAGACCGTACTCTGGCGCTGGTGTTCAACGGATTAATTTTCAACTACCGTGAATTGCGGCAGGAGCTGGAAGCCCGGGGGCACCGATTCCGCAGCGCCACCGACAGTGAGGTTATCATCCACGCTTACGAGGAGTGGGGTGAGGACTGTCTGCACCATTTCAACGGCATGTTTGCTTTCGCCATCCACGATGGACGCCGGATCTGGCTGGCCCGGGATCGGATGGGTGAGAAACCTCTCTACTACCGCCTCGTCGGCCGGCGACTGGTCTTTGCCTCCGAGATCAAGAGTATCCTCGCCGACGCGCCCAGCGAACCGGTATTCAGTGAGGAATTGCTGGTTTTAGAAACCACCACCGGTGGACGGACCATGTTTCGCGACATCTTCGCCCTGCAGCCCGGACACGTCCTCTCCTGGGACGGTGAGCAGCTCACCACCACCCGCTACTGGGACCTGCCGTCGGAAGTGGACCAGATCCGCAGCGAGGATGACGCCGTGGAGGAATTACGCTGGCTCATCGAAGATGCCGTGCGCATCCGGCTGCGCAGCGATGTTCCGCTGGGCGCCTTTCTCAGCGGCGGGCTGGACTCGAGCCTGATCACCTGCCTGGCCAAACCCGACGTGGTGTTCAGCTGCCGTTTTCCCCACGGCCAGACCTATGATGAATCGAGATACGCCGCCCTGGTGGCCCGTCACGTCGGGGCCCGGCACCAGGTGATCGAACCGACCCCCGGGGCTTTCCGCTCCTTCTATCCCCGGATAATCCACCACCTCGACCAGCCCGCCGCCACGGCGTCCAGCATCGCCGAATTCTCCCTGGCCGCTTTGGCCAGCCGGCAGGTGAAGGTGGTGCTCGGCGGCCAGGGCGCCGATGAACTCTTCGGTGGATACGTCAGGTACCTGCTGATGCTCGAGGAGGAACGCCTCGGACAGCGGGAAGAACTGCGCAACTACCACGCGCTGGCCCGCTGGTTCTGGCGCCCGGATATCTTCGGAGAACCATACCAGCGATATCACCAGATGATCCGCCGCGGTCGACCGGCCGACAACAGCACCCTGGAGATGGTGCAACAGCTTTTTTCCGGGCGCCGGAGCCTCGTCGACAAAATGGGCGCCTGCGACATTGCCATCAGCCTGCCTCCACTGATCACCATGAACGACCGGGCGGCTTCGGCTTTCGGGCTGGAAAACCGCACGCCATTCCTGGATCACCGCATTGTCGAGTTTGCTTTCCGGCTGCCGCCGGAAATGAAGATCAGGGAGATGACCACAAAGTACATCCTCCGTCGGGCGGCACGGGGCATCGTTCCCGACGAGGTCATCGACCGTACGGACAAACTCGGCCTGGTGGTGCCCATCGCCGCCTGGTTCAGCGGCGAACTTTCGCAGTGGGCCGGGGAACTGGATCAATCGTTTGGCCGCCGCCAGGTCTCCGGACTCCTGCGCCCGCCCTCACGCAGCCGGGGGGAATTCGACCGGGCGCTGTACAACCGCATTTCCATCGAACTGTGGCTTCGCCAGGTCCTTGACGGCCAGTCGGTTCCGGCATTGGGCCGGGATTCTGCGGAAGAACTGATTGCCGCCTGTGCCTGACAGCCGGGGGGCGGGAGATACCGATGGAGACCAGACGGTCAGAGCTGTGGCAGTTGCTTGGTGGATACCCGGAAGCGGTTCCACTGGAAACGGACTGGACCGGCAACGAAGAGGGCGAGACGACGATGGATGGGCGGACGGTCCCCTGGACACGGCGGGACCTCTCCTTTCTCGCCGAACCGGATGTGCGCGTTCCGGCCTGGCTCTTCACTGCTCGCGGCTCCGATCCCCTGGTCAAGGACGGCAGCCCGCCCGCCCCGGCCATCCTTTACCTCCATTCCCATTCCGGCGATCACAGCCGTGGCCGCACCGAATCGCTGCTGGGTAAAAACCGTGTACCCGCGGGCCTTGCACCACGGCTTGTGGAAGCGGGATTCACGGTTCTGGCCGCCGATTTCCGCTGTTTTGGCAACCGCTCGGATGAGGGAGAGCGGGAGTCCGCCCGCCGCCATCTGCTGCACGGCACCACTCTCTGGGGAGGGATGCTCTGGGACCAGGTCCGGGCCCTCGACCTGCTGGAGAGCCTTCCCGGTGTGGACCGGCGGCGGATCGGCTGTTTCGGATTCTCCATGGGCTCAACCGCCGGCTGGTGGCTCTCAGCACTCGACCGCCGCATCGCCGCCGGCGTCGGCCTCTGCTGCCTCTCCACCTACCGGGCCATGGCCGAAAAAGGCGTTCTGCACCGCCACGGCATCTACTATTTCGTGCCCCGGTCGGCACTGATTGGTGTGCCGGGAATCCTCTCCCTCATCGCGCCGCGACCCTTCCTCTTCATCAACGGCGACCGGGACGAAACTTCACCGGTGGACGGAGCCCGGGACGCGGTGCGGCAGGCGGGGGAACTGTGCCGCGCAGCGGGAACTCTGGATGATTTTTCCCTGGAAATCGTGGAAGGATGCGAGCACGAAGTGACCCCGGAAATGGTGGTGCGGTCGGTGAACTGGCTGGCCGAAACACTCGCGCCCTGAACGGTCAGAGCAGCAGGGCCCCCTCGATACGGAGCAGCCTGGTCTTCAGCTCCAGTCCACCGCCATAGCCGGTGAGATTCCCGTCGCTGCCCAGCACGCGGTGGCAGGGAATCAGGATCGGCAGCGGGTTGGCCCCCAGGGCGTTGCCCACGGCCCGGCTTGCTGAATGGTCCTTGCCCAGCCGGGCGGCGAGTTCACCGTAGGTGATTGTGCTGCCGTAGGGCACCCGGCCGACCTCATCCCACACCTCCCTGCGGAATGCGGTCCCCACCGGGTCGAGGGCCAGGGAGAATTTCTGCAGATCCCCCCCCAGATAGGCCTCGATCTGCCGCCGGAGATCCACGAAGGCCTGCGGTGCCTGGCGTGCTTTGTGATCGGGCCAGGCCTCACTGAAGCCCTCCACCACGACATCATGGGAGCCGGAGGCCCGCAACTGCAAACGGCAGATACCGGTGGCAGTGGCCGCCGCGGCCATCTCCCCCAGGGCCGTGTCAAAGAAGGCATAGTTCAACGCCGGCTGACGTTTTCGACCGAATGTGAAGAACCTTTTCATCGCGTGCACCGGCCCCCTTTTCCAACCATACGTTGGGCCGCCACCACTGTCAACCAGGGCGGAACGCGCTTCCATTGTGCTTGCAACGGGTTTGATGTAAGATATTTAATACGATTTTGAAGTTCAGTTTCGAAGCACAGGTACGATGAGTTGCGGGACAGTTCACGCGGCCGGGTTCCTTTGGGCCGTGCCCTATCGGTGCACGTCAATCACCACAGCTTGAGGAAAAGATGGACCACGTAAAGAAAGCGATCAACGATTCCCGAGGCGCGCGCTGGACCGTCCTGGTCATGGTCAGCCTGCTGATGTTCGCCACCTACTGGTTCCAGGACTTCATGTCACCGCTGCAGGACGTGATGCGTGAAGCCTGGGGCTTCAGCAACGCCAATTTCGGCATTATCATCAGTTCCACCACCTGGCTGAATATGCTCGGCGCCATCATCGTCGGCGGCATGATCCTCGATAAATTCGGCGCCAAAATCTGTATTTTCCTCTTTGGCGGGTCGGCTGCGCTGGGCTCCATCCTCTGTGCCATGGCCGCTGCCGGCGTTTTTGGAGAAGATGTCAACAGTCGGCTCTACGGACTGATAGCCGGCCGGATCTTCTTCGGCATCGGCCTGGAGGTCACCTGCGTCCTGGTGAGCAAAACGGTGGTCAAATGGTTCAAGGGTCACGAACTGGCCCTGGCCATGGGGGTCAACGTCGGTTTCGGACGCCTGGGGTCCATGCTGGCCATCATGTTCTCCGCCGACATCGCCGGCGCCTCCCCATCACCCGCGTTCACCGTTTCCGCAGTCCTTATCGGAATCGGTATCCTGGGCTACCTCAGCAGCCTGGTCCTCGACGCCAAGCTGGACAAGGAACGCAAGGCCATCTCGGACGCCGCGGAGGCCGAAGGCACCGCAGACGACGAGCAGTTCAAGATCTCAGACCTTGGAAAGCTGCTCAGCAACCCCTCGTTCATCTACGTCGCCCTGCTCTGCGTCACTTTCTACTCGGCGGTGTTTCCCTTTATTCAGTATGCACCCGATCTGCTGGTGAACAAATTCGGCTTCAGCAGGGTTCTGCCCGACCTCAGCGGGGCGGGCTTCATGGCCACCGTCGACGCCTGGCTGCACAACGGCCCCAAGGTGGCCGGCCTGATCCCCTTCGGCACCCTCTTCTTCACCCCGATCTTCGGCAGCATCGTCGACCGCAAGGGCAAGGCGGCCTCGCTGATGATGGTCGGTTCGGGCCTGCTGATCTTCGCCCACCTCTCCCTGTCGGTGTTCAACAGCGTGGCCCTGGGCTACGCCGGTCTACTGGCCCTGGGTGTGGCCTTCTCCCTGGTGCCGGCCGCCATGTGGCCCTCGGTGGCCAAGATCGTGCCGGAAAGCCGCCTGGGCACGGCCTATGCCACCATGTTCACCATCCAGAACATTGGACTGGGGGCCTTTTTCTGGGGCATCGGCAAGGTGCTCGACGTCTCCAACGCCGGCAACATGGAGGCGATCAATGCCGGGGAAGCGGCCTACGATTACACCAAGCCGATCCTGATGCTGGTCTTCCTCGGCGTGATCTCGATCTTCCTCGCGTTCATGCTCAAGCGGGCCGACGTGAAGCAGCGCTACGGTCTGGAACTGCCCAGCGGGCAGACTCCGGACTGATCCACCGGATTTGAAACACAAAAAAGGACGGTCCAACAACATGTTTGACCGTCCTTTTTTTGTCCGTATGACCGGCCTGTTGTTCTGCCGTGGGGGGTCAGTTGAAGGCGCCCTGGCTGGTCCAGCCGTCCCAGCCATCAGGTGTGAAGAGGTAGACCACGTCATCGGTGCTCCCGCGCAGCCCATCCCTGCCGTCGGAAGTCCAGACCAGGTATTCGGTTCCCATTTCCGGATCGCAGTGGATCAGGATGTGGTACGATCGTCCCCAGCCGTCATTCAGCTCCACCCGGTCGAAATATTTGTTGGCCTCCAGCCACTCCTTGAAATCTGCTTCGTTGACCCCGGGCACACAGGCCTCGGTGTCCGATTTGTAGAGCTTGACCACCTCCACCATGGCCAGGATCTCGGCCTCGGTGTGCCGCTCACGGCTCATCTCCAGCGCGGCGATGACACTCTGGACCCCCATGGCGGCCACCAGGGAGATGACCACCAGCACCACCATCAACTCCACAAGCGTAAAACCACCGGACTTGCCGTTCATGGCGCTCCCCCGGCGGAATGGGGTGCAGCGGAGGCGGCTACCGGCCGCAGAAAGACATCCAGGTCGCTGTCCCGGCCCAGGGACCGTGGAATGAGGGACCTGGCCCGGGCGATTCCCGCCATCTCGTTCTCGTCACCGGTGAGTTGTGGCAGCAGGACAAACCGCTCCTTTCCGATACGCCGGTATTCGTAGCCATCCAGCTCGGCCATGTCCCCGGGTTTCCAGTGGGTGGGAACCAGATCCGGCAACCGGACGGGGTATGCTCCCGTATTCTCACGGTAGCCGTTGAGCACGGTGATCAGGACCAGGGTGTCACTCATCACCCGTTGCGCTTCCAGCTCGGACCCGGCATGGTCCGCACGGCTGCGCAGCAGAAACAGCCCCTCCAGAACCAGCAGCGGGAGGCACACCAGCAGGACCACGGTGAGCAATCGGCCGAAACGAAACGCCTTCCCCCGAGGATCCACCCCGTTCAGCCCGCTGCCGTGAGGGTGCTGGATAACGCCGCCGCTCTCCCCGGCCCGCTCCACCGCGC
Source organism: uncultured bacterium (assembly GCA_965531145.1). Taxonomy (GTDB): domain Bacteria; phylum Acidobacteriota; class JAQAZP01; order JAQAZP01; family JAQAZP01; genus JAQAZP01. Next base: position 103,824 of record CBESOE010000001.1, on the reverse strand, counting down.
ACTCGGTGCAGCAGACGCTGCCTCCCAGCAGTTCACACCGGCAGTGGGAACAGAACGATTCTCCGCAGCTGTCGCAGACAAAACTGGCCTGCGCGTTCCCGTGCCGGCTGCATTTTGATCCGTTTTCAATCATCACGCTCCTCCTGCTCTCATCGACGCGTGGGCCAGCGGGGATGAGTACCACCTGCCAACAGCCAGACAATGGGGTAGAATAACCAGATTATCAGCGGCAGGACAAGAGTGCGGAACGCCTGGCGGCGTTCCCTGCGGAGGATCTAATGGTGAACAGAACCACAGCGATACTGATCGTGGTCCTTTTCCTTTTTCCCTTGATGTCCGGTGGCCACTGCTCTGCCGCCGGGGAGCAACGTCATGTCATCACCCCGGAGGACTACTTCGACCTCGCCTCCGTTGACGATTGCGCAGTATCGCCGGGAGGCCGCTATGCAGCCTACCAGGAAACCCGGTGGGGTGAGGAAAGCAAAACCCACGACCTCTGGGTGGTGGAACTCAACAGCGGAGAGGTGCAGCGTCTCTCCTTCGACGGCCTGGGTGGCGACAACCCCACCTGGGATCCGCAGGAACGGTGGATCTATGTCAGCGGCAGCCGTACCCGCGGCGCAGGAGCCCAGCCGCCCTGGGACGGCAGCACCCAGGTCTGGCGACTTTCTCCGACGGGCGGAGACCCGTTCCCGGTGACCAGGGTCAAGGGCGGGATAAAACTGTTCCGCCTTGGCGCCGACGGACGGTCCCTGTACTACACCGCCGGTGAGGAAGCGTACGAGGAGGACTGGCGGGACCTGCGCCAGACATTCCCGGGTCTGGAATACGGTCACGGGGTCAGCGAACTGGACAGTTTGTGGAAGCTGGACCTGGACAACTGGCGCTCGCAATTGCTGCAGCCGGCGGAACGGGTCATTCACGATGTGGCCGTCTCCGCCGACGGTGGTCGTGCGGCGATGATCACCACCAGCGACGAGGAACTGATTTTCAAGGAGGGCTGGTCCCGCGTGGACGTCATCGACCTGGCCAGCCGCCGCACAACCACCCTCACCAGGCCGGGGTGGCGTGAGGAGCACCCCTCACCCTTCGGATGGCTGGAGGAACTGGCCTGGTCCGCAGACGGTGACGCACTGGCCTTCAGCATCTCCTATGACGGGTATACCTCCCGGATCTACCTCGGGGAGTGGGAAGGCGGGGAGGTGTCCCTGCGCAGGATCACCCTGCCGCCGGAGGTCATGTTTGCCGGCGGCCTGGCCTGGCGCGGAACCCACCGGACCCTCTGCTACCGCGGCGAGAGCCGCGCCCGAATCCGTGTCGTCTCGGTCACCGATGTAATCTCAGGCGGCCAGGGCGTTTACAGCACCCTGACGCCGGGAGACATCGTGGTGGACTCCTTCAGCTTTGCCGCCGGGGGCAGCCCGCTGGTGGCCGCGGCCGGCGGCCCCGGGGAATTTGGTGATCTGCTGCTTTTCGCGGAAGACGGGACCAGCCGCCGCGTCACCTCGGTAAACCCGCAGACCGCATCCTGGGATCTGCCACAGCTCTCTGTTTACCGCTGGACCGGCGCTGACGGCGACCCGGTGGAGGGTATCCTCGAACTGCCGCCGGGATATTCACCGGAGCAGGGGCCGTTGCCGCTGGTGGTGGAAATCCACGGTGGCCCCACATCGGCCACCTGCTACCGCCTGCGCTACTGGATCTACGGCCGGACGCTGCTGGCAGCCAACGGCTACGCGCTGCTCAGTCCCAACTATCACGGTTCCACCGGGTATGGCAGCCAGTTTCTGGAAAAGCTCATCGGCCGGGAAAACGACATCGAGGTCACCGATATCATCGCCGGTGTGGATGCTCTGGTCCGGGACGGGACAGCCGACCCCCGGCGGGTCGGCGTGATGGGATGGAGCAATGGCGGGTACCTGACAAATTGTCTTATCACGGCAAAACCTGAGATGTGGAAGGCGGCCAGCAGCGGGGCCGGGGTGCTGGACATGGTGATCCAGTGGGGCATGGAGGATACTCCGGGCCACGTGATCAACTACATGCGCGGCCTCCCCTGGGAACAGCCCGCGGCCTACCGCCACGGCTCGCCCCTCTTCCTCCTGGACCGGGTGAAAACCCCGACCCTTATCCACGTGGGTGGCGCTGACCCCCGGGTCCCGCCCGCCCACAGCCGGGCCCTCTACCGGGCACTGCACCACTATCTCGGTGTCCCCACCGAGCTGGTGGTTTACCCCGGCGAGGCCCACAGCCTGGCCGGCCGGGAGCATCGGCTGGCCAAGATGAAATGGGACCTGGCCTGGTTCGGCAAGTACCTGCCGGCGGTCAGTGGGGATGACCCGTGAGGACGAGGGGCAACCCGGAGATCACTCTTCAGGGCCCGGGGTTTGGGCGGGCACCGGCTTCGCAGGCCAGGCGGACAAAGGAGGTGACGCAGCTCACGTCGTCCAGGGCGCCAATCACCAGGGTCTGGCGGCCGCGGGCCATCAGCAGCCTCATCTCGTAACGGTGGACCAGTTCCCGGTTTTCCGTTCCCCCATCCAGCGGAATGCTCACCGGAACAGAGATCTCACGCACCGGGGAAAGAATCCCCTGATCGTCCTCCACGGCCACAAAAAGGCGTATCAGCGCCTCGTTGTTCTGATGACCGGGGATAAAGGTCAGGTCCCGGTATGGAATGTCCACCCGGCAGTCCACCAGGTATGTTCCGTTCCCCATGTTTTCAACCGATCCCAGTTCCAGACCCAGGCCCAGGGGATTGCTGCGGTAGCCGTAGAGCAGGCAGGCCCTGATGGCCCCCTCCATCCGGTGTTCAGGGGTCTGTTCTCTTCGCCCCCGCCGGTAGCGTAATTTCATGCCCCTGCCGCGGACCTTGACCTTGATAGTGGCGTCCTCCCCGGGAATGTCCTCATCCGATCGGTAGCCCAGGGAATAGTAGTTCTGATAATCCTCGCCGATGCTCTGCATCGACTGCACGAGCCGGGTGGTGTCCACCATGGCCCGCCCGCCCGTCTTTTTCGACATGAACAGCAGCGGATTCTGGCTGTTTTTCCGTTCCACCGTGTCGATCATCGACGTCAGGAGACCCGAGGAGGAGGAAGCGGAGGTTGAGGACTGGCCGGCCAGACCCGACGTGTCGAGGGAATAGATTGTCACCCCGTTGGCGTTGGCCCCGTTGGCCAGGCTTTCCATCTGCCGCGTCACGTCATAGCGGAAGGTCTGCATTCCCGAGCTCTCATGCCCGTATTTATCCTTCAACACATAGTAGACATCCTCACCGGCCCGCATGGGAAAACCGTCGCTGACATACAGCAGCACCTTGTGACCGGCCAGACCGGTGAGCGATTCGATGAAGTCATCGAGCGCCCGGACCGAAAATTTGACATCGTTGAATATGGATGCCGCATAGGTTTTCACCCGGTTTGAAATCCGCCAGCGGGCGATGGGGTCACTCACCTCGGCCCGGGAGATCTCCCGCAGGATGTCCTGCCGCTCGAGCTCGTAATAGGCCCGGTCGCCCCGGAGGTTTTCCAGTTCTTCCAGCGCAAAGGTGATGCGGGTGGGGTCATCGGTGAAGGCCTGCCGGACCCGCAGCGATCCCTGGCTGCCCCAGGCGATCCGGGCATGGTTGAAACGGTCATTGGTCACCAGCATGACCATCACCCGTTTGTCCAGTCCCGAATAGAGAAACTCCTTTAAGTCCTTGAAGAAACGGCTGCGGTTCAGGGGGTGGATGTTGACATTGTCCACGTAGACGATGAACAGCATCGGCACGCCGGTGGGCTGCGAACCGGTCCCGGAGTCTGGCTGTTCAGTGCCATCTCCGTCATCCCGCACCGCATAGAAATTGCGGATCTCCACCTGGTCGCCGTTCTCATACAGCTTGAAATCGTCGGCGGTGAGACCGCTCACCGGTTTTCCTTGTCGGTCGGTGACAAAGACCTGGATCTCGGCGATCCGAACCTCGGCGCAGGCGGAAAAGCTGACCGCCGTCGGCTCGAGATCATCAGGGTGTGCGGTGGGGGCGGAGAGCAGAACAGCCAGCAGCAGGAGGAAAAACATCGCCGCTTGTCTCATGGCGCCCCCCTTCAGATCTCCTCGCGGATAACGTAGTCCCGTTGCCGGCGATTGATGAAATTGGCCATCATCTCGCCAAGCAAACCGGCGGACAGCATCTGGATGCCGACAATGACACAGAGGATTCCGAGAAAGAACAGCGGCCGGTGCCCGATGGTCCGGCCTTGAAGCCAGATCACCGTCAAATAGCTGTTGATGGCAAAGCCGCACAGAAAAAATATCAGGCCCACACCGCCGAAAAGATGCAGCGGCCGGCGGGTGAACCGGGTGAGGAAGAACACGGTGATCAGATCGAGAAAACCCTTGGAATAGCGACTCACCCCGTATTTAGAGCGGCCGTGGGTGCGGGGCCGGTGGTTCACCGCCAATTCCGCAACGCGAAAGCCCTTGCGATGGGCCAGAACCGGGATGTAGCGGTGTAATTCACCGTAGAGATCGATATTCTCGATCACCGCCCGGCGGTAGCCCTTGAGACCGCAGTTGTAGTCGTGCAGCCGCAGTCCGCCGATGAAGGACGTGGCCATGTTGAACAGCCGCGAAGGGATGACCTTGTTCAGCGGGTCGCGGCGTTTCCGTTTCCAGCCGGATACCAGGTCGGCCCCCTCTTCGAGTTTTTCGATGAGCCGCGGGATTTCGGCGGGATCGTCCTGCTGGTCCCCGTCCATGGTGATCACGAAGTCCCCCTGGCTCCGTTCGAATCCGGCCAGCAGTGCCGCCGCTTTGCCAAAATTCTTGCGGAAGACGATCAGCCCCACCTCCGGTTTACCGGCCAGTTCGCGAAGCAGATCGGTGGTACCGTCCCGGCTGCCGTCATCGACAAAGATGATTTCAAAGGTGCGGCCAAAGGCCGACATCACCTGGATCACTTCATCGGTGAGCGGGGCAACGCTCTCCTTCTCGTCAAGAACCGGGATAACCACCGAAATCTCGGGGACCGTTCCACCGTTGGCCTGGAGGCCGTCATCTGTCATCTGTTCACCTGTTCTTCACCCCGGGTGCGGGACACCCGGGCCGGAATTCCGTAGGCGACGCTGTTGGCGGGGAGCGGATCGAGGACCACAGCCCCAGCCCCCACAACCGAGCCGTCTCCCACCCGCACGCCGTCCGCCACCTTGACCCCTGCCCCGAGCCAGCAATCCGATCCCACCTCCACTCCTCTTGATGGGAGGTGCTGTTCCATGATCGGCACGTCGGTTCGCTGGAACCCGTGCACGCCGCCACCCATCAGGTAGCAGTATGCGGCAAAAAGAGTTCCCTCCCCCACGGTGACCGTGGAGTCCCGGGCAATGATCAGGCAGTTCATGCCGATGTTGGTACCGCGGCCCACGGTGATGGCTCCGCCCTTGGCGCTGAGCACCGTGTTGCGGCCGATGAGCACCTGTTCGCCGAGATCGATGCCTGAATCAGTGCCGCCCATGGCATCCAGCGAAACATAGTCGCCCAGGGCAACACCGTGGCCCAGGCGGATTTTGTGCGGGTGGCGGATGGTCACGTGCTGCCCGATCACCACTCCCCGCCCCAGGGCGCCGAAAAGCGGCCGGTAGAACAGGCCGCGCAACAGAAAACCGATGGCCCCGGGCATCCAGGAAAAGAAAAAGGTCACCAGTTCATAGTAGAACAGGAAGAGCAGGCCCCTGTCGCCCACCGTGAGCCGGCGATATTTGCCGGCGGCAGACGCATTCCGGTCGTGCAGCTCGGCATGGAGGGCCGTGGGCCGAACCCCGGAGTCACCACCGGTTTCGCGGCTTGTGGATTCGCTCATCGTCTTTCCCGTTCTCGTAGCTGATGTGGACGTGCTGTACTATCATACATGATTACCGTCCCTGATCCAGTGGGGAGCCGGACTCCACCGGCCACTCCCCCTCCGCTGGCCGGATCACCCGTACCGCATACCGCCCCAACGGTTCCCGGCCCGGCGATTTGCCGGCAAACCAGGCCACCTGATCCGCCACCAGGTCCAGTTCGAGGATGTAGTCACCGGGTTCTTCCGGAGCCTGAACCTGCATTGAGGTTTCCGATGTCTCTCCCGGTCCCAGTGCCTCGCCGGGAAGCATTGTCTGGAGCCCGTCCCAGATACTCACCGGCCCGGGAACCGAAGAATCGAATCGATTTCTGCGCCAGTGATACGACAGACGCACCGAACTGTCCCAGGCGAACGGGCTCCGTGAGAGTATCCTCACCGGAAGGGTGAATTTCCCGCCCGCTGTCATGACCGGTGGCACACCGGCGTGCTCCAGTACCGCGCGAAAATAGGACTCCCTGAGCCACGGCTCCCCTTCCCCGAGAAAAGAGAGCCGAATGGCGGCACGGGGAGCCCTTCCGCTTCCCGGGTGACGGCGAAAGGCCACCCGGTAGAAGAAGCGTTTCTCCCCGTCCAGCCAATCGGTGTGCACCGCCGCAGGCCGGGGATCCTCCATGACGAGCCTCATTTCCTCCTCGGTGACCGGAGCCTGGAGAGGATCGGGTGAAAAACGCAGCAGCCCGGCCATGGACACCCGGCCCTCGGCCCCCCGGCACCAGCCCTCAACCAGCGGCGAATCGCTGAGGAAGAGCAACCGGGCCAGCGGATGCCGGGACACCACCAGCAGCTCGGCCGTCTCCTCGCCCACCAGCAGAAACCGGGTCCCTTCGAGGACAAACCGGCCTCCCCCGGGGAGGCGCACCCGGTATCGCTTGGGAGTGAATTTCATTCCGTAGGTGATATCGGTGTATCCCGGCACGTAACGCAGGGTGGTTTCGTAGGGCAGCAGACGAAACAGTGGCGACTGGACGTGCGCCTGCAGGGCCATTCGCGGATCGGCGGCTCCGAAGGGCGCTGTCAGCACCTGGGCGAGAAAGAGCCCGGCAATGAGCCAGCTCACCAGGTGGACCGAGATGCCGGTAACGGATCCCACCAGGAAGAGTAAAGCGGGATAGATGGAGGCCACGTGCCGGTTGCCGATAAAATCCGGGCCTCCCTGGTAGTTTGCCGGAAACCAGAGGATGTAGAAAAGTAGAACCCCGAACAAAGCAAGAATCAGATAGCCCCTGCCGGTCATCCGGCGGCTGCGCAGTCGGAGGAAGTAGAGGGCTAAGGCGGCCAGACCCGGGAAGAAATAGGGAAACAGACCGGTGTGCCTTCCGAAGAAAAGATACTTGATGTTGTACGCCGCCCGACCGTCCAGACGGGCCAATCCCATCCCCCCGCCGCCATAGCGGCTCATCCCTCCTTCATCGGCTTTTTTCCAGGCAACCGCACTGGGAACATTGTGGGGAAAAGTGCTGAGATCGGAGAAGTTTTTTCGTGTCGAATGGTAGACCGAGGCCGTTTCACTGAGGGCCAGTTGACCCATGTGGAGGACGGTCAACGTCAACAAAAAGGCCAGAACTGAAGAAACAACACGGCCCCACCGCCGGGTGAGCAGGCAATGCAGTATCAGAACACCGCCAAAGGCAAGATGCGGAAGCTTGGAAAATGCGGAAAGGGCAAAAAAGAAACCGGCCAGCCCAACCCGGACCACGGGGTCCCGCAGACCCACCGGCGACGGAGCGGCACTCTCCTCCGATTCTGTTCCCCTGGCCGCATCGGCCATTCCCGGACCGGGAAAAAGCCAGAAATAGCAGCCGAGAAACAGGGTCAGCATATTGAGCACTTCCGGCTGGATCCAGAAAATATAGGGAACCGTGGCCGATAGCAGAAAAAAGGTCCCTCCCAGCAAAACCGATCGCACCGGCGGGTTGCAGCTGCCCAGGTAACGAACGCCGAGCAGAATCATCATCACGAACATCAGGGCGTTGAAAACGAGAAACCCGTTCGTTCCCAGGAGGGCATAGAAGGGAACGGCACAAAATGAGTAGAGATAGGGTTTTGCGTAGTAGACCCGTGTTCCCCGGTCCGGTGTCATCAACACCACATTCGCCAGTTCACCCCGATGGTGACCGGCGGCGTAGCGTGAATCCTCCCAGGTCCAGAGCAGGTCCCCCTCTTCCCAGATGCTGCGGGTCATCAGATAGTAGGTCGACTCTTCGGCGATGAACGATCCCGGTATCCGGTCCTCGCTCACCGAAGCGGCATAACAGACCAGAAATATGGACGGCAGCACCAGTAACGCGGCCACCACCTTACGGATCTGACCTGGCGCATTTGCCGTCATGGGCAGTTCACCCCACGGTGACATCAAAACCCGGAAGACGATTGGCTGTCTGCCTCTCCCGGGAGAACCAGCAGATTCCCACATCGAGCAGATCGAAGCGGACGGAATAGTTTCCCGGGCGGTCGGGAAAGCGGAACGGGCAGTTGACTATCCGGGTGTCCCCCGGCCCCATGTCCTCCGGCAATTGCTGCCACTGCTGCTCGGGACCGGTCAGCTGACCGCGGCTGTCAAATATTCGCGCGGCAGCGATCACGTAGCCCCCGAAGTGGTTCGGCCGGGAAAGCCAGACCGTGTCACCACGGTTGGTGACCTCCAGTGACACACTGGCTTCTTCTCCGGCACCGGCGGAGGCGATACGATCCAGAACCCGTATGGACGCATCCAGACGGCCGGGCACCCGGCTGTTCCTGCGGTATCCGTCACCGGTACAGGGTCCGCTACCGGCAGGAACCCGCGGCGCCAAACCGATCCAGCGGGCCGTCTGGCGCCGTTTGTCGGCACCTTCCCCGGCCGAACCCTGCACCAGTTCCCGGAGAAAATCGGCGTACCCCCTGGCCGACGACTGAAGAGTGTGTTCCCGGGCGACGTAGCTCCGCGCCGCGGTCCCCATCGCCCCCCGGCGCTCGGGATCTCCGGACAGCTCGGCGATCAGATCGGACAGCCGTTCTTCTTCCCCCTCCCCGGGGTCGAGGTGAGCGCAGGTGTGGGGTGGAATGTCGGCATACTGCCGGTAGCGGGGAACCACCACCGGGACACCCATGCCCATCACCCGGAGCAGGCTGGCCGATGTTTCCCCGGCGGTGGGATAGCGCAGGTTCAGGGCCAGGTCCACGGCGTGGAGATACTGCTGAAAATCATCGACCTCCAGATAACCGGTGAAGCGAACAGAATCCTCGAGGCCCAGGCTGGCGACCTGCTCCTCCAGGGGGCAGGCGTCCGAGACCTCCCCCACCACCACGAAGGAGACCGGTTGGGCAAGACGTTCACGCACCAGGGACACGGCACGGAGAGCCAGGTCCAGTTGTTTCATCGGGGTGACGAAGCCGAATGACCCGATGACAAAGGCCTCCGGGTCGAGCCCCAGACTCTGACGTGCTGCCGCCCGGGACTGCTGGTCAACCCCCTGTTCAGGCAGGACGATGCCCATGGGTACCCGCCGTACCGGGATGGAGGCCGGCAGGTGCCCGCGGAGCAGTCGCGCCAGATAGGTCGAGTGGACCAGCACTCCGCGCGAGGCGTGGAGCAACTGCCAGCAGGCCGGGTAGAGAAAGTGCTGGAGATCACTCCACAGGCCGTCAATCCGCTGCCGGCCCATCTGGTAGCCGATGGGGCCGTGGTTGGCCAGCATCATCTCGAGGTAGGCCTCCTCCTCACCGCGACCCAGGGTCATCTCGGTGAGCAGGTGGTGCAGGACATAGTCGTGAAGTACCACCACACCCGGTGTTTCCATGGCCCTGTTGTAGATATACTCGTGGTGCGGGTTGTTCCCCTGCTGGTAGACCACCACATCGTATCCCGCCTCCCCGGACTGTGCCGGAAATTGATCCGCCGGCAGGCAGGAAAAGTGGTCGGTGATCTGGCGGCAATCGGGGGTGTAGCCGTCGACAAAGAGGTCCAGCCGGTCGACCAGCGGGCCCAGCAGGGGAAGCAACTCCTGGCTGTAATCGGAAATGCCGGAGCGAACCGGGCTCAGGGGACTGAAATAGGCAACGTTCACCTGGACAGCCGTCTCATTTTTGGCCGATGACGGCAAAGTCCTGGTAGCCGAACATCAGGTCGTTGAGCTTTTCGAAGTTACCTTCCACCCTCTCAAAAAGGTGCAGGTCGGTTACCGGCGGGGCGATGTCATCGCCGAGGATCGGTTTCAACTGCTCGTCCGGGCTGAAAGGTGCAAGGAATTTCAAACCCACCTGCTGGAAACCCACCATCTGCAGCATGAACTTGGCCGCTTCAGGGTGCACCGGCCTGATGTGCGACATGTCGGTGTAGAAGTTCCTCGCCGAAACAACCATGGAGAGCGGATTCTGGGTTTCCATCACCAGATGTCCGCCGGGCCGCAGTTTGTCAAAAGCCAGACGAGCCGCCTCCACGATGGCAGAGGCGGGCAGATGCTCGATGAACTGGGCCATGAACACGCCCCCGAGGCTCTCCGGCGGCAGGGATTGCAGATGCTGCAGCGCATCGGCCTGACGAACGTCGAACCCCTTTTCCCGGCAGACCTGGATCATGTCCTCATTGAGGTCGATGCCGTAGGCCGGGACCTCCTCCCGCTTGAGCAGTTCAAGAAACTCGCCGCGCCCGCAGCCGATATCCAGCACGTTTTCCGCACCGCGATAATAGGGGAGGTAGATCGTTTGCCGTTCGAGAATCACTTCCTCCGAACCACGAAAAATGTTTTCGAAGAGGTAGTACGCGTGATCGTCCAGATGCTCTTCGCCGCCACTGTCAGCGGCCGCGGAGGAGCCCGGGGCCACGGTAGCGCCCCCCACCCCGTCGGTGTGGGACAGACGCTGCAGTTTGCGGTTGATCATGAACTGCTGTTGCCGCAGCTCACCCAGCCGGCGGGAAAGGTCGTCCACCTGTGCGGCGCTGCGCCGGTATTCGGCGGTCAGGCCCTCGAGGTGGGCCCGGGTCTGCCGGGTCTGCTCGTCGGCAAATCCATCCAGCTGCCGGTCCAGGGTTTCCAGCCGCTTGTCCAGCACTACATAGAGGCTGTCCGCCCGGCCGTTTATCTTTTCCGTTTGATCCAGCAGACGCTCCTCACCTTGCTGGGACCGGGTGATCCCCTCGCTCTCCACCCGCTTGACATTGTGGATCAGCACGGTGTTGAAGCTCTTCTGCAACTCGAACAGGTCGGCCAGGGCCGGCTTGACCATTTTGCGTACCAGCTTCTTGAACAGAACGATGAAGGAACCGATCACCGCTCGGTGGGAGGAAACTTCAAGCTCCCGCCCACTGCTCCAGATCTCCGACCAGGTGTCGAGGTCGGTATCGGGATTCCGGGTGAAATCAGCGGGAATCCGTTCGTCACCGGGATCGCCCATGGTGGCGTTTCTCCTCTGGGCTCCCCTACTCCTTGACCACCCAGACCTTCAGCTCGGCGGTGACGTCAAGGTGCAGTTTGATGGGGATGTTGTAGACGCCCAGTTTTTTCAGCGGCTCCTCGATAACGATTTTCCGCTTGTCCACGTTGAAGCCCTCGTCCTTGAGCACGGCGGCGATATCGGCATTGGTCACCGATCCGTAGAGCACCTCGTTTTCACCAACCTTTTTGGCGATGGTGCAGGAGATGTTGGTCAAACGGGAAGCCAGACCCTGGGCCTCTTCCTTATCCTTGATGCTGCGGCCATCGAAGAATTTCTTCTCCTCCTCGTAGCGATTGAGGTTGCCCGGGGTGGCCAGGTAGGCGAATCCCCTGGGGATAAGATAGTTCCGTCCGTAACCGTTGGCCACTTGCACCACCGTCCCCTTCGAGCCCAGGGACACCACATCTTCTCGCAGGATGATTTTCATCATTTCAATGCCTCACACAGTCTTTCTCAATGAAGGATCCGTACGTCGTACGTCCATATCTCACCCGCTGTCGGCGGGGGCGTCAGGGGGGCCGGTGGGTCCCGCCGAACGCAGTTTTCTGAAATCGAACCACTGGTCAAAAAGCCCGATCCCCGCCGCGAGCAAAGCGAAGGGGGGATAGGACAGGACCAGCAGGCAAAACAGGATCTTGAAAACCAGCGGCACCCCCAGCCGGGCCATATACCAGGCGAGAATGGAAACACCGCACAGAAAATACATAAACCCAAGAATAAGAAGGATATTGTAGCACCATGTCCTCAGAGCATCAATGCGGAACAGGGTCAGCAGACCGCAGAGAATGAAGGGGTAGACCGCCATATCGGGAACCCTGACCCGCAGGTAGTCGAGGGTCGGGAATCGTTCCGGGACACCGAACCTTTTTGAGTGGGCCATTATCGCCGACACAGCGCTGAGGCCGATCATGAACCAGATACCCAGAATGGCATACAGAAACCTCCCCAGCAGCCGGTGGCCGTCCTCGAAGCTCTCCCACAGCGGCTGCATCTCATCCTGTTGCTGCTCGCTAAACGAGCGGTCAAACAGATCCTGCCAGAAATCGATCCCCTCCTGATTCATCTGATTGACGAACCCCGCCGGGGTGACGCCGCTGGTCACGGTGAAGAGGAAGAACCCGGCGGCCAGGGCTATCAGACAAAAAACAAAACCGATCAACACCGCGTGGTCGGTCCGCACCCCGCGGCCGGCCCAGCCGGTCATCACCACTGCCGGAGCAGCCACCACCGCGAAAAAGAAAAGACCGAACCCGGCGCCGGCCGCCGGTCCGTAGAGCGCCCCCGTGGCCAACGCCACGGCCAGACCCGCCAGGGCGGACACCAGCCAGCCATAAAACGGTCCGAGCCGGGCCCGCACCTGTGCGCAGGGTACGGCTGCGAGAAAATTGAGGGGGAAACAGCAGGGGGGGAAGAGGAAAAGGGCCGCCGCTCCCATGGAGGCCGCGGCGACCCTCCAGTACATCGTTCCCTGCCGGCCGGAATGCTGTTCCATGCCGGTTCCTTCCGCTGGTCCGGATTCAGATCAATCGGCGGTGAAGGGCAGCAGGGCGATGTTCCGCGCCCGTTTGATCGCCCGGGTCAACAGCCGCTGGTGCTTGGCGCAGGTGCCGGAAATACGCCGGGGCAGGATCTTGCCCCGCTCCGGAATGAACCCGTGCAGCAGTCGGGTGTCCTTGTAGTCGATATACTCGATCTTGTCCGCGCAGAATTTACAGATCTTCTTCCGGCGGAACATGAATTTCTTGTTTTTCTTTTTCCTGCCGCGGTCTCTGAATGATCTTGCTTCAGCCATCGTAATCACTCCTCGGGCGGTATTTTTGGGGCGGACCCGTTATTTGTCTTCAGCGGAGTCGCTGTCTTCCGTGGCTCCATCCTCTTCGGTAGCCGGCTCGGCGGTCTCTTCCACCGGGGCTTCCACCTGAGGCTCCTCCACTGTACTTTCCTCGACCGCCGGTTTTTCAACCTCGGGCTCGGCATCCACCGCCGGGGTTTCGGCCACCGTCTCGGTGGTCTCCCCGTCAGCGGCTTTGCTCTCCCCGCTGGCCGCTTTGCTCTCCCCCCTGGCCTCCGTCCCCGGCCTGGGAGTATCTGACGGGGCCTCGGTGCGCACCGGGGGCTTGGGCCCGCTGCGCCGGCTGCGGTCGATCCGCTCGGTTTCCACCGGTTTGCCGAGTTCTTCGTCCTTGGGCATCTTGCCCGCCCGCTTCAACTCCTCGTCGACACGCACGGTCATGAACTTGATCACCGGATCGGTCATCCTGAAACGGCGTTCCAGTTCGTCCACCAGGGCGCCCTCGCAGTCCGTGACGAAGAGAACAAAAAAGCCCTCCCGGAATTTACGAACCTCGTAGGCCAGTTTTTTGCGGCCCCATTTTTCCACCCGCAGCAGCACGCCCCCGCCGGAGGTGATCTCCGATTCGAAACGTTCCACCAGTTCGTTCATCGTGTCTTCCGGCGTGTTGGGCGCCAGAATATAGATGATTTCGTACCGTCCCATACTCATGTCATCGCTCTCCTCTTGGCTTGAAGCCCCGGTCGGTCACCGATCGCACCATGCGCCGGATCTCCACCGGAGCAAGGAGTTCCATTGTGAACTCGCTCACGTTCATTTCCGCCGGTTGAACCGGCTCATCGCCGGCAGCGGACCTTCACTGACGATGGCGGCCACCGCCTCGACAGCTCTATCGGCCACGCGCCGCACGTCTTCTTCTTCTCCATCGGCGAAGGAGCCGAGGACAAAATCGACCCACTCCCCTGCCGGCGGCATACCGCCCGCCGGCGCCACACCCAGGCGCACCCGGATGAACAAACTGTCACCCAGCACCTCGGCAATGGATCGCAGCCCGTTGTGGCCGCCATCACCGCCGCCCTGCCTGATTCTCAGGGTGCCCAGGGGCAACGCCAGGTCATCCACCAGCACGATCAGGCGGTCGCAGTTCAAACCGCATGAACCGAGCGCCTCGCTCACCGGACCGCCGCTGCGGTTCATGAAGCTCAGCGGCCGGATCACCTCCAGGGAGACGCCATCCCCGGTCAGCACCCGGGATGAATCCATTGGCGGCACGCTCCGTCTGGTCCAGCCCCCGCCGCCGCTCCGTACCAGGGCGTCAGCGGCCCGGAACCCGAAGTTGTGCCTGGACGCCTCGTATTCCGGCCCGGGATTGCCCAACCCGGCCACCAGCCACGACGGCCGCTGCGGCTGACGTGTGCGGTGGCGCTTGAAGATATTCCACCAGGCCACGACTCGCTCCAACCGCACCACCGGATGCTATTTCTTCTCCTCGGTTTCCGCGGCAGGAGCCTCGGTCTTCTCGCCCTCGCCCTCGGCAGCGGCCTCTTCGCCCTCGGCCAACTCTTCTTCCGGCTCCTCCTCGACAACCATCTTCGGCTGGTTGAGCACCAGCACAACCATGCTCTCCTTGTCGAGGATGGTCATCTTCTCCTGGGCGCGCAGATCCTTGACCCGTACCGAGTCGCCGATCTCCATGTCAGTGACATCATAAGTGATGCTGTCCGGAATGTCCGCGGGCAGGCACTCGACGTTCAACTCGCGATGGATGAAGTCGAGGCGGCCGCCCTGCTCCTTGACCCCCTTGGCCGTGCCCAGCACTTCCACCGGCACCTTGATCTCCATGGCCACCGACATGTCCAGCCGCATGAAATCAACGTGCAGCAGCGCGTCGGTGGCGGGGTCCACCTGGATGTCGCGGAGCATCATGTCCAGCTTGAACACCTGCTCCCCCTCGCTCATCTGCAGCCGGAAAATGGTGTTGCCACCGCTGTCCAGACTGAGAATTTCCTTGATCCGACGGGGGTCCACGACGATGGCGATGCTCTCCTTCCCCATGCCGTACACGACTCCGGGGATCAGTCCCTCCTTGCGCAGGCGACGGTTGGCGTTGCTGCCGAATGCCTGCCTGGCTTTCACCTCGATTGCCTGTCCATTCATAACTCGTTTCCTTCCGTATGATCGGTAACGGCCGCGATCAGTTGAACAGTATGGTTACCGATCTGTCCTCACAGATCCGTTTTATGGCCTCCCCCAGAAGGTGGGCGATGGAGACAACCGAGATCTTGTCCATCTTCGCCGCCTCTGGAGTGAGGGGAATGGTATTGGTAACGATGAGGTTGCTCAGCGATGAATTCTCCAGCCGCTCGAGGGCCGGCCCGGACAGCACCGGGTGGACACAGCAGGCCGAAACCGAAGTCGCCCCCCTTCTGATAAGGGCATCGGCGGTTTCGGTCAGGGTGCCGGCCGTGTCCACCATGTCATCGACGATGATGGCGTCGCGGCCGGTGACGTCGCCGATGACATTCATCACCTCGGCCACATTCGGGGCATCGCGACGTTTGTCAACGATGGCCAGGGCACTATCGAGTTTTTTGGCAAAGGCCCTGGCCCGCTCAACGCCGCCCGCATCCGGAGACACCACCACCGGATTCTTGATCTTCCGATTTTTCTTCAAGTGCGGAATCAGCGCCGGTGTTGCATACAGGTTGTCCACCGGCACGTTGAAGTAGCCCTGGATCTGTGCCGCATGGAGATCCATGGTCAGCACCCGGTCCGCACCTGCTTTTTCCAGCAGGTCGGCCACCAGCTTGGCGGTGATCGCCACCCGGGGCCGATCCTTGCGGTCCTGCCGGGCGTAACCGAAGTAGGGTATCACGGCCGTGGCCGTGTGCACCGAAGCCCGGCGAAAGGCGTCGAGCATGATCAGCATCTCCATGATGCTCTCATTGGTGGGGACACAGGTGGGCTGGACGATATAGACATCACGGCCCCGGACATTCTCCAGGATCTGGCAGCGGATTTCGCCGTCACTGAAGCGGTCGAGAAGAATTTTCCCCTTTCGGACCTTGAGGTAGCGGCAGATTTCAGCGGTCAGCTCGGGGTGAGCGGTGCCGGAAAATATCTTCATCGAGTACTTCACGTGATCCTCCGCTACGGTCGTGGTGGGGTACATAAAAACAACGCCAGGGGCGTTCATCGGTAATGGTTGGGGTGGGAGGATTCGAACCTCCGAATGCGGGTTCCAAAGACCCGTGTCTTACCACTTGACGACACCCCAACTCTGGTCGCCCTCCTCAAGCGGCGTTTTTTCTCCCCGTACCAGCTCACTCCGCCGGTTCAGACCGGTCCTCCCTGCACTGCTCCATGGCCCTCGCGGCCGAGAAAACGGGTCAACACGGCCCTGCACGCCCGGGCCTCGAAGCAGCCGGCAGCCTCGGCCGCCTGAGCCTTCGAGGTGAACAGGCCATACAGCCCGGCTCCGCTTCCGCTGAGGGAAGCGAACCCGGCACCGGCTTCATAGAGAAGGTCCTTCAGGCGCCTCAATTCCGGAACCATTCTGAAAACGACTGATTCCAGGTCGTTTCTCTGATAATCCCGGTGCAGGCAAACCTCGCCCTTCTCGTCCAAATAACGGTGGATGCTAATACGATTCGCTCCGCTTGTCAATATCGGTCTGACGGCCTGGTAGACATGGGTGCTGCTCAGAACCATTTCCGGTAAAATGAGCAGCACCATATGTTTGGAAGCTTCCGGCAATACCGTCACCCGTTCGCCGCGGCCCGTTCCCAGGGCCGTGCCCCCGTGGAGGAAAAAAGTGACGTCTGAACCCAGTTCGGCGGCCACCGGCTCCAGGTCCGTACGACTCCCGGGACGGTTGCAGATCTGCCGCAGGGCCAGAAGCATGGACGCGGCGTCGCTGCTCCCGCCGCCCAGACCGGCTCCCGGCGGAATACGCTTGTCCAGGGTTACCCGCAGCCCGGGAACAGGGCCGAAGGCCTGCTGGAAGGCGCTGTATGCACGATGGACGAGGTTATCCTCACCCGTGGGCACCAGCCCTGCCGCCTCGCCCTTCACGGTGAGGCGAAGCCCGGGGCCGCTGCGTGCCCGCAGTTTCATTCGGTCGGCGAATTCCAGGGTCTGAAATACAGTCCTGATGTCGTGGTATCCGTCAGGACGTCTGCCGATAACTTCGAGCAACAGATTGATTTTGGCCGGGCAGTTGATCTCCATGACCGCACCGCGTTAGTTGATCCACCGGGGAATGTCCGCATCGTCCACCGATTCCGGAACAGCCGGGCTCAGCCCGCTGGTGTCAACAGGAGCCCAGGACATTTCCCGCTCGGTGGCGCTGAGCCCCCTGACGGTCTTGAAGCGGATGGTGGTCTGCCGTCCCGGATCCGGTCCGTTGAAAACCACCCTCTCAGGGAGAAACAGGCACCCGGATTGTTCCTGACCTTCGCTGCGAGCCGGCCAGACGTAAGTCACGGCCACCGCCGCTCCGGTTGAAAGGTCACTGAGTTCACAGAAAAGCGGCCGGCACGACAGCTCTTCAAATCGCAGCATTCCCACCCCTGGATGCTCAGGCAATGGCTCAGCCAGTAAAACAGAAATCAGCGTCTTCGGTGAAACCGGCAGACCGGTGAGACCCTGGAAGTCCTCCCCGCCGGCGTGACCACTGAAATAGACACCCTGGCGGAAATCGGCAAAAAGAAAGTGGTCGCCGCTGAGATCGAGGACCGCCGCCGCAGGGCCGAGGGGGGAAAGAAACTGGAGCCGGAGTGAATCCGGACGTCGGAAAACAAAGTCGAAGGAGGCCCGCCCCCGGCCATCATCTGAAACGAACTGGACCCGCCCGGTTCCAGTGGCTCCCGCCACCTGCCGGCACTGTTCCACGTTGGCCAGGTGTGACTCCAGGCAGCCGCTGCCCTCCCCAGCCGGCACCGGTTTTCCGGTGAGGCGGGCCGAGCAACCCTGGAGAACGAGCAGGCCGGCCACCATCCCCAGCACCATCGTGCCAGGCGATACCCGGCACGGCACCCGTCCCCCCTTTTTCATCGAGACTCTCCCCCGCCGCTCCCGTCACCAACCCCTCCGGGCGAACTGTCCGGTTTCTCATTACCGGACTGGAGTTTCCGCTCCAGCGCACCTGGGTCGTCAGCGCCGAACTCCAGCGCCTTACGGTAGTGCTCCATGGCCTCGTCCCGTTGGCCGATGGCCAGGAAGTAGTCGCCCACATGTTCGCAAATGGTGGGATCTTCGGGGATCTGCTTCAGCGCGTCCAGCAGGTAGCTGCCGGCCTGCTTGTTCATGCCCGCCCGGAACAGCGCCCAGCCCATGCTGTCGAGGTAGGCACCGTTGCGCGGGTCCACGCGCAGGGCCCTTCCCACCAGCGCGATGGCCTCGTCCAGCCGTTCACCGCCATCGGCCATCATGTAGCCCAGGTAGTTGAGGGCCGGTGCGTTGTCCGGTTCCAGCTCAAGGAGTTGCCGAAAGTATTTCTCCGCATCGGCGGTCCGGCCCATGCGCTCCAGGGTGGCTGCCCGCTGGAAGAGCAGCGCGATGTCATCGGGAAAGCGCTTCAGCCCAACCGCCAGCGATTCCTCGGCCAGTGCGTATTTGTCATAGTTGGAGAAGAGCATCGCGGCCCGCAGGTAGTCTTCGGATTCCGCATCCTCAGCCGTGAGCAGGCTGGAAACCAGCGCCCGGCACTCGGACTCCTGCTCCTGCCGCAGCAGGATTTCGCTGTGGAGGAAGGTGAAGTCGTTGTCCTCGGGATACAGCTGCTGCGCCTCCCGGATGGTGGCCAGCGCCCCGTCCAGATCATCCTGATCCAGCCTCAGCCTGGCGAGGAAAAAGAGGCTCAGTGCTGTCTTCCCCCCTTCGCCGGCGGTGATCGACACCAGCAGGTCCACCGCCCGCTGCTGGTATCCATTCTCGGTGAAGAGCACCACCAACCGGCGCCAGAGGTCACTGTCCAGCCCCTGTTCCACCGCCAGTTTCTGCAGCCGCTCCAGGACCTCGTCCACACCATCACGCCGACCGGCGTCAAGACGGATCTCCACTTCCAGGAGATCGGTCTCCGGCTGGCCGGGAAAGCGCTTGCGGCAGCGGTCCAGGACCCGGAGACCTTCGTCAAAATTGCCCTTCATGTGCTGGACCCGGGCCAGGTTGTGCAGCACTTCAAGGTCGAGGTTCTCCTCGTCGGCCGAGGCATCCTGGAGCACGGCCAGGGCCTCGTCGTATTTCTCGAGGGAAACGAGGATATTGGCCAGCTGCTCCAGCACCAGCCTCTTGAACCGCTGGAGGTCGTCGGTGCCGTTGCCCCTGGCAAATGCGTCATCGAGCTGATCGGAGAGTCGCTGAAGGTGGGTCAGGGCCAGGGTCGCCTCTCCCAGGCCCTTGTAGGATCTTGCAAGATTGAAGCGGGTCACCATCCGGTCCGGTTCCGCCTCCAGCACCCTGATGTAGTAGCTGGTGGCCTCGAGATACTGATGGGCCATGAAAGAAACATTCCCCAGCGCATCCAGGACCTCGAGGCTGTCCGGTTTGAGCGCCAGGGCTTTTTGATAATATCGCGCCGCCATATCGAGCTGTCGCAGTTCCTCGTAACAGGTGCCCACCTGGTTGAGAATGTTGAAGGACTCGGGATTGTTTTCCAGAGCCCGCAGGTAGTACTGCAGCGCGCTTTCCGGTTCTTCCAGGTTGTTGTAGGTATCGGCCACATCCAGCAGGGCACGGATCGAATCGGGGTTGATCTCCAGGATGCGCCGGTAGTCGTCCAGCGCGCTTTCCCACTCCTGCCGGGACCAGTGGATATTGCCCAGGGCGAAAAGAGCCCGCTCGCTGAACGGTGACACCTTCAGAAACCGCTCCAGCAGCTGCAGGGCCTCTTCGTCGCGATCGTTGACATGGTAGATGTGGGACAGGTCGAGATAGGCATCCTCTCGCTGCGGGTCGATGGCCAACGCTTCGAGAAACTGTTCGATGGCCTTGTCGGTGAGTTCGTCCCGGTATTTCTCTTCCTGCCGGCTCTTCTTGAAATAGAGCATTCCCAGAAACACCCGGGCCTCGGCATTCTCAGGATCGGCCTCGATGGCCGCATGGCCGTGCTCCATGGCTTTTCCATCACGGCCCAGACGCTGGTAGAGCTCGGCAAGCTCGGAGTGGATGAAGCAGCTCCTGTCGTCATACTGCAGGGCCAGCTGCAGCTCACGAACAGCGTCGTCGTACAGATGCTCGAATTCGTATCCCTTGGCCAGCAGGAAGTGGTAGTACGCCTGAGAGTGTTCGCCGTCGGCGGCAACGCCGCCATCCGCCTCACCCGCCGAATCCTGGCCGCGATCCGGAACCGTCACGCCGTCCGGTACCACGTCACCCCGGGCAACGGTTGACACCAGGACCAGTATGAAGAGAAGTCTTGTCACCATCGCTTTCATTCAGCTGCCGCCTTTCTGCAGTTTTTCCTTATCAATCATGACTGCCCTTCATCGATCACGTCGCAGGCCGCTTGCCACATCGTTTCCGGTGCGAGGTTCTGATTAATCACCGTATGCCCCACCGAACGGAGCAGGACAACATCAATGGCGTCTCCCCGCCTTTTCTTGTCTCTGGCCAGCAGCCGGAGGAAGGCGTCACGGTCAGGCAGCTCCGGACGTCTCGGTACCCGGCGGTAGATGAACGACTTGATGGCCCGGGCCTGCTCCTGTTCAAGACCGGCCCCGTTCACCGACAGGTGGGCCGCCGCCGCCATACCCCAGGCCACGGCCTCACCATGGCGCAGACCACCCCGGGACAGGTGCTCCAGCACGTGGCCCACCGTATGGCCGAAATTGAGTACCCGTCGCGGCCCCTTCTCCCGCTCGTCCAGTTCCACAACCCGGGCCTTGAGCCGGCAACTCTCCTTCAACGCGTGGACCAGATCCTTCTCGTTGCGTGACTCCAGGCGATCCCAATGCTCAACCAGCCAGCCGTGGAGCCGGTGGTCGAGAATCAATCCCATTTTCACCGCCTCGAAAAGGCCGGCCACAAAATCACGATCTTCAAGAGTCCTGGTGAACGCCGGATCGATGAACACCGCTCGTGGCTGGTAAAAGGTACCCAACAGGTTCTTGCCCGTCGGGTGGTTAAGCCCCACCTTGCCGCCCACACCGCTGTCCGCCTGGGCCAGCGTGGTGGTTGGCACCTGGTACAGCGGCAAACCGCGAAGCACGGTTGCCGCCACGAACCCCGCCGCATCACCGGTCACTCCGCCGCCGCAGGAAATAAGCGGCGTCGACCGGTCCGGCCCCAGCGAAAGCACCTGGTCACAGAGGCGGCCGTAGACCTCCAGGGACTTGGTCGCCTCCCCGCAGGGAACCTGGACCCCCCGCACCTCCACACCCAGTTGTTCGAAAGCCGCGTGCAGCCGGTCGCCGTGCAGTTCGCTGACGTTCTCGTCCACCAGCAGCAGCACGAAAGGAGTGGCCGTGCCACCCCCGGGCAGCGCCTGACCCATCCACCCCGGCAGATCGCCGCCAAAGGTTATCCGGTATTCAACTCCCTGCACCTTGACCTGTATGGACTCCACGGTGGACCCTCACCTGATTCTACAATACGGGCGGTGCCGCAACAGGGCGATCAGCGGGGGATTCCCCGGTCCCCCAGGTGATCCGACACCAGACGATAGGCTTCTTCTGCGGTGGCGGCACACAGCAACTCCCGGCCGAGCCAGGGCGCGAAACAGCTGCCGGGCTCATAGCCGAGCGCCACCACCAGCTTCCCGCTCTTCAGGGCAAGAGCCACCTCGGAGATGGTCCCAGTGCCGCCGGCACAAGCCACCACCGCATCACTGGTGAGGACGTTGATGACGTTGCGGGCGTTGCCCATCCCGGTGGCCACCGCCAGGTCGATGTTCGTCGAGGCCCGGTCCGGGTCGCTTCCCGGAAGAACGCCCACCGTCAGGCCGCCCCGGTCGCGGGCACCGCGGGCGGCGTGTTCCATCACGCCGTGGGCGCGCCCCCCGCAGAGCAGCACGTCTCCGCCGTCGGCCACCAGCTGGCCCAGACGATAGGCCAACCGACAGGCATCCTCACCGGCCCCGGCCCCTCCCATAACACCGATGACCCGTTTTCGCATTTCCCACCCCGCCTGGTGGCAACGGAATCACCTCCGGACAGGCACCGCCACCACAGGCATGATTGTAAGCAGATTCGCGGCGTGGATCAATTGGGCCGGAAACCGGGGAACGGGCGGTCGGCCTGCTGCTAGAGTTGGGACTGACCGGCCACGTATCCTTCCAGATAGCGCTGGTCCTCGATATCAAGGCCAATGAATTCCAAACCAGCCAGACAAGGTGTCCCGCTGTCCGCGGCCCTCACCGATCCTTCGGGGGCAAGGCTGCGGGTAACCCTGGCGCGGACACTGATCTGCCGATCGGGAAAGGTGAGCCTGATCTCGTAGAGATTTCCCGGCACGAGAGGTGTGGGGAACTCCACCTGGGCTCCGCTGGCGCTGATGTCGATGATCCGCGCCGATTTCCGACCTTCCGCGGGAATGCTCATCCGCATCAACTCCACCCGCGGGTAGAGCCTGCGCTCGTAAGAGTTGCTGCTGTCTTTACTCATGTCCTCCCTCCGGGGATAGGCCAATTCGCAGTTCAAGGGGGCCACCGGTCTGCATCCCCGTCACCGTCTATTGAATCGGAATACTGGCCGCCCCACTAAAGTCCTGGTTTTCCCAAACGGTCATAGCGGACCTGCCCCTTGCCCGAATCCAGAGTCACCGGCAGCCCGATGGGCAGGATGACCTTTGCCGGGCCATGCCCGGACGGGAACCCGAAATAGACCGGACACCGCAGCGGGCCGAGCACCCCGTCCAGGAATCGCTGCACCCCGCCCCGCCCCCCGGGATGCGCGGTCCCGCATCCACTTAGACCACCGATGATCATGCCGGCAAGGTCGTCGAACAGCCCGGCCTGCCGTAACTGGGTCAGCATGCGGTCAAGACGGTACGCCGGTTCGTTCACATCCTCCCAGAAAAATATCTTGCCGGCCAGCTCCGGCTGGTTGTCCGTCCCCAGAGAGGCAACGATCATCGAAAGGCAACCGCCGGCCAGTTCGGCAGTGACGATTCCGGTGCGCAGGAAGCCTTTGCGGACCCCCGGTGCGGCCCGGCCGGGCGTGCCGCGGAGCAGAACGCCGCCGCGGCGACCCTCGATCATGGTTTCGAAAGAGGTGAGCGTTCGCCCGGACAGCCCGCGATTCAGGTCGGTGGCCACCATGGGCCCGAGGTAGGTCACCAGTCCCGCCTCAGCGGTGATCCGGTTGAGCAGCACGGTGAGGTCGCTGAAACCGAGGAAGATCTTCGGCAGGCGGCAGAGCGGCCCGAGGTCGAGTCCGGGCAGCAGCCGGGTGGTGCCGTAACCACCCCGTGAGAAAAAGACGGCCTGCACTCCGGGATCGGCAATGGCACGGTTCAGGTCGGTCAGTCGCTGCCGGTCGCTGCCGGCAAGATATCCCCGCCGGGCCAACGCATGGCGCCCGCGGCGCACACGGTAGCCGCGTTCCTCCAGAAATCGCTGCCCGCGATTCAGCGCCGCCGCATCCACCGGACCGGCCGGTGAGAGCACGGCCACGGTGTCGCCCGGTCGCAGGGGCGGCGGTACGACATTGCCCTGTCTTTTCACGAATGCCTCGAACGGTTCAAAGTGGATTCCGGAGCGGATCGTAAGCCGAATTCTGTTACCGCCCCGAGGGACGGCAGCGATCATTCATCTTGGCCGGTGGTTACCCACCGGCTCGTGCAGCCTACCCGAAGGCCAGGGCGAGCCACCCTTGCCTGCCTTCCTATTTGGCCTTGCTCCGTGCGGGGTTTACCAAGCTCCACGCGTCACCGCATGGACTGGTGCGCTCTTACCGCACCTTTTCACCCTTACCCCCGACCGCGAACGGCCGGTGGCGGTATATTTTCTGTGGCACTTTCCTTAGGGTTGCCCCCACTGGGTGTTACCCAGCGCACTGCCCTGCGGAGTTCGGACTTTCCTCCCCCCCGATAAACGGGAGAGCGATCACCTCCTCCACACCGGATCCAGGATTACGCTAGCACGCAGGCGTGGAGGCCGTCAAGAATCCTCACCAAAGATCTCCAGCCACTCCGCCAGTTCATCGCGGCCGAGGCTGCGGCTCTTCTGCTCCAGCTCAGCCTGCCGGTCGCGGCCGGCTTCCGTCCGCTGCCGCTCGGTATCCAGCAGGGCATTGAATTCGTGAATACGCAAGGCAGGCAGCCCGGCCGTTCGAGCCCGTCCATAGATCTGCCGGTCAGAACTGACCACGGTGAACAGACTGCCGGCCGCCCTTTCGATCATGCTCATGATTCTGGTGTCGGCCTCGACCCCTTTCCCGGCGAGCAGGCCCCGCACCGCTCCGAGGGAGACGCCTCTCTGGCCCACGTGGGTGTCGGGTCCGCCGTCAAAAAAGATCGTTGCCCGAGCCCCGGACTGCCGGCAATAATCAGCCACCTTGCTCATCGCCTGACCGCGGCAGTCCGTATCTGACAGGTCCAGGTCGCGGCTGTGGCCGATCAGGTTGTTGCCGTCGATGAGGTAGTGCATGGCGTGCCCGGGGGGAGCTAGGAGTCTTTGCGGTTTTTACGGAAGAGCCCTTTGATGAACGTGCCGCCCGTCTGTTCGTCGTTGTTGTGCAGATCGTCCAGCTCGGCCTGAATGCCGAGGCTCCCCGGCTCGAGTTTCAGCGCCTCCAGGAACTGCGCTTCGGCCCGGCGGTTGAGGCCTGATACCCGGTAGAGCCGGCCGAGCAGCAGACGAAGATCCGGGCTGAATGGTTCCAGTTCGATTGCCTTGAGGAAGTATCGTTCGGCTTCCTTGCCCCACTTGGGATTTTGTGACAGGGCCAGGGCCAGGTAACGGAAATGTTCTGAGTTTTCTTCCGGAGATGCGTCGATGGCCCGCCTGAAAAGCTGGACCGCGTTCCAGAAATCCTTCTCGAGGTAGAACCGCATCCCCTCCTTGAAATGCATCCCGGCAATCTTCTCCGGTGTCATCTTTTCCGTAACGGACCCGTAATCCACCGCTGCCGAGTTTTTCAGGATCGACTGGTCGTAATCGAAACGCTTGTTCGCGTCGGCCAGTGTGTCGTAGGCCTGGCCGATCTTCATGAACAGCGCTTCCAGTTTGGCCTCCAGGTCCTCATCCCCCGTTTCCCGGTGCCGGTCCGGATGGAATCTTTTTGCCAGTCGATAGTAGGATTTGCGGATCTGTTCCTCGGAAGCGTCGCTCTGTATTTCCAGGACGGTGTAGAGATCCACCTGGGCCATACAGCAGACGGCGTATTTTTTTTCTATCTCGTCGTGAAGAATCGGTGCGGCTGGCTCTGCTTCCGCCGGCCGGTCAGAGGAGCCCTGGACCTCTGCCGGTTCGGACGCCGGCAGACCTTCGGGCTGCCGCTCCTGTTCCGCAGAGTCCCCCAGTATCAGTCCGGCGCAGTACAGCGCGTATAGACAGCGGCAGGTCATCTCTCGATCCACCGTACTGATGGCACAGATATCTTCCAGGGTCAGGATCCCGTCGATCCTGGAGAGCAGAAACCCCTCCACCGGAGTGAGGGAGCTGATGAGATGGGCTTCAGGCGCATCCTCGGCCATACCCAGCACACCGGACAGCTGCTTCAGGCCCGGTTCCACCATCCGGTAATCCTCGATACGCCGCACACCCTCGAGAATCACGTCCGAGGTGGGCAACTGGAAGCGCAGGTCATCGGGGAGCGCTGTCCGGCTGGGTCCGAACTCGAAACGCCCATCCACCCAGTTGAACATCCCGTAGACATTCTCGCGGGCGGACTGGATCAGGCTCTGTTGCAGCTCGTCCTCGGTGATCACCCCGTCGGCCACCAGTTTCTGACCCAGCCGCTGGGCACCCTTTCCCTGCAGGGCGCTGCGCAGAGCAGAATTGTCGATCACCCCCTGGCGAACCAGCATGGAGCCCAGACGTTCGGAATTGATATTGGTGGCACAGTAGCTGATGGTCCCGCTGTCGAGAAATATCTTCTTTTTCTGATCGTCTTTTTCGACCAGCAGTTCTCCCGTACATTTCTCCAGATAGACCCGCCGAAGCAGTTCGGAGAAAAAACAATCAGTCCCCAGCCGGCCGTTGAAAGACTCCACGCTGTTCCCCCGTGAGCACCAGAAAACATGTTCAAATTTTCCAGATGATAGCATGTGGGCTCGTGGAACTGTCAAGGAAGGAAGGCGCGGCGCAGCATACCGGGAATTGCCTGCACCACGGCCCTGTGCTACCATAAGATGTTTATTGCGATTGGTTTCCACCAACCGGAGAACTTCTACAGAGACAGGTTCCACCCATGAGCAGTTATCGGGATAGTGCCGATTCTGCAGATTTTATCGTCATCGGCAGCGGTATCGCCGGACTTCGCGCCGGCCTGGAACTGGCGCCCCACGGTTCGGTGGCCATCCTGACCAAGGACAAGGTCGAGGACAGCAACACCGAACTGGCCCAGGGCGGGGTGGCGGTGGTTCTCAGCGAGGAAGACCGGGTGGGGTTTCACCTCAAGGACACCCTGCAGGCCGGGGACGGGCTCTGCGATGAGGAGATGGTCCGTATCCTGGTGGAGGAAGGGCCGGCCCATGTCACTGAACTGATCGCCTGGGGCACCGAATTTGATCGCGAGGGGCTGCGGCTCTCCTTCACCAGGGAGGGCGCGCACAGCAAGCGACGGATCCTCCACGCCCAGGGCGATTCCACCGGTCGGGAGATCGTTCGGACCCTGGGCAACCTGGCAAAGACCGATGACCGCATCCGTGTGATTCCCAAAACATTCACCGTGGACCTGCTGCTCAGCGGGGGGCGCTGCCTCGGTGTCACCTACCTCGGTGCCGGTGACGAGAAACCCCGCCGCATCCTTGGTCGAGCCGTTCTGATGGTCACCGGCGGCGCAGGCAAGGTGTTCCTCAACAACACCAACCCGCCGCAGGCCACCGGTGACGGCATGGCCATCGCCTTCCGTGCCGGGGCTGAAATGATGGACATGGAGTTTGTCCAGTTCCACCCCACCGCTCTCTGTCTCCCCGGCATACCTTCATTTCTCCTCTCGGAATCGATCCGCGGCGAAGGCGGCGTGCTGCGCAACGTAAGTGGACAGCGGTTCATGGTGGGCCGCCACCCCCAGGCCGAACTGGCCCCGCGTGATGTGGTCAGCAGGGAAATCCTCTACGAACTCCAGCGGTCCGGTGAGGCCCACGTCCTGCTCGACCTGACCGGCCTGCGTGCCGAGTTCGTGCGCAAGCGATTCCCCACCATCCACAGCACCTGTGCCAGCTATGGCATAGATATCACCCGGGATGCCATACCGGTGACCCCCAGCGCCCACTACATGATGGGCGGAATCTGGACCGACGCCCACGGGCGCACCAGCATCCCCGGGCTCTACGCGGCCGGTGAGGCCGCCTGCACCGGTGTGCACGGCGCCAACCGGCTGGCCAGCAACTCGCTGCTGGAGGGACTGGTCTTTGGCGCCCGCGGTGCCCGGGCCATCCTTGCCGACCGCCCCCCCATGCCCCACACCGACACCCTGGCCCGCATCACCGCCGCCACCGCGCTCCCGTCGGCGGATCGCGGCGGAAGAGGGTTCCGTGGCCTGGGCGGCAACGCCCCGTGTGTTCTTGAACCCCTGGAGGAAGAGGCACTGGACGAGATCAGGGTCGCCACCCGTCAGGCGATGTGGGATCTCGTGGGCATCGTTCGCAGCGGGGAAGGTCTGAGCAAGGCCCTCTCCACCCTGCGCTCCCTGCTTGACCGCAAGGCGCTCAAGCCGCTCTGCCGCTCAGGTCTTGAAACGCTGAACATGCTCACCGTGGCCTGCCTGGTGGCCCGGGCCGCCGCCATCCGCACCGAAAGCCGGGGCAGCCATTTTCGTTCCGACTGCCCCGAGCGGAACGACCGAATCTGGCTGCACCACAGCCGCTTGACGCAGAAAGACTTCACCGGGTTCAGGCTCTATCCCTGAGAAGATGAGGGCGGGATCCATCCCCGCCATCATGCCACAGATTTACGAGGGCCGAGGTGGAGGGGCAGGTCGGTTTGCCGGCTAAGCGATATGTCGAGAGGTTCTATACACGCCTGACGTGTCGAGAGATTCACAGCAATCCCAACGTGAACTCGAGACCCGTGAGCGAAGACGGGAGAACCGACCTGCCCCCCATCGCAGGCGTGCCTGCTCCTCGCGATGGAATTCGGCGAACTGCTAACGGATGAGGGTGAAGGAGCGCCTCCACCTTGTCTTGGAGAAGAAATTGAAGGCGGTGTCAAAGAAGTTTTGCACCCGCTGGTGGAGTTTCTTTTCCAGGAAGGTGCCGCGCCGCTCCTCGTAGGACCACCAGATGAGCAGTGCCCGACCCATCAGGTAATCCACCGGCACAAAACCCCAGAAACGGCTGTCACGGCTGTTGTCCCGGTTATCACCCAGAACGAAGAGCATCCCCTCGGGAACCAGAACCGGGCCGTGGAAATCCACCTGCGGATCGATACCAGGACGTTTGTGATATTTGTAGGGCTCGTCCAGCGCCGTGCCATCGATATAGACCTGCTTCCGCCTGACTTCCACCGATTCTCCGCCCAGGCCGATGACCCTTTTGATAAAAGGCATCTCCGGTTCTTCGGGGTATTTGAAGACCACCACATCACCCCGTCGCACATCCCGCACCGGCAGCAGGCCGCTGAACTTTTCCGGCTGCAGGGGTCCGAAGACGAACTTGTTCACCATCAGGTGGTCACCCACCAGCAACGTGTCCTCCATCGACCCCGTTGGTATACGGAACTGCTGAAAGATGAACGTCTTGCAGAAAAGAACAAGGATGACACTGATTACGATGGTCTCGAAGAGCTCACGAGGCCACGATCGTTTGAGGGTAGAGGTCATTTGACGGGCTCACTCCAGGGGCGATGCACCGGTGGGAACGGCAACTGTGTCCTCGATCCCCAGGCTTCCCAGCTTCTCCTCGGCAACAAAACGGTAGGCCGACTCGGGAAATTCATCCACCACCCGCCGATAGAGACTGGCCGCCTTTTCCCGGTCGCCGCTCTCCAGGCTGCAGTCGGCCAGGGCACACAGAGCCGTATCCAGCGGGAACTGGAGCTCTGAAGCGGATTCGATCAGCTCCTGGTAGGTGTCGGCAGCGGCCGGCAAATCGCCTTCCATCCGCCGGCACTGGGCCATGTTGAGCAGGGCCAGGCCGGAGAGGTAACCGTTGCCGGCACTGTTGCGAAAAGACTGGTATTCCTCCAGGGCCTCGGCGTAGCGGCCGAGATTGAACAGCGAATGCGCCCGGTAGAGCCTGGCCACGCGCCCGGCCTCGGTGCCGCTGTATTTGTCGATGACCCCGTCCAGGGCACTGATCGATTCCTGAAATTTTTCGGTATCGGAGGCGAACTGCAGCTGGTCGTCGTCGGCGCGTGCCGGTGTCTGCCCCAGCACCGTTCCGTGGTAGGGCCGCAGGGCCTCGGAAAGAGCGGCTGCCCCTTTGGCCTCCCGGGCCTTGAAATACGAAATGCCACCCACAATCAGGATCACCGCCACCACCACCGCGACAGCGCCGATCAGTATGGCGTTTTTGTGCTCCTCCCAGAACTGCTGGGTTCTTTCCATGCTGGTCAGAAACTCGTCCTGCCGCAGCAGTTCCTTCCTGCTGAGCTTCCTGGCGGTCATATCAACACTCTCCGTTCTTCTTGGTGATGGCAATTCCTGCGGCAGGTCCGAAGATCCGCGGCAGGCGGTCTGGTACGCCTGGGAGGACTCGAACCCCCGGCACAGGGATTAGGAATCCCTTGCTCTATCCACCTGAGCTACAGGCGCCCACAGGCACGAGTTCGCGAGCGAGACTTATAACATTTCAAGCGTTTATCGTCAATACGGGCCACCCGGGGAGTCCCTTGCTGCCGGGTGGCCCCATTGGCTAGAATGGCCCGATGATACTCCGATCCCCACCACCCGATGCTGCAGTGCCGCCGATTACGGCGGTGAACCGCCCGGTTGATTTCCGCTGGCATGTTGCCGCACTGCTCATCTTCCTGCTGGTGGCCGCAGCACTGGTTGTGCTCTTCCACGACCGCTCGTACGACGACGCATACATCACTTTCCGCTATGCCCGCAACCTCAGCGAGGGTCAGGGTTTCTGCTTTAATCCGGGCATACCCAGCCGTGGCACCACCACTCCCCTGCTCACCCTGCTGCTGGCCCTGGCCGGCTGGGCCGGTGTGCCTGTGCCTGCCGCGGGCAGCCTGGTGAGCATCCTCGCCCTTTTTGGTCTGGCCTCGGTACTCTATTTCAATCACGTCGCGGACGGCCGCCCACTGCCCGGCCTGGCCCTCGGCCTGATGATCCTGATGAATTTCCGATTGGTTCTGACCATCGGCGGAGAACCTGTGCTGCTCTGTTTCCTGGTGGCCGCCGCCTGCCACCTGAGCGAGGTTCGGCACCGTCCGGTGGCCGCGGCCCTGCTGCTGGCCCTGGCCGCGCTGACCCGCGGAGAGGGTGTGCTGGCCGCTCCGATTCTGTTCTTCCTCATACTGCACCGGCGCCGGCGCATCCCCTGGGCCGGCAGCCTGGTCTATCTCCTG
Organism: uncultured bacterium; assembly: GCA_965531145.1. GTDB lineage: Bacteria > Acidobacteriota > JAQAZP01 > JAQAZP01 > JAQAZP01 > JAQAZP01. The sequence goes on along the minus strand of CBESOE010000001.1, from coordinate 73,113 downwards.
GTTCTGGGCAGCTGGCTGGCTTACTCCAGGCTGGTCCTGGGAGGGTTCGCCCCCAGCACCCTCGAGGCCAAGGTGGCCCAGGGTGCATCCGGGCTGTTCATCGGATTCTGGCAGCAATTCTGGGTCTGGGCCGGGCGTTCGGCAACCCTCAACCCGGCCTGGTATCTGCTGCTGCTCCTCACAATCCCCGGGGCGTACCGGCTGCTGTGCCGCCGCCGCTCCGCTCCCGGGCGGGCCTGGCTGGCCTTTCTGCTCTGGGTGGCGGCCTACCTCGCCGGATACAGCGCCCTGGGTGTTGCCGGGTATCACTGGTACAGCACACCGGTGGTGGTGGGTCTGCTGATCATCGTCTCTGCCGGTCTCCCCGATACTGTTTCTTTTCGGGGTCGGAGCGACCTCGCGCCCTGGACAGGGAAAGCGGTTCAAGCTGTCTGCCTGCTCCTGCTCGCCGGTTTCCTCGCCGGCGAATGCCGTGCCGTGCTGCAGCACCACCGCCACCTGAATTATCGGGACGAACTTTACCCCCTGGCCGCCGCCCGGCTCAACACTCTTGCCGGTGGGGACAGCAGCGTGGCCCACCTGGAGATCGGCTACCTGGGCTACCACTACCAGGGCCAAACTCTCGATCTTCTCGGCCTCACCGGTGATATCGATCTGCAACAGATTGCCCGGGGGAACCTGCTCTGGGGACTGATGAATCTGGCTCCGGATTACCTGGTGCTGATGGAGAATTTCGGGTTCATGACCAATTTTGTCAGCGAAGAGCCCTGGTTTCCCAGGGTTTACCAGCAGGTCGATCGGATTGCAGCCCCGGGTTTCCCCGGCCGTCCACTGGAAATCTACGCCCGCCGCCCCGGAGAGAGTATGCCCCCGTCCCTCGGCATCGAGATCCGTCAGCTTGAAGGCGACCGGGTTCTCCGCCCCGGCGAAACTGACCGGTCCATCGGCCAGACTTTTCGCTGCGCTGAAGACGGACTGACCCGCATCGACCTCTTGCTGGGTCCCGAGGACCGGTTTCCCGAACCCCAGGGATCGATTTTCCAGCTTTTCGATGAAGATTCCGGCGGGCGGGAACTGGTGCGGATCGCCCTGCCTCCGGGGAGGCTGCGCGGCCGCCATCGCTTCTACCCCGTTCGCCTGGGTGAGATTCTCCCCTCGGCCGGCCGGAGGTTCCGTCTGTGCATCTCCCGCGCCGGCAGTACGCCGCTGTTGCCCGCGTTGCAGGCCAGCGAGGCAGACACCTACCCCGGAGGAAGCCTGCAGCACAACGGTGAGCCGGCCGGCGGCGACCTGGTGTTCAGAACCTGGTATGCCCAGAGGTGAGGTAAAGCGGGTTCAGTAGCGGATCAGGCTGAAAACGTCGACGTCCCCCAGTTTCTTCCGCCCGGAGAGAAACTCCAGTTCGACGACAAATGCCGCTTCGATGACCTCTGCCCCCAGTTTGCGGGCCAGACTCACCGTGGCCGCCGCGGTACCCCCGGTGGCCAGCAGATCATCCACCACCACCACCGGTGTGCCCGGTTTCACCGCGTCCACGTGCACCTCGAGACTGTCGGTGCCATATTCCAGTTGATAAGATTCGGACAGGGTGTTGTAGGGGAGTTTTCCCGGTTTGCGGACCGGCACGAAAGGCACGGAAAGCTGGAGCGCCAGGGGAGCGCCAAAGAGAAAACCCCGCGACTCGGTCCCCAGCACCGCACCCACACGCTGTTCGCGGTAGCGGTCAGCAAGGGTGTCCACCACCTGCTGGAATGCCCAGGGGTCTCCCAGTAAGGGGGTGATGTCCTTGAAGATAATGCCGGGTTTGGGGAAATCGGGGATATCGCGGATCTTCGTCTTGAGATCGATCATCGGCATCGGCTCCTGCATGCGATTTTGCTGATGGGGGGGGAAAGTGGTCGGGACGAGAGGATTTGAACCTCCGACCCCCTGCTCCCGAAGCAGGTGCGCTACCAGACTGCGCTACGTCCCGACAGGGTCAACGAAAAACAAAGCGGTCCGCCCATCAGAAGAACAATTTCATCAGGACAAAACCGCCTATCAAGAGTATCACAAAGAGTATTGAAAGTATATTGAAGTAGCGGTCGATGAAGGTTTTTATTGGCGGCCCGAAGAAATAAAACAGACCGGCAACGATAAAAAACCTCGCCGACCGGCTGATGGCCGAAGCGATGACAAAAATGGGGAAGTTGACCTTGCAGGCTCCGGCGGCGATGGTGAACACTTTGTACGGAATGGGCGTGAACCCGGCGATAGCCACGACCCAGGCGCTGTACTCGTTGTACTTCTGGGCAATATAGTCATATTTTTCCATGGCCCCGTAGAAGTCGAGCACCCCTTTGCCCAGGGTGTCGAAGAACTGCATCCCGATAAAATAGCCGAACATTCCGCCGAGCACCGACCCCAGCGAGCAGTAAAAGGCAAAGCGAAAGGCCCGGGTGGGCAGGGCGAGGGCCATGGCGATGAGCAATACGTCCGGGGGAATGATAAAGAAAGACGATTCGATAAAGGCCAGGATGAACAGTGCCGGAACGCCATATGGCGTCTCGGCCCAGTGCAGCACCCAGTCATATAGTTTCTTCAACCACTGCATGGTATCTATTTCTCCCAACCGTAGCGGCCAACCAGTTTTACAAAGACACAGCCATCCAGCTCTTCCTCCATTAACGCACCGCCCTCCGTCCTGGTCACCAGTTTCAGGGTCTGGGAAGCGGTATCGCCCACCGGGACCAGCAAACGGCCCCGGGGAGCCAGTTGGGCGGTGAGCGGTTCGGGCACCAGTGGTGCCGCGGCGGATACGATGATCCTGTCGAATGGAGCCATTTCCGACCAGCCGTAAGTCCCGTCGAACACCTTCACCGTGGTGTTGAGCACCCCCAGCTCAGCCAGCGCCGTCTGGGCTCCGCGGGCCAGCTCGGCGATCCGTTCGATGGAGAACACCTGGCGCACCAGCCTGGCCAGTATGGCCGTCTGGTACCCCGATCCGGTGCCGATCTCCAGAACCTTGTGTTCCGGGTGGAGCTCAAGCTCCTGAAGCATCTTGGCCACGATGTACGGCTGGGAAATGGTCTGCTGGGCCCCGATGGGCAGCGGGTGATCGCCATAGGCTTTCGGCCACATGGCCCGATCGATGAAGAGGTGCCGAGGAACCTGCTGGAAGGCGTCCAGTATCCGCTGGTCGCGGATGTCCCGGCCATGGAGGGATTCCACCACCATCCGGGTCCGGCGCTTGATGAAATCGGGACGGGGGTCAGCGGTCATCGTCTATCTCCCCGCCCTCAGTTCCAGGCACTGGTATCTCTTCGAGGGCCTCCAATGCTTCACGGTGGGTGCGCTCGATCTTCAATGGCGTCAAGGACACCCGCCCCTCGGCCACGGCCTGAAAATCAGCATCCGGGTCCGGGAGCAGGCCGTCATCGTTGGACCAGGCCCAGTAGTAGGAGCGGCCCATGGGATCGGTGTCGAATTTCGCAGGGGTGTGGGCCGTCCTCTTCCCCTGCACCGTGTATCGGGTGCCCACAACCGGGCCCAGGGGGAAATTGACATTGAGCACGCACCGTAAATGCCAGGACGACTGCCCATGCCACCACTCGGCAAGACGAACGGTGAACCGCGCGGCAGCTGCCAGTTGGCGGTCGCCACGGTCCCACCGGTCGCGGGAAATGGCCAGCGCCGGCAGTCCGAGATGCAGCGCCTCGGCGGCGGCAGCCACCGTGCCCGAGTAATAGATGTTGTCCCCAACGTTGAGACCCCAGTTGATTCCCGAAAGAACCATGTCGGGACGTCGCTGCACCAGGTTCAGTACGCCCAGATGGACACAGTCGGCAGGCGTACCGTCAATGGAGTGGATCCCGGTATCGAGGGTTCGCACCCGGAGCGGTCTGGTGATGGTCAGCGCCTGGCTGGCAGCGCTGCGCTCACGATCGGGAGCCGCCACCTCCACCTGGTGCCCGCGGTCCAGCAGGGTCTGGTGCAGAACCTGAAGTCCCTCGGCCTGGATCCCGTCATCGTTGGTCAGCAGAATGTTCACGAACGGCGCTCAAAAAAAAACTAGCGGCCGTGAGGGCGCTAGTCGTTCACTGGTTACACGTCTGTTACGGCGAAAAAATGGTCGGGACGAGAGGATTTGAACCTCCGACCACCGGTCCCCCAGACCGGTGCGCTACCAGGCTGCGCTACGTCCCGACATGGATCAGCCAACAGAAGGGGATTATCTATCACCCTTGTGGAGGAAAGTCAATATCTCTCGAAGTTCCCGCAGCACGTCGGACAGTTTCCGCCGCAACTCCGGAACCCCGATTTCCGTGTCCGCCGCTGGCGGAACGGCTGCAGGAGTCTTCTTCTTTTTACCCTCGGTTCTCTTTACCTTCCCCTTCACCGCCTCAGCAGCCACACCTGAGGCCGCCGCGTTTCCCGGGAGCAATTCCTCCAGTGAAACCCGTGAACGGTTGGCCGGGGTCGCGGGCAGACCGCGCTTTGCCGGTTCCTTGCCTTGCCGAACCTGCGTCGACGTCTGGACCGGCCCGGCGGCCGCGGCTTTTTTTTTGCCGGAGATCTTTTTGTTCTTCCGGGTGGCGTTCTTCCCCGTGGCTTCCTGCGCCCCGTCCTCTTCACCAGACAGGCGCTGCCGCGCCCCGGCAAGGGTCAGCCCTTCGTCGTAGAGCAGATGCTTGATGGCCAGAATCATCTCCACGTCGGCGCGGCTGTACGCCAGACCGTCCGGCTCGTTCTTCTTCGGTTTGAGCGCAGGAAACTCGGATTCCCAGAAACGAAGCACGAATGGCTTGATCTTGGTGAAACGATACAATTCCTCGGGCTTGAAACTCATCTTCCCCTCGGGCAGAGGGATATCCGGTTCCTTCACGGCGTTCTCTTCCTCAAAGGGCAGCATGGAATCTGGTTCCACTTCGATCTCCGGCGGGGACCGGGCGCGGCACGGCTATTCCCGGCCACCGGCAACATGGTCTGCAATCAAGAGATACAGGTCACTAATCGTTTCGATGGTAACTGTTTGCGCGAGGAGATGTCAATCGTCGGCCGGCCCTGTGATCACAGTACAGAAGAAAGCCGCGGCACCAGTCGCCGCGGTCCGTCCCAGGGAAATATCCGAACTCCCTAGCCCCGCAAACGGAGGTTGAGTGATAGCTGCAGTTCCAGAAGTTCCCCCTTGTGATTCAGCCGGATCATCAGCGGCAGGGTGACCTCGCTCTCCGCGCCGTCGGGAACCGTCAGTTCCAGCACCGCGGGAACGGCATGATCAGCAGAGGCATCTGCGGCCGGTTCGGGGATTTCAACCGGTGCCAGTTGCTCGAAGGGATCCTCCGCCTCGGCAATCTCAACTGCCGCCGCCTGGGCCACGGCAGCCACCGCCTGTGTCCCGGCTTCCGTGGATTCCGCGGCCGGGGCCTCTTCGTCGATCACCAGCACCGACTCGTCCCCGAAGGGGTCATCCACCGCTCCATCAAACGAATCCCCGTCGCCTTCACCATTGTCAAGGAACTCATCGTCCAGCTCGAAGATATCGATCTCCGGTACGACCTTGTCCGAGAAAATCCCGGAGCTGTTGCCAAGGTCCAGGCTGTTATCCTTATCAAGGGCGTCCGCGCCCCCCGGGTGCTGGTCGGCAGACAATGAAAATGCCGGTTCGGGTCCGTTCGCCGACATGTCCTGACCCGATTCCACCACCGGCAGCGGTGCGGTGAGGGCGGATTCCACCGCCGGCGTTTCCGCGATGGCGGCCTCGGACGGCTCGGCCGAAGCAGTGCTGCCTTTCAGCGATTCTCCGGCCTGGTTCAGTTCTTCAAGCAGCGCAGAATCCCCAACGCTGAAATCGTATTTATCCTTCAGGGAGAGCACCACCAGTTTGAGCATCTCCCGCAGTGTTTCCTGGACACCGATCCCCTGGGTGGCCACCGCCTCGAATACCGGCCACTCCCCACGGTTCAACAGCTGCCCCATCTGCTCCACCGGCATCACGCTGCCCAGATCGCGCTTGTTGTATTGCAGAGCGATACAGATGTCGTTGATTTTCACGTTCTGCTCGGCCAGGTTCTGGTAGAGGTTGTCCAGGCTCTCCTTGTTGGCCTCCTCCATGGCCTTTTGCGAATCAGCCACAAAGACCACAGCGTCGGCGCCCTTGAGTACCAGCTTCCGGGTCGAGTTGTAGTAGACCTGCCCGGGCACCGTGTAGAGCTGAACCCGGACCTTCATTCCCCCGATGCTCCCCAGGTCGATGGGGAGAAAGTCGAAAAAGAGGGTCCGGTCGCTCTTGGTGGCCAGCGACAGCATCTTACCCTTCATCTCCGGGGGGAGATCGTCGTAGATCGACTGCAGGTTGGTGGTTTTGCCGCCCAGCCCGGGACCGTAGTAGACGATCTTGGCAGTGATCTCTTTCGTCGTGTAGTTGAACAATACCATCTGATCCGCCTCTCCAGGTCTGGCGCCGTGTAGCCGCCGATTCGAAGCCGGAGCGCGCTGTTTTACCTGGCGCGCCGCTGTTTCCTCTCCGCCGTTACCAGCCTGATCGGTACCCCTTCGAAATCGAATGCCTCTCTGATCCTGTTCACCAGAAACCGTTCATACGAAAAGTAGAGCTTGGCCCCCGTATTGACGAAGAGCTTGAACACCGGCGGCCGTGAAGAGACCTGGGTCCCGTAATAAATTTTCACGGGCCGCCCGCTGTGCCTTGGTGGCGGCTTTTCGCCAACCCACGCCTCCAGCAGGCTGTTCAGCTTGGGGGTGGGCACCCTGGTCCGCCACCGCTCCTCGATGGCCATGGCCTGGTCCAGCATCTTCACCACCCGCGTCCCATCCAGTGCCGAAATCAGGATCACCGGAGCGTAGTCCAGAAAACGCAGACGCATTTTCATTAGGCGAACCAGTTCCAACGCCCCCTGGTGGCTGCGGTCGTCGATCAGGTCCCACTTGTTCACCGCCACGATCACCCCCCGGCCCGACCGGGCAACGTGACCGGCAATAGCGGCATCCTGGGCCCCGATACCGGCCGTGGCGTCGAGGAGCAGGACGGCCACCGCAGATCTCTCGATCTGCTTGATGGCCATGCTCACACTCAGTTTTTCCTCGGCCCCGCTGACCCGCGCCTTTTTCCGTATACCGGCGGTGTCCACCAGGGTCACCTTCCGGCCGCGAAAGGACAGGGTCACGTCAACCGAGTCTCGCGTCGTGCCGGGGATGGAGCTGACCAGCACACGGTCCTCGCCGAGGATCCTGTTGACCAGCGTCGATTTCCCGGCGTTGGGACGCCCGACAATGGCCAGTTGGATATTCTCCTCGCTTTCCGTATCGGCAGGGCAGAGATCAGCGATGAACGAAAATATCGCCTCGTGCAGGTCGTTAAAACCGAGGCCATGCTCCGCAGAGGTGAAGACCACCGGCTGAAATCCCAACTGGTGAAACTCCGCCGCCCCGTCCTCCTGGTTCGGACCGTCCACCTTGTTCACCACCAGAACCACCTGCTTCCGTCGCTGGCGCAGTACCGTCCCCAGTTCGTGGTCCAGCGGTGTCAGTCCGGCCCGGGCGTCCACCACAAAGAGGACCAGCACGGCCTCGTCAATGGCGGCAAAAGCCTGCTCGCCGATCCCCTTGTCAAGGATCCGACCCTCATCGACCCCCAGCAAACCACCGGTGTCCACCACGTTGAAGCGGCGGTCGTCCCACCTGGCGGACCCGTAGTTCCTGTCCCTGGTCAATCCCGGGCGATCGTGGACCAGGGCTTTGCGGAAACCGCAGAAGCGGTTGAACACTCGTGATTTCCCAACATTTGGCCGGCCGACGATGGCCACCAGGGGTGGCTGGCGCATGAGGGTCTCCCCTGCCGGGGTTACCCCGGCAACCACGCGAGCGAGCCTGGCAAGCTCGCCCGATCTTGTTCATTCCATGAATTTTGTCCGTTATACCACAGGGTAGTAGGGGAATCAATCATTCCCCTGGAGGGGCCGCCTGCTCCAGCCAGACATCGAGGTGCTGTTTCTCTCCCCCGATGACGTCCACCGCCAGACTACGGGCCCGGTACCCGGGACGTGTCACCTGGATGGAATGCTCCCCGGCGGACAGTCGAATAGAGCCATGAAGACGAGATATTTCATCACCGGAACCGAAAAAGCGGTCGTCGATGTAGACCGCCGCATCGGCCGGGGTAACCTGAAGCTCCAGGTATCCCACATCCCCTGCCGGTTCCCGGGTCTCCGCTGCGGGATCCGGTCCCGTGGTGGGACTCACCGGTCCGGCAGGGCCGTCGTCCGGCGGCAGCACTGGCGGCTGGTAGGGCGGCTGCTCCCCGCCACCCACATCCACCGGCTCACCCAGTTCCACCAGCATCGGCTCGCCACCACGCTCGAGTTCACGATCCACGCGAATAAAAGCCCCGGAAAGAAACGCCCCGCGAAGCACCAGGATCTGCCGGCCTTCGGACCGGAATTCAAGCTGGTGCTGCCCCGGATTGATGAAGAGATAGGACGGAAAGCCGTCGTAATCATCGGCTTCGCCAAGCGTCTCCCCGTCGAGGATGACCAGGGCTTCCTCAGGATCCACATCGCAGTCCACCATGGCATAGCTGGGATGGAAACGGTATCCCCAGGCCGGGTAGCCGATAACCGCCTCGATGCCCTGGGGAGGAAACTCGGACCAGACATGAACCACCCCTTCTGCCGCTGACACCTCGTGGCCACAGACCGCGGCCAGCAGAAAGAGGGCCGGCAGCATCCTCGGGCACCGGCATGCCGTTCGGTTCATCCGTAACATGGGTCATACCTCCTCGCGCGAAGCGCTGTTGAAGACGTCCTCCCGGTACATGGAGATTGTATATCAATATTCGTGCCACCTGCTCCACACCTCACAAATCCCGTTGAACCGGAGGTTCCCGGTGCCGTGAGTCCCCACAACCCCGCGGCCGAGTGCGTATTCTTCACAAAGCTGACCTGCGGTACGGACAACAGCGGAAGTTTGACTTGTGGCGACACCGGGATCTAAAATCCTCGCCTGCAGGAGAATTCGGAAAACTGTCCAGCGGAGGTTGGCGCACGGGTGAACGGCACCACACCAGGCACTCTGAACAAATGGCCGAACCGCAAGCCGATATCTGTCGGCCCGCACTCGACGCCCCCTCTTCGACCCCTGGGGACATCGCCACGACGGCACCGGGTTCGCCGTGTGGCGGTCCCCCTGTTCCTTTTTCTGCTCACACTGGTCACCACTCTCTTTGCCGGTGCCAGTTACAATCTGATGTCCCACCTCCCCGAAAACACAGCATCCCTCTTTTCATTCAGCGACGAGAGCGCCGATCTGTTCAATCTCGACCTCTGGCGGCAGGTGCTTCGCCGCCCGTCACTGCTGGGCTACGGCACCTCCTTTGCCTTTCCCCTGCTGCTTATCCTCGGCGCCCATGAAATGGGCCACTTTTTCGCGTGCCGCTACCACGGAATTCGCGCAACCCTGCCCCACTTTCTGCCCGCCCCGACGTGGTTCGGCACGTTCGGCGCCTTCATCCGCATCCGGGGGCCGATTCCCAGCCGCCGGGCGCTGTTCGACGTGGGTGTGGCCGGTCCGCTGGCCGGATTCCTGGTGACCATCCCGGTGCTGGTTTACGGCCTCGGGCACTCAACGCCCCAGCTCTTTCGCCCCGTTCCAGGCTACTGGCACATCTTCCTCGGACAACCGCTGGCCTTCAGCGGCCTGGTGCGGCTGCTGCACGGCCCCCTTCCCCCCGGAGTGGTGCTGGAGTATCACCCGGCGGCCTTTGCCGGATGGATCGGGCTGCTGATCACCGCTATCAACCTCTTCCCGGTCTCCCAGCTGGACGGCGGCCATCTCTGCTACTCGCTCTTCGGCCGGTCATTTTTTCTCGCGGCGTCCCGCGTGGTATTTATCATCATCCTGTTGCTGGGATTTGTGTACAAGGGCTGGTTGATCTGGCCGCTGATCGTTTTTTTCATCGGCTTCAAACACCCGCCGACCCTCAACGACTCCCTGAAACCCGGCCCGGGGCGCAAGCTCATCGCCGCCGTGGCCGTGCTGGTCTTCGCCCTCTGCCTCACCATTAGACCGATCTACTTCATCACCATCGGCTGACCCGGCACTGTTCACGGCCCGGATCAGTGGCGGCCCTCGAAGTAATCCCTGAGAATTTCGGCGTGGTCAAAGGCCAGGGTGGTGTCATCGATCTCCCCCCGGCTGAAAAATGAGGCTTCGGCGGCGTCGTCAGCAGCCAGCAGGATACCGCTGCGGACAGTGGCGAGAAAAACGGTGGTGATGGTGTGGCCCCGGGGATCCCGGTCGGGTCTGGAGTAGGTGTGAAACTGGCGCTCCAGGGCCACGTTGAGCGAGGTCTCTTCCAGGGCTTCCCGGACGGCGGCGGACTCCAGGTCTTCCCCCAGGTCGACAAAGCCGCCGGGCAGGGCCCACCCCGGGGGCGGGTTGCGACGTTTGATCAGCACCACCCGGTCCTGCCGGTCACGGATGATCAGATCCACCGTGGGCACTGGATTTCGGTATGGACCGCTCATGGGATTGTCAGCGGAGGCCCATTTTACGGCGGGCCTCGTCCATGGTTTCCCCGGCTATGGCCCGGGCACGCTCCGCTCCCTCCTCCAGCATCCGGTGTACTATTCCCGGGTCGGCCTGCAGCTCCCGTGCCCGCTCCTGAATCGGCTCCAAGGCCGCCGTCATATGTTCGTGGAGCATCATCTTGCAGTCGAAACAGCCGATGCCAGCCGTGCGGCACTCCCGGTCCACAGTGGCCACGGTCTCCGCCGGAGAGAAGAGCTTGTGCAGGGTGAAAATGTTGCAGATATCCGGGGTTCCGGGATCGTCGCGACGGACTCGCGCCGGGTCGGTGAACGCCGGCCCCAGTTTCTTCTTCACCGTCTCGGGAGAATCCATCATCCCGATATAATTGTCGAGGCTCTTGCTCATCTTGGCCTTGCCGTCCAGCCCCATGATGCGGGCGCCCTCGCCAAGAATTGTCGTCGGCTCGGGGAACATGTCGCCGTATATCCGGTTGAACTTGCGGGCCAGATCACGGGAAAGTTCCAGGTGCTGTGACTGGTCCTCCCCAACCGGAACCACCGCCGCCTTGTAGAGCAGGATGTCAGCCGCCTGCAGCACGGGATAGGTGAACAGTCCGGCGTTGACGTTCTTCGCGTTTCGCCGCGATTTCTCCTTGAACTGGGTCATCCGCTCCAGCACCCCCAGCGGGGCCAGCGTGTTGAGGATCCAGGCCAGTTCGGTGTGCTCGGGCACCGCGGACTGCACGAAGAAGGTACAGCGCCCCGGTTCCAGGCCACAGGCCATGTTCACCAGCGCCGCATCGAAGATCCGCTGCTGCATGGTGCCCGGGTCCTGGGGAACGGTGTACGCGTGGTAGTCGACGATACAGAAAAAACAGTCGTAGTCGTCGAGCAGTTCGACCCACTTGCGGATCGCCCCGAGGTAGTTGCCGATGTGGATTTCTCCGCTGGGTTGAATGCCGCTGAAAAGGCGTTTCCTGGCCATCCGGGCAGTCCCTTCATGAAATGGCGCCGCCGTGACGGCACAACAGGGCTGATTGTACAAAGCAGGGGAACCGCCCGCAACGGTTCCCTGCCCTTCGCTCTTCGCCGCAAGGTGCTGCCCGGTCAGCGGACCGCACTGCCCGCGGTCATCCCCGAACCGCTGGTCACCTGTGCTTTCGAATACTTCTCCTTGACCTCCACCACTTCCACCGTGCCCACTTCGGTCTCCTCGGACCCCAGTGACTCGCCGGTGTCGGGGTCGATGATCTCCTCGCCCAGGGCGAAGACGGTGAAGGTATCACCGACCTGCACTCCCTTGGTGGCTCCCATGTTGAGGTAAACCAGCCCCCCGCTGACCTTGGAGATCTTCCCCTGTGGTGCCGGTCGCGAACCGTCCGAGCCGCTGAGGCTGGAAGACTTGTCGATCAGCTTGCGGCTCAACTCTTCCACCGCCGGACGAAAGACCTTGTCCACGGCGGTTTCGTCGTAGTCCACTCCCCCGCCGGTGCCGAACACGGTGAATTTGAAATTGCTGTCTTCACCGGTGGCCTCGTCGGCAAAAACGATCTCCCCGGTGGTGGTGTTGATCAGCCGTACCGACAGGCCGCCCTCCAGCGTTTTCTTTTTGGCGCTCATGGCTATCCGCCAACCGGCCTGACCGCCCACCTGCCGTTCACCGAACTTTGTGATGCGGCCGGTGAGCATGTAGTCGACACCGAGCAACTGGCCGGCGCTCACCGCACTGTTGGCACTGACCTGCCCCGAGAGGGAAAGGCCCTGCTCCTGGAGAATGGCATCCAGCCGTTGCCGCTCGATAACGGTGAACTTCCCCGATTTCACCAGCTCGTTCATGAACAGGGCATTGACCTCGAACTCCACCTCATGCTTGTGGTCCCGCCAGTGACTCCAGAAGTTCCGGTCCTCACTGTCAAAGTCGATCACCGCAACCCGCGGTTTGCCGGCCAACGCATCCGATGGAGCCGCCGCTGAAAAGATCAGCGCCAGAGCTATCGAGACAATCAGGAAAGTGGAGGTCGTGGGATTCTTCATTTCACTTCTCCTCTGTTGAACAGATTCGCCGACCGCAGGCCGGCACCCCTGGTCAAAAACTGGTTCCCTTCAACGATACGACAAACCGTGACGATAGTAAGTTTCGGCAAAAAATGTAGCGCAGGTGAGGGATGTTGTCAAGAATCCGCATCCCGCCCCATGAATCGGGCCAGCCCGCAGTAGACCGGCAGGGCGGCAAGACTGCCAAGGCCATCGGCCAGCAGGTCGGACACCGAGGCCACCCGGGTAACCACCCGTGACTGGTGCCACTCATCGAACAGACCGTAGGACAGGGCGAACAGGACAGCGACCACCATCAACCACGGCCGCACCGGGTGGCGAAAGCCCCGGTTCACCGCCAGCAGGAAGAGGAAGGTGAGCAGGCCGAATGACGCTCCGTGCAGCAGTTTGTCCCAGACAGCACCAAAGGCGCTGGGAATCTCGTCGGACGTCAGTGATGAAAACCAGTAGATGACAATGGTGTAGGCCAGCAGAACCAACCAGTAGCCAAGAGTGGAGGACCAGCCGGGAAGGCGCATGGAATCACCGGTTCCGTAGTGCCGTCAGACGGCTGCCGTGGCGCTTCAACGGGGGAAGGGGAACATCAGCCAGCTAAGAGCGATACCGCCAAGCAGCAGGCCCAGGAAGAGCCACAGGCCGAAGAAGAAGCGTTCCCGCTTCCCGTCCTTTCCCAGACAGGCAAAAACAGCGGCCACGGCGGCGGCGAACAGTATCATCAGGGTGATGTGATTGAGCATGCGCGGGCCCGTCCTCAGGGTTTGTAGCCCACCCCGACGTCATAGGCATCGAGGATGATCAGCATGTTCAGCAGGCCGGCCACCAGGATAAAGGTGTTGCCGAATTCAAAAAAGGGAGAGCGGTTGTCACCCAGGCCCCCGGATGTAACCCTACTCTGGCGAAGAAGGAAGTGCACCGGACCGTTGCCCATGCTGGCGAAGGTGGCCAGAACTGTGAGCGGCTGGTCTTTTTTCACCCGGTAGATCTGGCCGTCCATCACGATACCGAGCACCAGCAGCAGGACCACCACCCCGAGAAATATCGAGGCGCGCCCCTTCTTTCCCAGATACCAGTGACCGGCCCCGGGGACTATCCATCCCAGAAAGCAGGCGGTGAGCGCCTTGCGTACCATCTCCGGCGCCGGCCGCTTCAACGGCCGAGCCTGTTCCGCCGGCTGATCGGCCGGCTTCCTCGATTTTGCTTTTTTTGCCACGTGTTTCACCGCCTCTGTTCCGTTCCAGGAGACGGGGGATTGTAGTACAGGGACCTGGGACTGTCAAGATTGACCCGCCCGCTCCAACAGGTGGGGACACCGATTCAGCGCTTTTCAATGGTGCGGGAGACGATGCCGGAGAGGTGGTAAATGTAATGGAAACCGGAAAACAGGGTAAAGAAGAGGGTGAGCCAGACCAGCCCGCTGACCAGCCAGTCCGCCGGCAGGCTGAAGGCATTGACCAGCAGCACGGCCAGCACCAGCGCCAGTTGGAAGAAGGTGGTCAGCTTGCCCCAGATGGTGGGCGGGAAGCTCACCGCTCCCACGGCGATACGGACAAAGATCGCCGAGAAGGAGATCAGAACATCACGGAGGACGGTCCAGATCACCAGCCACAGCGGAATCTGGCCCATACAGGCCAGGCAGATAAAAACCGACACCAGGAGCAGTTTGTCCGCGATGGGATCGAGGTAGGAACCGAGCACGGTCCTCTGCTGCCAGCGCCGGGCGATATAGCCGTCCAGAATGTCGGTCAGAGCCATGACCAGGAAGAGAAACAGGGTCAGGGTGTAGCGCTCCTGGACGAGCCAGAAGAGGATAAACGGAATCAGTACGATCCGCGCGAGGGTCAGCAGATTGGCAGTGGTCCAGGTCATCAGGAGCGTGCCGCAGCCACCAGTGGATGAACGGCCGGGAGCGTACCCTCGGCCGTCATGAGTCCTAATTGGTTGATTCTGTTATCACTTTGTAACTTGATCCGTGTGGGAATATACTCCAGGGACGCGGGGAAAAGCAAGAAACCCCGCTGAGCCACCGCTCCCGCATCACTGTTCCGGCTCAGGAAACATGCGGTGCAGAGCCGAAATCAATTCCAGTGCGTCAGCAGCCGTGGCCGGTGTGTTGATACGTATGGTGTCGTCGGGGAACCTGTTCACCAGGCCGAGGCTCACCAGTTGGCTGATGCACTGGTGGTGCCGGTGGTCACGGCTCAGATCGGGGAAGACCATGGTCTCCGTTTCCTGGACACCGGCATCACCGAACTGTTGGAGCAACCGGCAGCCGGCAAAGGCCAGATCACCCCTGCTCACCGGTCCGACCGGCCGGAAGGTGTGATTCTGGTAAAGATCCATCACACCGTGATCCACCACGGCTCGGATATAGACCTGAGACCAGTGGGGCGCGGCATCCCGGATTACATTTTGTCGTGCCACGTTCCCTGAAGCCTCCCCACTACCCCACTGATACTCCATGGCGATGATCGCCGCCAACCCGCCGCGGTCCAGAGGGATGCGGCCGGCCAGCAACTGGCGGTATTCCCCGGGGATGGACGCATCGCGCAGTTTTTCCTCGGCCCGTATCAGGCCCTCCTGGAATTCAGCGGTCTTGCCCGTATCCGCCGCAAGCAGGGACTGGAACAGGCTGACGGCATGCTCCGGCCTTCCGTGTTCCAGTTCGAGCCAGGCCAGTTGTTGCCGATAGGCCAGCGCTTCCTCACCTGTTGACAGCGACAGTGCTCGTTCCAGGGATTCAAGAGCTTCATCAAACCGGCCGCTCGCTTGCAAGGCGCCGGCCAGCAGTCCGTGAAGCTGCGGGAGATCCGGATTCCAGCCGATGGCCTGCCGGTAGTAGACGGCGGCAGCCTCGGGGTCGCTGTCAAGCAGTGCGCCCGCCCTCCGCACCGCCTGCTGTACCGCTTCCAGCCGGGCCGTCTCAGCTTCCAGTGAAATCGGGACGCTTTGTGGATATCTCCTGGACAGCGTCTCATAGAGAGCGATGCTCTTGTCCGCCTGTCCCAGAAGACGCTGTCTCAGCGCTTCACCCAGGAGTGCGGGGCCGTATTGCGGTTCTGCCGCCAGTGCGCCGGCAAAGGATCGATCGGCCTCCGGGTAGAGACCCAGTCCCAGGCGGGCGAAACCCTGGCCACTGAAAGCGGCGGCACTCTCGGTTGCGGAGAGCGTCGGTGTTCCGTCCAGCAATTTGTCAAAAATCTCGGCGGCACGGGTAAATCCACCGGCACGCAGCGCGTCCCACCCTCGAAGCAGTTCCGGTGTGAGATCCGATGAGACCAGGCCTTCGCTGTCGGTAGGGAGCGCATCGAGGACCAACCGATTCTCAGCCGAAGCCGCAGGGCTGCCCGCGCCCTGTTTCACGGCACAGGCCGTGGAGACGCACAGCAGGGCGGCCAGCAGGCAGATCACCGTTGATGAATGTGAAGACATACCCGTTCCCCCTTCTGGCTGCAAGCTGGTCGGCTGTTCATGGCGCGGTCCGGCCAGGCCGGTATCGGTATGGGGCTCAGGTTCTCGGAGGGCGGTCCCCTCCGCCGGGGTCGGAGTGATGCCCCATTGTCCTCGGTGTGGAAATGGTCGAGATGGCGTGCTTGAAAATCATCTGCTCCTGGTGGCCGTTGCCGAGAATGACGGTGAATTTGTCAAAGCTCTTTATCCGTCCCAGAAGCTTGATCCCGTTGATCAGGTAGATGGTGATCTGAGTCTTTTCCTTGCGGGCATTGTTAAAAAAAGCGTCCTGAATATTGAATGATTCTTTTTGCATCAGTATCACCAATCCTGTTTTCGTTGTTGTCGCCGACGATACCGGCTACTTTATAAGTGGTGCACAAACCGCCGCTATTGTAGCAGTCCGGCGAGGTGCTGTTCAATCTTTTTCACCGTTTGCTGATCGGATTCGCGCACAAACCAGGTGATGTCGCCGTGGTGGCGAAGCCAGGTGAGCTGGCGCTTGGCCAGCCGGCGGGTATTGCGCTTGATCAGTTCACGTGCCTCATCCATTCCACCGGCGATGGAGCCTTCCAGCGCACGCACCACCTCGCTGTAGCCGATGGCGCTCAGTGCCGGTGCGTGCGGATCCAGGCCATCATCGAGCAGCCTCCGAACTTCGTCCACCAGGCCGGCTTCGAACATCTGGTCCACCCGCTTTTCGATCCGCCGGTTCAGTTGACCGCGGTCGAGCTCCAGCCCCAGACGGATGTGCGCAATCCGCTCCTGCCGCTGCTCCTGCTCCAGGTGACTGGAAAGCGGACGGCCGGTGAGAAAGAAGACCTCCAGCGCCCGGACGATCCGCTGATGATCGCGAACGGCCAACCGGTCGGCTGACCGGGGGTCAACCCGGCAAAGCATACGGTGCAGCCAGGGGTCCCCCTTTTGCCGACGAGAGCGATTGAACCGCTGACGCAGATCTTCATCCCGCTCGGGCCCGTCAAAGAGCCCGGTGAGAAACGCTTCAACATACAGTCCGCTGCCCCCCACCAGCAGAGGCAGAGCGCCCCGGCCCCTGATCTGGGCCAGCACCTCGTCGGCCATCCTGGTGAAGACCCCGGCCGAGACCGGTTGTTCAGGATCCACCGAATCCTGAAGGTGGTGCGGGATACCTCCCTGCTCGCTCAGCGGTACCTTGTCGGTACCCAGATCGAGCCGGCGGTAGAGCTGGCGTGAATCGGCACAGATGATCTCACCACCCAGCAGTCGGGCCAGCCCGATGCCCACACGGCTCTTTCCCACTGCCGTGGGTCCGAGAATGGCGACGACCGGAGTGCGGTTCACCCCTGACATGGCTCTCTCCCCGGGGTCACGGCCTGGCGCCGCCGGCGTGTGCCACGCTGATTCCTGGATAGTAGTGCTGAAGGATGTCGATGAAACTCGCCCCGGCGTCGGCCAGACCGGCCGCACCCACCTGGCACATCCCGACCCCGTGCCCCCATCCCCGGCCGGTAAAGCGGTAGGATCGAATTGACCCGTCGGGACCGGGCAGGCGGTCAATAAAAAAGAAATTCTCGCGGGTGCCCAGGTTCCAGCGGATATCCAGACCACGTAAAACCGTATTCCCCCTGGTCCCCACGGCCTGCAACCTGGTCAACCGCCCCCCCGGTCCCCGCCCCAGCGGTTGCAGGTCCGTCAGTTGTCCCACCCGGTGGCCGTTCCCCTCCAGCAACGCCTCGATGACTTCCCGATCCACCACGATGGACCAGAGCGCATAGGGAGAATAACGGTCGGCGGCAGCCCCGCCGTCAGCAGGGATCCGGACCATCAGCAGGATCCGCCATTGTTTGTCGTACAGGACCTGAACCCGGTCACCGATACGAAATCGACCGGTGCCCACCGGCAAGGTGGTGTCGCTTCGCTCTTCGAAGAGCCCGATTCCCTGCTCAGCGATCCCCCGCTGCTCCACCTTCTCTCCGGTCCGGAGAACCAGGTGTCCCTGTTCAGCGCCGGTGAGCGCTGACTCGGTCAGCAGGCCCGGCTCCAGGTAAAGCAGCAACCGGGCCAGGGCCGCGGCGAACGCTCCACGTGACATCGAGCGGTGTGCGGCAACGCTGCCGCCGGGATGGCGCTGAAAGATAGCAGCGGTGAGCAGGCAGGCCAGAGCCCGCTCCTCTTCTTCCCGCAGGTCACAGTCGGGACCCAGAATTTCGTTCAGATCCTCCGGGGTGAAGAGAAGGTCCATCCGTTCCTGCCACCCCAGGGCCAGGCAGAGCTCGAGCGCCAGTTGGCCGCGGCTCGGCAGCCGCGAGGCGTCACCTGAACCGGGCCGCTCACCCGGTTCGGTGTCCCGGCCCTGGCCCTGGAGCAGGCGGCCGATCCATTTCCCGGCTTCAACCCACCCGATGCCTCGACCACTGTCGTCGATGCCCGCCACTTCCCCATCCTCGACAATGCCCCGTGCGGCGAGCAGGGCCAGGGTGAAGCCGAGATCTGCCCCGGTCTCCCGCTCGCTGACCGCAATTGAGGGCCGGACCATCCTCGCGGGAATCGCGATCCCGGCCGGTTGCCCGGTGGTGCAGGGCACCCCGGAGAGATACGGCGGAGCCTCGCCGCTGAAGACCGCCGAAGAGATCTCGGTGTGCCCCCCGCAGGTGGATGTGTAGAGAGTCTCGGCCAGTTCACCCTGGAAATAACCTGCCAGACCGGCGGTCTGCAATACCGCTTCGCTGCTCAGTGGATGTTCCCTGCCGGCCCCGCCATAGACCTGGCAGTGCGGCGTATCACAGAGATCAAATCCCTCGCTGCGGTGACGGCCGGCATGTTTCAAGGCATAAGTCCTGGCGGTGACCGCCTGGGCTTTCAGTGCTTCCAACTGGGGAAACTTGTCCGGCCCCAGTTCGCAGGGCACAACTCCCGGCAGGTAGTCCTCCAGCGACACCATGTTCACGGCAACCAGACCCGCAGAGCCCCCGTGAATTTCCAGACTGCCGCGATAGGGTTGTCCGTCGAGCAGAAACGACGGCCCCTCCGGCACCGGTCCTTCCCCGCCGGACCCCAGAGCACGGAAGACCACCCTCCCCAGCCCGGTCACCAGTCCGGTTGACCGGCTGTAAAGCACCAGAGGCGCGCCCACGGCCCCGGTCCGGGCAGACCCGCTTCCCCCGGGTTCCAGCTCAACCACGAAGGCACCGTCCATCCCGTAGGCCGCCAGGTCGGTGGTGAAGGCCAGGGCCTTGTTGCGTTGTGAATACCGCCCGGCCAGCACCCGGTGGGTGGTTTGACCGCCGCCCAGCACGGCCACCACAACCCGAACGGGCGTATCCGGCCAGTGGCCGCGGATATCGGCGGCGAGCCGCTCGGCAGCATCGGCGCTGCCCAGGGAAGCCGCCTGGACCGCGAACAGCGCCGGCGCCTCGGTGGCCGTTCCCGGGTCAGACCCGTTCTCCAGGGCCAGGAAAAGTTCTCCGGCCACCAGATGTTCCGTGGCAGCCCCCTGCAGCGGCTCCAGGGTCATGGCCAGCGGTGACCCGGCGGTCACCGGAGCCACCAGAGTCACCGGCTTGGCATCGCGGGCCGAGAGGAGCCCCACCGCCAGGGAGTGCGGATCATTCCCCGGGGTCAAAGCAGTTACGTGGGGATGAAGGAAGAAAAGGGCGAGCAGGAACACGGCGAGGATCGGGACAACGAACCGCTGGGTCGCCATACACATCCCCTCTGCCCCGCGGGCGCAGTCAGCGCCCGCGGGTTCATCACCGTGAATTAACGGAATCAGTCCACAAGTTCGAAAAAGGTAGTGCTCTTGGCCGTGGTTTCCGACATCATGTCAGTGGCCGCCACGACAAGTTTGTATTTCCCGTTGCGCAGGGTGGCCAGCGGGATGGAATAGCCCTGGCCCGGACTGTCCGATTCCACCATTATCGGCTTGCCGTACGGACGGTAACGGCCGTCCTTCTCAAAGTAGAACTTGTACTGGATCTGGAAGATATACTGGTCGGTTTCCACATTCTTCGTGCCGTCGTAAGCCTGGAAGAAAACCGAAAGTTCCTGCTTCTTGGTGTAGACGTGGTCCACATTGGGCAGGATGGTTGTTCCGCCGAGAGTGAAGGGCTTTGCCGAAATGTTGCCGCCGGCCATTCGAGTGGGATCACCCTTCAACTCGTCGGCCACCACGATGCTGGAAAGAGCGAAGGCACCGGCGTGGAAGTCGGAAACCTTGAACTTCTCGTTGAAGGTCCCGGCCTTGTTGTCACCCTTGTTGTAAACACCGCCATAGAGCTGGTACTCACCGGGCGGCACCGAACCCTGGGCCTGGTAGACCAGGAAACCGTCCTCGATCGAATCGTTTTTCTTCCAGGGGCTGAACGAGGCTTCGCTCTCGAAGCTGAAAGTTTCCCCGCCGGCGCTCACCAGACGGGCAAAGGGCACAAAACCCGGGGCCTCTATCTTTTCCGCAGTGAACACGCCGACATTGATGATCACCAGGGTGGTGCCCTTGTCGTCCTTGAAGCAATAGGCCGAGTGGGCAACGTTGAGGTCGGCCAGCGGATCCTCACCGGCGACCAGGCGGTCGACATATGCTGCCGAAGCTGAAGAAACCGTGGGCGGTGCGGCGGGAACCTGCGGCGCGGTTGGGGCAGTGCCAGCCGCCGGGGCGGCGGGGGCATCGGGCACCGCTTCAAAATCCTCGGGCAACGGTTCAAGACCAATGATCTTGGGATCGGTGAAAACAATGTCGCAAGCATCCACCCCATCCGGGGGCGGGCTGCCAAGATCCTGCCCCACCCACAGGTCATGGTCACCGCTGTTGTCCTGGTCGTAGAAAAAGATGGAATAGTTGCTGCGGGTCCGTTGGCCCTTGATCGAGGCGTAGATCCAGAGTTCCGAAGCCCCCTGGCTGATGTCGGCGCCCAGGGGGTTGTCAGAACGCTCCTGGGGCGGACCCAGCAGGACAAAGACCCGGCCCCGGTCGCTGCGCCAGGAGCGGAAATTCTTGTCGGCAAAAGCCACCCACCCCTCGAAGCGGATTTTGAATTCGTTGACCTCGGTCTCGGGGAAGGGGTCGCGTTTGTCCCAGAAGTCCTTCTTGAACTGCTCCACCGCCTCTTCGCCTTCGAGCTTCTTGAATACTTTCCGCTCATCCTTGGACATCAGGTACCGTACCGGCCCGTTCATCCATTCCTTGGCCTCCTTGCTCAGCTTGGCCATGGCCAGGGGGCCGGCCAGGACGGTGCCGAGGAACAGCAGAAGGACCACCACGCAGTACTTTCTCATCTCTATCACTCCTGTTGATGAATTCCGGGCGGCCACCGGCCGGCAGGGCAGGTGGAGGCAACCAGCGGAAAACGGTCAGAGAATCTCCATCATCGAACTGATCTCACCGGCATCTGCAGCATCCGGGGAGAGGTCAAGATACGTCTGGAAATGCTCCTTGGCCTTGGGGAAATCGCCCTCGCGGATAAAGATATAACCAAGTTCTCGGTGGCCGTCGGCATACTCCGGATCGGCCTCGAGGATCTGCAGCAGGTAGTCCTTGGCCGTGGCGTCATCGCCATCGTTGAGCGCATTGGCCGCCATGTTGAACAGCACGTCGACGTTGACATTGTCCGCCTCGTCGAGATAGAGCTGCGAATATTCCTCGGCTTTGGTGTTGTCACCCGTTGCCTTGTAGATCTCGGAGAGGAAAAAATAGTTACTGGGGTCGGTGGATCCCAGATCCATGGCCAGATCGAACTGCTCCAAAGCCTTGTCATACTCTTCCTTCTCGAAGTAGATTTGGCCCTTTGTCTGCATCGGCTCGTAAATCTGGTCGTCCAGTTCGATGGCCTTGTCCAGGGCGGCCAGGGCGTCGTCCAGTTTACCCTCCTCGATGAGCAGCAACGCTCCATTGAACTCCCCGATGGCCTTTTCCTCGTCGGTTTTCGGCCCGGTGCTGGAATAGCCGCTATCCCCCTCCTTGAACATGGTAATGTGCGCCTCGACCCACAGGCCCAGACGGGTGCGGACCTGCTTGCTCGAAGGGCGGTAGCCCTCCAGGCTGGCCTCCACCGAATGCACCGCCGGTTCCAGGCCGAGGCAGGCGTATTTCCCATTCTTCTTGGTGATGATTGTCCAGGATCGGGATTCGGTGGTGCTGTCCGTGACGATAACCGTCACACCTTCCAGCGGGATACCCTTGCCATCGGTGATAGTTCCCCTCACCTTGCCGGTGACATCTCCGGCCCGCAGGGTCCCGGATAGTGGGAGCATGATTACAAGCATTAAAATAATAAGACTTACACGAGCGACCAGCGGGTTGACGGTGCTGTTTTTCGGTCTCATGGTCAGATCCCTCTACTCGAAATCAGATAATCAATCTCACCGCGGGCGACGGCCCGGGGCGAACCAAACTCATGGTACAAGTTTAATATAAATTGGTAGCGAAGGAAATGGGGGAATGCCTTATCACACAAAAAAATTCGGGGAAGCCATAGTCCGTTGAACTGCGGCCCCCCCGTTCTGATGTGAAAATCGGGCCCCCGACCGGGGGCCCGACTGGTTAGCGGTTACTAGAAGGAGAACTTCAGGCCGACCACGACATTTCCAGCGCCCATCCAGGCGGTGGCATTGCTCCAGGTGGAGTTCTCGTTCTCGCTGTCGGTGGACTGCCGGCCGAGCACGAACTGGTTGTTCCAGACGTTGAAGAAGTCCAGAATCACGCTCAGCTCGGTGTCGCCGATGTTGAAGTCCTTGGAGGCCCGGAGGTCCATCCACCAGACGTGACCGAGGCGGTAGCTGCCCCGTTCTTCAAGGTAATACTGGCTGGTGTAGCCCGAGAAGTTGTCCGCGGAGGGGGGCAGGTTGGCACCGACCCGGTTGTAGGGCCGGCCGCTGCGCCAGCCGATGCTGGTGCCGAGGATGATGCCCCAGGGCGCGTGATACGAGCCGTTCAGTTTGAGGTAGTGAGTGTCGTCCCAGGGAAGTATGCCATAGCGGTTGTAGAGCACTTCCTGGAAGTCGGCGTAAACGTTCAGACCCTCGGCCTGGCCGGAGTTGGCAATGGAGCCCTTGGCTTCGGAGAGGGTGTAGACCAGCAGGAACTGGTAGTTGTTGGAGAGCCGCTTCTTCAACTGAAATTCCAGGCCGCGGTAGTCACGACGACCCTGTTCGACGTTGGTGATGTAGTAGTTGAACTCACTTTCCTCACCGGCCCGGATGGCGTCCTCGTTGGCCATGACGTCCTCGATGAGGTCTTTCTGCCAGTTCCAGATCAACTTGGCGCCGGCGGAGAAGTCGGTGGCGAATTCGAACTCGTAGCCGGCCACGATCTCATCCTTGAAGTTCGCGCTGAGATTGGGGTCGATCTGGGTCGGGTTGTTCGCGCCGTCGGTGCTGTTGACCAGTTCCCAGTTGTCGGGGTTGTACGGATCGTCGGGATCGTAGACACCTTCGTAGCGAAAGGTGGAATTGGTCTGGCGGTTCAGTGCCTGCGCGAGGTAGAGGCCCACGGCGTCATAGTAGCGACCGTAGTTGGCGTAAGCCTTGCTGCGACCGTCACCGTTGATGTCCCAGGAGACGCCGAGGCGGGGGGCCAGCAGGTTCTTCAGATCGTAGACCGTTTCGCCCACGTCGTTGTTCTGCTGCTGGTTTTCATAACGCAGGCCGAGGTTGAAGGCCCAGTTGTCATGCCAGGTCCAGGAATCCTGGACAAAGGCGGTGAGGATGGAGCCGTCGTCGGTGGCGTAGAGGTCATCCTGGAGAAACCACTGGTCGGGGCGTGCCACGCCGGAAGAATCGTCCGGGCGGTTGATGGTGAAGGCGTTGGGGTAGATGGCGTTCTCGGTGTAGGCCATGTCCTGATACTCCACACCGAACTTCATGTTGTGCTCGCCGCCCCAGTCACCAACATAGTAGTTCAACACGCCGCTGTACTGATCGCGGGGACGGTTGATGTCGGTGATGGATGAAACGTTACCGTAAATGATGGTGTCGCCGCCGTCCTGCTGATCGACGAAACGGTCGTCATCGAACCCAGCGTTCGACGGACCGATGGTCAGGTTCACTTCGTGGGAAGCGACCTTTACTTCGAGGAAGAGATTCGGGGTAAAGATGCTGGTCCACTGCAACTTGTAGAGGTCGCCGCCCTGCTCCTGCTGGCCATAGGCGCTGGCCATGGTGGTGGTGCTCAGCGAGTCGCGGCTTTCGATGATGGCCGGGTCGGAAGCGTACTGGCCGACGATCTTGTTGTCGGGGTTCAGCTGCCAGGTGACCTTGCCCATCCACTCTTTAAAGATCTCAGTGCGCGAGATGGTCTCATCGAAGGCGTTGGTCCCCTCGATGCGGCGCGTGAAGTTGTTGTAGGAGGCGAAGAACCAGAGCTTGTCGCGGAGGATCGGGCCACCGATGGAGACACCGGGCTCTATTTCGTAGAACTCTTCCTCGTCCACGGCACCACGAGCTGCTTCCTGGTGCATTTTCATGTCGAGGTTGGTGTAGTAGACGGGGACCGCGCCGTGGAATTCGTTACCGCCCGACTTGGTCACCACGTTGGAGATGGCGCCGGTGGCCCGGCCGTACTCGGCCTCGAAGGCGCCGGTCTTCATCTCCACTTCCTGGATCGCTTCATAGCTGAAGTTCATGCCGAAGGTGCCGGTGGCACTGTCGGTGGTGTCCACGCCGTCCACCAGGAACACGTTGTCGGTGTTGTCGGCGCCGTGGGTGAAAACGTTACCGAACCCGGCCACGCCGGCGGCCATGGACATGGCGTCGAAGTAGCTGCGGCCGGTGGGCAGGTCTTCCATGAACTC
This sequence comes from uncultured bacterium, assembly GCA_965531145.1. Taxonomy (GTDB): domain Bacteria; phylum Acidobacteriota; class JAQAZP01; order JAQAZP01; family JAQAZP01; genus JAQAZP01. The sequence continues at coordinate 48,323 of CBESOE010000001.1, read as the reverse complement.
ATAGGTGATGGTCTCACCGATCGAGGTCTTCTTGGCGTCGATCAGCGGGGCTTCGGCGGTGACGGTGATCTCGCCCAGGTCGCCGGTGCCCTCCACCATGGTGAAGTCGACACGGGTGGCGGCGGCGATATTGACCACGATCTCGGTCTGGATCACACGCTGAAAGCCGTCGATGAAGGCGCTGACCTGGTAGTCCCGGCCCACCGAGACCAGCGGGATGCGCCAGCGGCCTTCGCCGTCGGTGACGGCCATCTTCTCACCCTGCAGGGCCGGGCCCTTGATGGTGATGGTCACACCGGGAAGCGGGTTGCCGCCCTTGTCCAGCACCACGCCGGACATGCTGCCCTCCTGGGTGCTGGCAAACGCGGGGCCGGCAATCAGCGCGATCAGCGCGACTCCCAGTACAATTCTGCTCAACTTGCTAAACATAGCCAACTGACCTCCAAATCTAGGGATGACTGAGTGAACTTTTGGTGAAGTGACGACGATCCGGCCGCTCGTATTGAACGCTTCCGGATGCCTCATTTTCACGCGCTCCCCAACGTTCATTATTGTTATTATCTTCGCTTCACCAAAACCTTCTGATCTATGGCGTGTTCTGATTGTGGCGGGAATGCTTGAATGGCTTCGTTAGATCCTCCTTGTTTTGTTGGTCAAGGTTTCAAAAACACATTCGCCTGTAGGGTACTGTTCTTCTTATGATTATTACCATAACCTGAACATATTAAAGCTCAAGAATCGGCTCTTGTCAACCCCTGATCAGGCGCGACAGGCTCTCCGCCGGGTACGAAAAACGGCCCCGGAGCCACTCGGATCCAGGGCCGTATAATCTCGCGCCACGGCTATTCCTTGATGATCTCCACCAGCACATCCTCGTTCTTGTTCAGCACCACTTTTTTCGGCTTGGCCGGCAGCTTGGCCTTGAAGGTGAAATCGGCCTTGTTCACGAAGATCACCTGATTGCTGAACTGCTTACGGCCGAACTCGTAGTAGATCGGCATGATCACCTTCACCGCGGTTTTCTCGTCCTCCTGCCGGATTCGGCCCTCCAGCAGCCACTTGCCGTCCTCGGTCTGGCGCACATCGTAGGAGAAGTGCATTTCCGGGATGCCCGACCCCCGGAACCACTGGTCGAAGAACCAGTCCATGTTCATCCCCACGGTCTTGTTCACCACCCGTTGCAGGTCGGTGGTCGTGGGGTTCTGGTGCCGGTATTCCTCGAGGAAATTCTTCAGCGCCGTGACGAACATGGTGGTTCCCTTGTCCGGGCCGAACTGGGAGATCAGGGCCATGCGCAGCATGTGCACCACGTAGGGGCCCTTGTCGTAGAGCGAATAGACGTAATCCCGCCCACCGAGGCGGCCGCCGAGAGAGATCGGCCCGGCCTCCTTGAGCTGCGTGGCGTTGTCCCACCAGCCGTCCATGTCCTCCTTAAACCCGCTGGGGCCGTCGCGCACGCCCATGTACATCGCCGACGAGTATTCGGTGAAGGCCTCGCTGAGCCACTGGTCGTGGTAGGTCCGCCAGCCCACCACATGGGCCCACCACTGGTGGCCGATTTCGTGGGCCATGAACGGGCTGCGGAACTCCGGGTTGCCGTAGGTTGAAATGTTGGCCATCTGCCCCTCGGTAAGGTAGGCCTCACCGGTGAGTTGCACCAGCCCCGGAGGCGCCTGGCCGAAGCCCATGAAGAAACTCATCTGGGCGATATCCAGCTCCTTGTACGGATAAGGACCGTAGAGGCTTTCCAGGTATTTTACGATCTGCTCCGCCTCGGAGAGGATCTTGTCCGCCTCGCTCTTCTGCTTGGCCAGGCTGTAGACGTTGATGATCGGCGCACCATCATCCCTGGTCTCACGGTTGCTCTCCAGGTAGAACTCGCCGAAGATGATGCTGGGCAGCATCACCGGGGCGTCGAAAGTGGTCTGGATGCAGTTGAAGTCCCCCTCTTCCCATGAACGCACCGTGTCACCGGAGACCACCGCCAGGTTCGGCTTGGGCACCTTGACCGTCCAGTCGATGTAGGACCTCCTGAGATACCCGTACTGGGGATACCAGGGGTAGGTGTTGAGCAGCTGATACGAGACCGGGTGGGTGGGAAGAAAATCGAACTCTGCCGGCATCCGGCCGCCGGGGGTGCCGGCCATGTCTCCGAGGATGAAGATCGGCGCGATGATGTCCCCCTCGTACACGAAACGGATTGTGTCACTGTCGCCGGTATCCAGCGTCTTGCCCAGATGGATCATGATCTCGTGGTTGCGGTGCACGTACTCCAGCTCGGTTCCCGCACTGTCGGTGAGCGACATCACTTCCACCTTGCCCGGGTGACCGAAGACACCTTCGTGGAGGAAGTCGAAGCGCAGGGTGTTCAGCCCGTCGCGGCGGGAGACGATGTCGAGATCGACCGTGTTGTCCAGCACCAGCGACCGGGGCCGGATGGTGAGGTCCATGGTGCACGTGGCCACGTCGATATCGTCCTTGTTCTGCTTCCAGCGGACGCTCTCCGGCTTGTCGAGGTCGGCCAGCTGGTCGAACTGGCACCAAAGCTCGGTCTTGCGGGTGGATCCGGAGGCGCCGGCCTTGGTGTGCTGAAAAATGAAGACCTCCTCCTCGGCATCGGGAACCAGGGAGAAGGAGACCCAGCCGTGCTCCCCGGTATCGAACTCGCCGTAAAAGGTCCCGCCGTGCGGCGCACCAGAGCTGCGGTGGATCAGGATGTCGAACTCCACGTTGTTTTTCAGGTTGCTCAGCGCCGCCCCCCGGTTCTTGAAAAGATCCCGAGCCTTTCCCGCGTCAGCGCCGCCGGCGCCGGCCTCCATGGTAAACAGGCTGGCGGTATCGTCGTCGAAGCGGAAAAAGGCATTGGTGAACGGTTCATCCAGCGTCCGTTTGTCAATGTATTTTTCCAGCTGTTCCCGCTCGATATCATCAGGCAGGGAGACCTTTATCCGACCCGAACCGACATACACAGCGCCGGTGACCTGGCCCTCCACCGGTTCGGCAAAAAAGAGGGTCCCGCTCTTCAGCGTCAGTTCCAGGCAATCACGCTTGAGGGTGAAGTTTTCCAGCCGGGCGGCAGAGCCGCTGTCCAGCCCGACCTTGGTCAGCGCCACGTACTCGCGCTCCAGGTCGTTCTTCGGGTTGTCGTCATCGGCGTAAAGCGCAACCGGCAGCAGCACCAGTACCGCGGTGCACAGCGCGACCAGGTAGAGACGGGAGCGGGTCCGGGATCTGCAGTGCTTCATAATATCTCCTTTTTTTCAGAACGGCGCACCGTCGGCGGGTGACGGTTCCGTTCCCGCCGCGGCGTTTCACGTATTACCTTACGATGCCGGGGTGCTTCCGGTTTCAGCGGATTTGATGTGGGATTCGATTTTTTCCTGGACCTGCAGGGCCAGTTCCATGGCGTTGCGGCCATCGGCGCCGCTGACCAGCGGGCCCGCGCCATCCAGCACGGCATCGAGGAACCCGCGGATTTCCTCCTGCAGCGGTTGGGTCCCCGCCACCTCCATGTTCTCGCGCACGATCTGCGGCAGACCGCCGCCGAGCGAGAGATAGACGTGCTGGACGGTCTGCTCCTGCAGGTCGAGGGAGAAGTAGGCGTCCCGCTGAAATATTCTGAATTTTCGCACCCGGTCGGCGCTGACCCGGCTGGCGGTGATGTTGGCCACACAGCCGGAATTGAAGGTCAGCCGGGCACTGGCGATGTCCACCTTGGGGGTGAGGATGGCCACCCCGGAGGCATCCACCTGTCGCAGGCCGGAGGTGTCCATGGAGAGCACCAGGTCGAGATCGTGGATCATCAGGTCGAGCACCACGTCCACGTCGATGCTTCGGGCGGAGAAGATCCCCAGCCGGTGGGCTTCGATGAACAGCGGCTGAGCCAGTTTCCGGCGCAGCGAGGTGTAGGCCGGGTTGAACCGTTCCAGATGGCCCACCTGGAGGATTTTCCCCGCGGCGGCAGCGGCATCGATCAACCGGTCCGCCTCCGGCAGGCTCACCGCCAGGGGTTTTTCCACCAGCAGGTGGCAGCCTTGACGGAGCACCTGTTCCCCGAGGTCGGCATGGGTCACGGTGGGGGTGGCCAGGCTGACCAGATCCAGCCCGGCGTCGAGCAGGTCACCGCTGGAGGAAAAGGCGGCAACCCCAAGGTCACCGGCCACCGCCCCGGCCACGTCAGCATTGCTGTCGGCCACGCCCACCAGCTCCACGTCCGCCAGTTCATTGTAAATTCGTGCGTGAATCCGGCCCAGGTGCCCTACGCCGATCACGCCGGCTTTCAACCGGCTGCCGCTCATCTGTCCGCTCCCCTTCCCCTATTTGACCACGCCCCGTTCCGATTCCTCGATGAAACGCACCAGGTAGTCGACCTCCGGCACACCGGAGATCTCGGACCTGATCCGCTCCAGGGCCTGGGAGGTGTTCAGTTTTGACGAGAGCAGAATGCGAAATGCCCTGTTGATGGCCGCGATGCTCTCCTCGCTGATGCCCTTGCGCTGCAGGCCGATGGTGTTGGCGCCGTAAGCCCTGGCCCGGTTGCCCACGGTCCGCGAGTAGGGCAGCACGTCCTTGTTGGCCGCGGAATATCCGCCGATGAAACCATGGGCCCCCACCCGGCAGAACTGGTGGACCCCGGAGAAAGCGCCAACCGTGGCGTCGTCCTGAACCTCCACATGCCCGGCCAGCGAAGCGGCATTGGCAAAGATGGTCCGGTTGCCCACCAGGCTGTCGTGGGCCACGTGGGCGTAGGCCATCAGAAAATTGTCGTCTCCCAGACGGGTTACGCCGCCCCCGCCCTCGGTGCCGCGGTTGACCGTGACATATTCGCGGATGGTGTTGCCGTCTCCCACTTCCACCCGGGTTGGTTCACCGCCATACTTGAGGTCCTGGGGCGCGAAACCGATGGAGGCGAAAGGATAGATGTGATTGCCGGATCCCATTCGGGTGTCCCGCCCCACCACCACGTGGGAGACGAGTTCAGTGGCGGAGCCGATATGGACATTCTGGCCCACCACACAGTAAGGGCCGACCCGCACATCCTCGGCCAGTTCCGCCGACGAGTGGATGATGGCCGTGGGGTGAATGATCATTGTCTCTCCTCCTGGATCACCGATCGACGATAAAGGAAGTCAGGACGGCCGTGGCCACCAATTTATCCCCGACGTAGGCTTGCCCCTTGACCTTGGCGATCTTCGGCTTCTGCCGCAGGACCTCCAGCTCGAAGCGGATCTGGTCCCCGGGCACCACCGGCTGGCGAAAGCGCGCTTCGTCGATGCCGGTGAAATAAATCAATTTCTTCTCCCGGTCGGGTACGGACTGCAGCAGCAGCACCGCTCCCACCTGGCCCATGGCCTCGATGATCAGCACCCCGGGCATAACCGGCGCCCCGGGAAAATGTCCCTGGAAGAAGGGCTCGTTGAAAGTGACGTTTTTGATGCCCACCACCCGCTTCCCCTTCTCGCATTCCAGAATCCGGTCCACGAGCAGGAACGGATAGCGGTGCGGCATGAGCTCCAGAATTTCACGGATATCGATCATCATCTATTGCTACTCCTCGCTACCGGTGGATGTGTCCACGGCCTTTTCCAGCCGTTTCAGCCGCCGCAGCAGTTCGGGGAGCCTGGCGTAGGCAGCGTGTACCCTGCGCCAGCGGCCGTGCTCCATCAAGGGGAAGCCGGAGTAAATGCCCTCTCTCCGGACGTCCTTGGTCACTCCGGCCCGTGCGGTGATGGTGATCCCGTCCCCCACCTCGAGATGGCCCCCCACCCCGGCCTGCCCGGCGATGGTGACCCGGTTCCCCAACCGTGTGCTGCCCGAAACGCCCACCTGGGCCACCAGGATGGAGTCCTCCCCCACCTTGACATTGTGTGCCAGTTGCACCAGGTTGTCGATTTTTGTCCCCCGGCCGATCCTCGTCTCACCGAGAGTGGCGCGGTCCACGGTGACGTTGGCGCCGATCTCCACGTCGTCTTCCACCACCACCCTGCCGACCTGGGGGATCTTGCGCTGCCGGCCGTCGGCGTCGGGCACATAGCCGAAACCGTCACTGCCCAGCACCGTGCCGCCATGAATTACCACCCGGCAGCCGATCCGCGTACCGCGGCCCACGGTGACGTTGGGGTGAATCACCGACCCCTCCCCAACTTCAACCTCGCCCACCAGCACCGCTCCGGGCATGATCAGCACCGAATCGCCCAGCACGCAACCGGGGCCGACGTAGGCCAACGGCATCACCGTCACCCCCGGCCCCACCCGGCAGTCGCCGGCAACGTGGGCCTGGGGGGCAACCCCTGTTTCCTCCGGTTGTGCCGGAGGATGGAACAGCTCCAGCGATCGGGCAAAAGCGAGATAGGGGTGGGCACAGACGATGAGATTCTTCCCCGGGGGTCGCACGCCCTGGGGCACGATGATCGCCCCCGCCGCCGTGTTCTCCAGCTGTGCGTGGTATTTGGGGTTGGTGAAGAAACTGAGGTCCCCGGGCCCGGCCTGGTGCAGGGAACGAATGCCGGTCAGCGGCAGGTCGCTGTCCCCAACCACCTCACCGCCCAGCCGGTCAGCCAGCTGGGCCAGGGTGAATCTCGGGTCGTTGCGCTGTTCGGACACGGTGCCTCCTGGTGGCGGGTTCGCCTCTCCCGCACACTCGCCCTAGGGGGCCACCGGGCCCGCACCGTCCGCGGCGCTCATCGCCTGGTCGAAGAGCCTGACGATTTCCGGCGTGACATCCGAGGTCCGCGATGCGTAGACCAGGCCGCTCTGCATCCGGGCCAGAATGAGGGTGTAGTTGTTCTGCTCGCCAAAGCTGGTGATGATGGGCAGGATCTTCTCCTCCACGTCGGCCAGCATCCGGCGATAGCGGCTCTCCAGCTCCCGTTCGGCATCGTCGCGGTAGCGGCGAAGCTCGATGATCAGCCGCTCAGCCTCTTCCTGTTTCTCGCGCTTGGCCTGTTCGCTGAGCACGTTGGCCCCGGCGTCCAGCTCGCGCTGGATATCCTGGATCCGTTTTTCCCGCGAGCTGATCTCCTGCTGCTTCGCGGCGGTGAGCTGTTCCATCTCCGCCTGGAACTTTTTCCCCTGGATCGAATTTTCCATCACCCCCTGGAGGTCGAGGACGCCAATCTTGACCGGAGCCTGCTCCTGGGCGGCGGCGGGGGAGATCGACCAGAGCAGGCAGAGGGCAAGCCCGATGATCAAAAGAGGATTGAAATATTTTGCGGCGTGGACCATGAGACTCTCCTTTGCAAGTCGATGTGGTGAAGAAGAAAGACTTTTTTATCAAAATACGGCCGATCCGTCCACCCCCTTATCCCCGGGCCGGCGGTCAAAAGGTCGACCCGATGGAGAACTGGAAATCGCTGGTGGAGTTCCGCGGCGGCGGATCGGGCAGGAGCGAGTAGATGAACCGGAGCGGATAGGGGAAGATGGGCAGGTAGACCCGCACCTCCACCCCGTAGCTGTAGACCAGGTTCGTGTAGTCGAACGGATTGACATCGAGGTAGGCGTTGCCGGCATCGCAGAAGAGCAGCCCCTCCACCGGTGTCTCCTTGATCGGGATGTGATATTCCAGGTTGAACAGCATCGAGGAGGTCCCGCCGATGAACCCTCCGCTGGGAGACACCGGGCCGACGGTGCGGATCTCCGTGCCGCGCACCGACATCTCCCCGCCCAAAAACAGCCGCTCGAAGCCGGGGATATTGCTGTCGTTGTATTCCTTGATGTAGGCCCACTTGGTGTTGAAGGCGAAGAATGTCCGTTTAAGAGCCTTAAAGTACTGAGTGAACCCCGCCAGCGGCTTGAAAAAGGATTTCTGCCCCCCGAACGGTCCGCCGGCCACCTGTAACGAAAAATTGAACTGGCGACCCCGCGTGGGCCGGTAGGGATTGTCGATGGTGGAGTAGACATAGGAAGGCGTAACGCTGGAGATGAGCGTTTCCCCCTCTTCGTAAAGGTCTCTGAAAGAAAAATGCGGGGGTAGCGGCTCTCCCAGTTCCGGCGGTTCCCAGGGCAGCAGCGGGCCCTGGCGGAATTCCACATCGATCAGTTCGTAGGAGTAGCGGAGCATGATCCGGGAGAAAAAACCCAGCGACATGCCGAAACGGGTGCCGAAGCCTGTCCGATCCTGTATCTGGTCGTAGTAGATGTAGCTCCGCTTGTAGATCTCGGCGCCGAAAATATACGGTCTGTCGAAGATATAAGGCTCGGTGTAACTGATGGAGTAGCGATCGGCCCTGGTGCCGATCAGCGCCTCGGCGCTGAGGGTGGCGCCGCGGCCGAGGAAGTTGCGGGTGGAGAACATCACCCGGCCGAATGCCCCCTCCAGGCCGCTGACCCCGCCGCCAACTTCCAGCTGGTTGCGGTTGGTCTCCTCCCCCTTGATGATCACGTCCACCTCGTTGCCCTCCATGGAGGGGATCACCTCGGGGTTGTTCGGTTCCTCCAACAGGGTGAAATAGCCCAGCTGGTTGACCTTGAGCAGGCTGTTTTTGAACGCCTCCTCGTTGAAGACGTCGCCTTCCCGCATCCGCACTTCACGGCGCAGCACCTTGTCCCTGGTGGAACTGTTGCCCTCGAATTCCATCCGGCGGAGGAAGAATTTCTCCCCCTCCTGGATCCGCAGCGTCAGGTCAACGGTCAGGGCGTTGTCGTCGAAGGTGATCATCGGATCGGTGTAGGCGAAGATGAAACCCCGGACACCGTAACCGGTATCGATGCCTTCCAGCGCTTCCCGGATCACCGTCTGGTTGAAGATGTCCCCCTGATTCATCTGGATGGTGGACAGTATCTCCTCATCGGTGAACAGCTCGTTGCCTTCCACGGCGATGGTGTTGAGCGTATATTGTTCGCCCTCCTCGAGGGGGATGTTGATGAACAGCCTGTTCTTCGGGTCCTTGCCCTCCCTGGCCACGTTGACGCTCTCGATCGCCGGCTCCCCGGCCAGGATCTTGGCGTAGCCGTGCTCACGGTAGAGATTGAGCACGTTCCTGATGTCCTCGTCGTAGCTGGCCCGGCTGAAGATGTTGTGCTGGGTCATGAAGGAGAAGAGCCAGGTGCGGGACGTCTTTTTCATTTTCCAGCGCAGCTTCCGCTGGGAGAAGAGCGTGTTGCCGGTGAACACCACATCGCCGATCTTGACCTTGCTCCCCTCGTTGATGTTGAAGTAGACTGCCCGGGCCACCGGTGAGACGGTCTGGATGTCCACACCAACCGTGGCGTTTTCGAAACCTTTCTCGTAGAGCAGCGCCTTGATCCCGGTGCGGATTTTCTCGATCAGGCTGTAGTCGAGACGGGAGTTGATCTTCAGCTCGAGGCCCTCGTCCTGCAGCGTTTCCTCGATGTTCTGTTTGGAGATTGATTTCTTGAATCCCCGGTAATCGACACTCTTCACCACCGGGCGCTCCTGGACCCAGAAGACCAGCCGTTTTCCGGTCTCGCCGTCATGCACGTGCAGCCGCACCCGGTCGAAGAAACCGGTGTCCATGATCTTGCGGAAATCCTCCTGCAGGGTCCGCTCGTCGTAGACGTCACCGACCTTCAACCGCAGGGGGTAGGTCACCACCTGCTCCTGCACCTCATAATTGTTGCGCACCTCGATGGACTCGATCAGCGGGCCGTCGGTCTGCGCGGTGACGGGCAGCGCACAGAACAGCAACAGCAGTGCCGGCAGGTACAAACGGAAGGCGTTGGAACGGGCGAGACTGGGCTGAAAAAGGGTCATCGGGGATTCCCGTTAGGATGTGACGTTGATCATTTCTCCGGTCCGAGCCTGGTGGAACACGATGCGGTTGTCCTTCAGGTCAACCCGGATCTCTCCCGAGATGTCATCCACCGACCGGGAGAGCATCCATTCGGAGAGCGGGTCCTCGATGAATTTCTGGATTCCCCGCCGCAAGGGACGGGCCCCGTAAATTTTCTCGTTGCAGGTTTCGTTGACCAGCCAGCGACAGGCCTCGGTGGAGATGGCCAGGGTGATTTTCGACTCGGCCATGGTTTCGTTCAACTGGTTGATCATCAACAGGCTGATGGCCAGCAGGTCTTCGTCGGTGAGCGGGTCGAAGACGATCACGTCGTCCAGCCGGTTGAGGAATTCCGGATTGAACTCACGTTTCACTTCGGCCATCACCAGCTCGCGGATGTCGCGGGAGACGGCGCCCGCCGCATGGGAGCGGAAACCCATCCGGCCCTGCTTCTGAATGATCCGCGCGCCGATGTTGGAGGTCATCAGCACCAGCGTGTTCTTGAAGTCGATCAGGTTGCCAAACGCATCGGTGATCTGGCCGTCATCAAAGACCTGGAGCAGGATGTTGTACACCTGGGGGTGGGCCTTCTCGATCTCGTCCAGCAGCACCACCGAATAGGGGTTGCGCTTGACCCGCTCGGTGAGCAAACCGCCTTCCTCGTAGCCGACGTAGCCGGGGGGTGAGCCGATGAGCTTGGCCACCGAGTGCCGCTCCATGTACTCCGACATGTCGAAGCGGATCAGCGAACGCTCACTGCCGAAGAGGAACTCGGCCAGCGAACGGGCCACCTCGGTCTTGCCCACACCGGTGGGCCCGAGGAAGATGAAGGAGCCCACCGGCCGGGCCGGGCTCTTCAGACCGGCCCGGGAACGGCGGATGGCCCGGGAGAGTGCGGTGATCGCCTCGTCCTGTCCCACGATCCGCTGGTGCAGGCCGTCCTCCATGTTGAGCAGCTTTTCGCTTTCCTCCTCGTGGATCGAGGCCACCGGGATGCCGGTCCAGTTGGAGATCACCTCCATGACCTCCTCCTTGGTCACCACCAGCTGCTCGCTGTTCTCTTCCTCGGCCCAGCGCTCTTTCAGCCCCTTCATCTGCTTCTGCAGTGTCAGTTCTTCCTCACGGAAGCGGGCGGCGGTCTCGAAGTCCTTCTTCGATATCGCCTCCTTCATCTGTTCGATGGACTTGCCGATCCGGCCCTCCATCTCCCGCACGTCGAGGCAGCTGTCGCCGTCGCGCAGTTTGACCAGCGACCCGGCCTCGTCCAGCACATCGATGGCCTTGTCCGGCAGGAAGCGGTCACTGATGTAGCGGTTGGACTGGTAGACCGATGAGTGCAGCGCCTCGTCGTCGTAACGCACGTTGTGGAACTGCTCGTAGCGCTCGCGCACGCCGTGCAGGATGTTGAGCGCTTCATCCTCGGTGGGTTGCGATACCTTGACCGACTGAAAACGCCGGAGCAGCGAACGGTCCTTTTCGATGTAGCGGCGGTACTCCCGCGGGGTGGTGGAGCCGATACACTGCACCTCGCCGCGGGCCAGCACCGGTTTGAGGATGTTCGCCGCATCGAGGCTGCCCTCGGCCGACCCGGCCCCCACCAGGGTGTGGATCTCGTCAATGAAAATGATGATGTTCTTGTTCTCGGTCAGTTCGTTGAGGATCGACTTCAGCCGTTCCTCGAACTGGCCCCGATACTTGGTGCCGGCCACGATCAGTGAGAGGTCGAGGGCGAAGATCCGGCGGTTATTCAGGGTCACCGGCACCTCGCTCTTGATGATCCGCTGGGCCAGGCCTTCGACAATGGCCGTCTTCCCCACACCGGCCTCTCCCAGCAGGATCGGGTTGTTCTTGTGCCGGCGGCAGAGAATCTGGACGATGCGCTCCAGTTCCTTGTCCCGGCCGATCAGGGGGTCGAATACGTCCTGCCCGGCCAGAGCGGTCAGATCCCGGGAAAATTCGGAGAGGAAGGGCAGCTCCTTCTTCTTCTTGCGGATGGTATGGCCCTTCTCCTTCTGCAGCAGCAACGCATCCTCGCGCACCGAGAAGACCTTCATCCCCTTCTCGGCCAGGATCTGGCCGGCCAGCGAGCTCTTCTCGCGCAGCAGGCCCAGCAGCAGGTGCTCGGTGCCGACATACTTGTGCATCAGCGCCTCGGCCTCTTCCGAAGAGTAGTGCAGCACCTTTTTCGTTTCCTGGCTGAGCGGTATCTCCACCGAAGTGGAGATCTTTTCCTGGATTTCCGAGCGCGACTCGATCTCGCTCTTCACCGCTTCCATCTCCACCCGCGCCCGCTGGAACAGCTGGCGGGTGATCTCCTCTCCCTCGCGGATCAGGCCAAGCAGCAGGTGTTCCGGGGCGATATTCCGGCTGCCCATCTGACTCGCCTCATAGCGGGCAAAAAACAGTACCCGCCTGGCTCTCTCGGTGTATCGTTCGAACATCGAATATTCCTTGTCTGGTTCATTGTCCGACGGCCCGGAAACCGGCCGCCAATCCCTGACTGATTATGCAATGAAAAGCTGAATTCAGCAAGTGTGGCAAACAGAGGACAGGGCGCCCCGCGGCTGGCCGGTTCAATCGTCCTGCGGCCGGTGCAGCACCCCCTCCTCCATGCGCAGCACCCGGTCGGCGCGGGCCGCCAGCTCGGGGTTGTGGGTGGCCAGCACCGCGGTGAAACCGCGGTCGGCCTGCAGATGGCGAAAGAGCCGGTAGACGTTGCGACTGCTGGCCGAATCAAGGTTTCCCGTGGGCTCATCGGCCAGCACCAGATCGGGGGTCATCACCAGCGCCCTGGCGATGGCCACCCGCTGCTGCTCTCCCCCGGAGAGTTTACCCGGCCGCTGGTCCAGGCGGTGGTCCAGTTCCACGGCCTGCAGCAATTCCCTCGCCCGGTCCGCAGCGTGACGGCGCGCCTCCCCCGCAATCAGTGCGGGCATCATCACGTTCTCCAATGCCGAAAACTCGGGCAGCAGGTGGTGAAACTGGAAGATGAATCCGATCCGCCGGTTGCGGAAACCGGCCAGACCTGTTTCGCCGCGGGCATAGGGATCTTCCCCGTGGAAGAGCAGACGTCCCGAATCCGGAGGCTCCAGGGCCCCGAGCACGTGGAGCAGGGTGCTTTTCCCCACTCCTGAAGCGCCGGTGATGGCCAGGATCTCCCCCGCCGGCACCTGCAGGTCGAGGCCGCGAATCACGTCCACCCGGGCCCCGGATCCGAGGGTGAAAGACTTGTTCAACCGGCGGCATTCCAGCAGCGGCGTCCTGTTCCGGGTCAGCTCACTCATAGCGCAGAGCCTCCGCCGGTTCCAGGCGGGCCGCCTGCCAGGCCGGGTAGAGGGTGGCGAGGAAACTGATCAGCACCGCGGTGAGGGCCACCAGGGTAAAATCGAGGGGCATGATCCGAAACGGTACGTAGTCGATGTAGTAGACCCGGGGATCGAGGCGGATCAACTGCCAGCTGTCCAGCAGCCGGGCCACGATCCAGCCGGCGGCACAGCCCAGCAGGGTCCCGGCAATCCCGACGATACTCCCCTGGTAAATGAAGATCCGGGTGATCGCCCCGCGGCTGGCCCCCATGGACCGCAGAACCGCGATGTCCCGGGTTTTCTCCATGACCATCATCACCAGGCTGGAGACGATGTTGAGCGCGGCCACCATCACGATCAGCCCGATGGTGATGAACGTCATCAGTTTTTCGACCTTGAGCGCCGAGAAGAGCGGTCGGTTCTCGGTGAGGATGTCCTTGACCAGGTACCCCGGACCCAACTCCGCCGCCAGCACCTGCCGGGTCTGTTCCAGATGACCCACATCCTTCACCCGCACCAGCAGCACACTGGCCCCGGCCTCCAGTGACAGCAGCCGCCGGGCCTCGGCCAGGGAGACAAAAGCCCACTGGTCGTCGTAATCGGACATCCCCGAAGCAAAGATCCCGGCCACCCGGAACGATCGGGGCCGGGGGAGCAGCCCCAACGGTGAGAGGGATCCGTTCTGAGTCAGAACCCGAACCGTGTCCCCCACAGCGGAGCCCAGCACCCGGGCCAGACCCTGACCGAGAATGATCCCCGGCCGCCGGCCCTCACCCGGCTGGAGATCTTCCAGCATCCCGTCCACCAGGTAGCTTTGAAAATCAACCACCTGGCCGATGTGCGAGGTGGGGTCCACCCCCTTGATCCTGACGAAGCGGTTGTCTAGACCACTGGCCACCAGGCCCACGCCCCAGGCCATGGGCGCAGCGGCGAGGACGTTGTCCTGCGACTCGGTTCGCCGAACAAGATCCTGCGGGTCGGTGATACCCCCGGCCGAGGAGAACCCGTAGATGTAGATGTGGGCTTCGGCACCGAGGATCTTGTCCCGGAAATCCTGGCGGAATCCGGCGGCGAGGGCCAGGGCGATGACCAGCGCCGTCACCCCGACGATCACCCCGAGCATCGATATCCCGGTGATCACCGAAACAAAGGTCTGCTTGCGTCTCGCCTTGAGGTAGCGCAGGGCGATGAAGAGTTCGTAACGCACTCTACTCCTTGAGCCGCGCGAACTCCTCGGTCAGCGCCGGAATCACTTCGAACAGGTCACCCACGATACCGTAGTCGGCCACCTTGAAGATCGGCGCTTCGGGATCCTTGTTCACCGCGACGATGCACTTGGAGGAGGACATACCGGCCAGGTGCTGGATCGCCCCGGAAATGCCGGCGGCAATGTACAGCTGGGGCGCGACGGTCTTACCGGTCTGCCCCACCTGTTTCTGATGGTCGACCCAACCGGAATCCACCACCGCGCGGGACGCGCCCACGGCGCCGTCCAAAGTGGCGGCCAGCTTCTCGAGCAGCGAGAAATGCTCGGCGCCTTTCAACCCGCGCCCGCCGGCCACGATCACGTCGGCCTCGGTGACATCCTTGGTTTCACCGCTGCCGCCGACCACTTCCCGCACCCGGGCCCGGATCTTCCCTTCCAGACCATCCACGGCAAAGGGGCTGGACGCCGGCGCACCGGAACCGTCCCGGGGCGCAGCGGCAAATACGTTGGGCCGCAAGGTGGCCATCTGCAGAGTCTCGCCGGCCCACTTCACCGTGGCGATGGCCTTGCCGGCATAGACCGGCCGCTGGGCCGAGAGCCGTCCGTCTTCCACTGAGAGGGCGGTGCAGTCGGTGGCCAGGCCGGCGCCGCAGAGCGCGGCCACCCGGGGGGCAACGTCCTTGCCCATGGCCGTGGCGGGCAGCAGGAATACCGCCGGGGAAATCTGGCTGATCATATCCCACAGCACCTTGCTGTAGCCTTCACCGCTGTAATAGAGCAGGTCCGGGTGGTCGGCGGTGTGCAGCTGATCCGCACCCCAACCCTCCAGATCGCCGGCCAGTCCGCCAATATCGCTTCCCAGCAGGGCCACGTGGAGTTCGGAGCCCAGCTGATCGGCCAGCCGCCGTCCCTCGGACACCGCTTCAAAGGCGGCCTTCTTCAATCGGCCGTCCCGCTGCTCTGCAAAAACCAGTATCGAATTATGTGCCATGGTAGTCGTTCCTCGTCGCTGGCCGGATAGACGGCTCAGATGACCTTGGCCTCCTCGTGGAGCAGCCGGACCAGTTCCTTCGCTGCCGCCACCGGCTCCCCATCGATGATCCGCCCCTCGGGCCGGGGCTGCGGCAGTTCCAGCCGGGTCTGCAGCAGCAGGGCTCCGGCGGCGCCCACCGTCGACGTGTCCAGCCCCAGGGCGGAGGCGTCGCGTTCGTCGATGGGTTTCCGCTTGGCCATCATGATCCCCTTCAGCGAGGCGTAGCGCGGTTCGTTGAGCCCCTTCTCGGCGGTGATCACCGCGGGGAGCGGTGTCTCCACCACCTCCAGCGCACCCTCCACCGACCGGTGCACCACGGCCTTGTCGCCGTCCACCTCCAGCTTCACCGCCACGCCGACGTGCGGCAGGTCCAGCAACTGGGCCAGCATCGGCCCCACCTGGTTGTTGTCCCCTCCCACCCCGTACTTGCCGAGGAGAATGACGTCATATTCCATGGTGGAGATGGCCGCGGCGAGAATCCGCGCCACCCCGAGCGAGTCGGATCCGGCAAACGCCGGGTCCTTGAGCAGCACCGCGTTGTCGGCCCCCATGGCCAGGCCGGTGCGCAGGGCCGTCCCCGCCGAGTCTTCGCCCTGGCTGATCAGGGTCACCGCACCCTGTCCGGCCTGCTCCTTGAGCAGCAGGGCCGCTTCGATGGCGTTTTCGTCGAAGGGATTGACCACCAACTGGATGTCGCTCTCGTCGATCCCGACGTTGTCGGGAGCGATCTTGATCCTCGCTTCCGTGTCAGGGACCTGCTTCAGACAGACAATTGAATTCATTTCTCGCTCCGATTGATGCGGAAAGCCCCGCCGTCACTCGTGTTTTTTCAGGAGGAGGGACGCGTTGGTTCCCCCGAAGCCGAAGGAGTTGGTCAGCGCGACGCGCACCTCAGAGGTTCGGGGTTCGTTGGGCACGTAATCCAGATCGCAGTCCGGATCCGGGTTGTGCAGGTTGATGGTGGGCGGAATGAAGTCGTGGCTGATCGCCCAGGCGGTGATCGCCGTTTCCACGCCACCGGCCGCACCCAGCAGGTGTCCGGTGGCGGACTTGGTGGAAGAGACGGCGAGCTTGCGGGCGTGGTCGCCGAACAGCTTCTTGATCGCCAGGGTCTCGACGCGGTCACCGGGGGGCGTGGCTGTACCGTGGGCATTGATGTAATCCACATCCGTCAGGGCGACACCGGCATCCTCCAGGGCAGCTTTCATCACCCGCATTGCCCCGTCCCCGTCCTCGCTGGGCGCAGTGATGTGGAAGGCGTCGGCGGCCATGCCGAAACCGGACAGCTCGGCATAGATCCGGGCACCGCGGGCCACCGCGGCCTCCCGCTCTTCGAGGATCAGCACCCCGGCGCCTTCGCCCATGACGAACCCGTCGCGGGTGGCATCAAAAGGCCGGCTGGCCGTGGCCGGATCGTCGTTGCGGGTGGAGAGGGCCTTCATCGCCGCGAACCCACCGACGGCCAGCGGACAGATCACCGCCTCGGTGCCGCCGCAAATCATCGTGTCCGCCTGTCCGTGCTGAATGGCACGGAAGGCTTCGCCCACGGCGTGGGTTCCGGTGGAACAGGCGGTGCAGTGGGCCAGGTTCGGCCCCCGGGCCCGGAAACGGATCGAGACGTGGCCCGCCGCCAGATTGACGATCAGACCGGGAATAAAGAAGGGCGAAATCCGTTTGGGGCCACGTTCCAGCACGATCTTGTGCTGCCGTTCGATGAAACCGAGGCCGCCGATACCGCTGCCGATGCTCACCCCGGCGCGATCGGAATCGAGAGCCTCAAGGGGCAGGCCGCTGTCCTCAACCGCGAACTGGGACGCGGCCAGGGCGAAATGGATGAAGCGGTCCATCTTCTTCAGTTCTTTTTTGTCGATGAACTGCAGCGGGTCGAAACCCCGCACCTCGGCGGCGATCTTTACCGGGTAGTCGGTGGTGTCGAAGTGAGTGATCATACCCACGCCGCTCTTCCCGGACCGCAACGCTTCCCAGTTGGCGTCGTTGCCCACACCCAGCGGGGAGATCATTCCGAGACCGGTGATGACCACTCGTCTTTTCGGCATCTCTTCAGCACCTCCTCCGACTAAGCCGCTCACCGGGCGAGGTTCGGCAGGTGACCAGAGACAGCCTGGCTCCGCGGTATCTCACCCGGGACAAGACTCCCCGACAGCCAGAGCGCCGTCGGCGGACACCCGCCGCAAGGACCGGGAAACCGTTCAGCTGTCGATGTGGCCCTTGATGTACTCCACGGCTTCCTTGACCCGGCTGATCTTCTCAGCGTCGGTGTCGGGAATCTCGATGTCGAACTCTTCCTCGAAAGCCATCACCAGTTCCACGGTGTCCAGGGAATCGGCACCGAGGTCGTCCACGAAGGAGGCGTCCAGGGTCACTTCCTCCTCGTCCACACCCAGTTGCTCCATGACGATTTCCTTGACCTTCGCCTCGATTTTTTTCTCGTCCATCGCGATAGACCTCCCAAGCTGCATTGAAGTTACATATACATTCCGCCGTTGACCCCGAGCACCTGCCCGGTGATGTAGGCAGAGTCGTCTCCCAGTAAAAATGCCACCGAGCGGGCGATGTCGTCCACCGATCCCAGGCGGCCCAGGGGAACCCTGGACAGCAAGTCCCTGCGCACCTCATCGGAGAGCCCGGCGGTCATCTCGGTGTCGATGAACCCGGGCGCCACCACATTGACCGTGATGCCCCGGGGGGCCACCTCACGGGCCAGCGAACGGGAAAAGCCGATGATCCCGGCCTTCGACGCCGCGTAGTTCGCCTGCCCCGGGTTGCCCATCACCCCCACCACCGAACCGATACTGACGATCCGGCCCTGACGGGCCTTGATCATCGGTTTGAGCACCGCCTGTGAGAAGTGGAACACGCCGTCCAGGTTGACCCGCAGCACCAGGTCCCAGTCGGCTTTTTTCATGCGGAGCAGCAGGCCGTCACGAGTGATCCCGGCGTTGTTCACCAGAAAGTCGACACCGCCCCAGTCCCGGGCCACTGCGGCCACCGCCTCCTTGACCGCTTCGGGATCAGCGACGTCAAGCCGGTGGGTCACACACTGTCCACCTTCACCGATCAGATCGCTCCCGGCCGCGTCCAGGGCGTCCTGATCCAGGTCCACCATGGCCACCCGGGCCCCTTCCCCGGCCAGCAACCGGCTGATCGACAACCCGATGCCGCGAGCCGCACCGGTGACGATGGCCCGTTTCCCTTCGTAGCGAGTACCGATTCCCATGACGGTCAACTCTTTCTCTTTCTCTTGCGTGACGCGGACTCCTTGATCAGCGCTGCGCCGATCTCGTTCCGCTGGATCTGGTTCGTACCTTCGTAGATCTGCAGAATCTTGGCGTCCCGCATCATCTTTTCCACCGGGTATTCCCGCATGTACCCGTACCCGCCGAAGACCTGCACCGCGTCGGTGGTCACTTTCATGGCCACGTCGGAGGCGAAGAGCTTGACCATGGCCGCCCGTTTGGCGAAGTGTTTGGCGCCGCTGTCGATCATCCGCGTGGTGCTGTAAACCAGCGCTCGCGCGGCTTCAGTCTGGGTGGCCATTTCGGCGAGGATGTGCTGGACGGCCTGAAAAGAGCAGATGGGCCGGCCGAACTGCTTGCGCTGCCGCGAATAGTCCACCGTCAACTCCAGAGCCCCGCGGCAGAGCCCTGCCGCCTGGGCGCCAACGCCCACCCGGGCCCGGCTGAGAGTTCTCATGGTGACGATGAAGCCCGCCCCCTCGCGTCCCACCAGGTTGGCCACCGGGACGCGGCAATCCTCGAAAATCAGCTCGCGGGTGGATGAGCAGTTGATGCCCATCTTTTTTTCCAGCTTGCCGAAGGAGAACCCCGGTGTGCCCTTCTCCACCAGGATCACACTGGCCCCCCGCGGCCCCTTGGAGGGGTTGGTCATCGCCACCACGCAGTAGGTCTGGGCCACCTCGGCGTTGGTGATCCACTGCTTGGTACCGTTGATCACAAAATGGTCGCCGTCGCGGACCGCGGTGGTCCGGATCCCGCCGGCATCGCTGCCGGCGTCGGCCTCGGTGAGAGCGAAGGCGGCCAGGCTCTTGCCCGTGGCGATGTTCGGCAGGTATTTCTCTTTCAATTCCTCGTTGGCGTCGAGGATCAGCGGGAAAGCACCAAGTCCCACGCCGGCAAAGGCGGTGGCCACACCGAGGCAACCACGGCTGATCTCGTCGGTGACCAGGCACCAGTCGGTCATCGAACCGCCGAAACCGCCGTATTTCTCTTCGACAAAGACACCGAAGAGGCCGGCGTCGGCAAAGAGGTTGATCTGCTCCCAGGGGAACTTTTCGGCCTTGTCCAGCTCCATCCGCACCGGGACCACCTTCTCGTCCACGATCTTGCGGGTCAGGGCCTGGATTTCACGCTGCTCTTCGTTCAGCATCCACTCCATGGGTAGAGGCTCACTCCTTCCGGGTCGGCACCATGCTCTGGACCGGGTGCGGCCTGTCGCCCGAACGACCTGCCCCGCTGCCTGCCCGGGAATGACCCGGGAGGACCGATCCTCGTCTGTTTCTGAAAATCGGAAAAATCGAACGATTATTTTAGCCGAATGCCCCCCCGAGTCAAGATGGACCGGAACGGCACTCAGACTGAAACGCTCTCCTCCTGGCGGACCAGTTCCGCCAGGCCCCTGGAAATCTGACCGTTGACGTCCTTGGCACAGAAATCTCCGGCCACCCGCACGGCGTTCTTGATTGCCTTGGGCGTAGACCGGCCGTGACAGATAATGGTGACACCCTTGATGCCCAGCAGGGGGGCACCGCCATACTCCGAGTAGTCGACCCGTTTTTTGAAATTGCGAAAGGCCGGCCGCATGAAGAGGTAGCCCACGCGGGCCAGAAGACTGCGTTTAATCTCGGTGCGGAGCAGGTGCTCGATGGTCTCGGCCAGGCTCTCGCTCACCTTGAGCGCGATATTGCCCACAAAGCCGTCGCAGACCACCACGTCCACCGAACCGTTGTAGACATCGCGCCCCTCGACATTGCCGACAAAGTTGATGCTCGTCTGGCGCAGGATATCGAAGACCTGCCTGGTCTGTTCGTTGCCCTTGGTGTCTTCCTCGCCGATGCTCAGCAGGCCGATTTTCGGTTTGCTCCGGCCGAGGATCGCCTCGGCGTATAAACTGCCCATCACCGCGAACTGCATCAGGTGCTTGGCCCGGCAGTCCACATTGGCTCCCACGTCGAGCAGGATCGAGGCCCCGGTCATGGTGGGCACCACCGTGGCCAGCGCCGGACGCTGCACCCCCTCGAGGGACTTCATCACGATCTTGGAGGTGGCCATCACCGCACCGGTGTTGCCGGCGCTGACAAATCCCTGGGCCTGCCCCTCCTTCACCAGCCGGGTGCCGATTCTGATGGAAGACTTCTTTTTCTTGCGGATGGCGCTGATTGCCGGCTCTTCCATGCCCACCACTTCTTCGGCATGGACCACATCGATGGGCAGGCCGGAAACCTCCAGGCGATCCAACTCCTGGCGGATCTCCCCCTCACGCCCCACCAGGATCACCGGCAGCTGGAACTCGCGGCAGGCATCCACCGCTCCTTCCACTGCGTTGCGGGGGGCGAAATCTCCGCCCATGGCGTCGACGGCGATCTTCATTGTTCACCATTCGGCCGGGCCATCAGGCCATCTTGATCTCAACCACTTCCTTGCCCTTGTAGAACCCGCAATGAGGGCACACGCGGTGAGGCTGCTTCGACTCATTGCAGTTGGGGCACACCGACAGGCTGGGCGGGGTGAGACTGTCGTGCGTCCGTCTCTTGTCCCGCCGTGCCTTGGAATGTCTGCGTTTCGGATTCGCCATAACCCTTCTCCTTTGTCACTCGTTCCACGCTCCGGCCGCATCAGGTCAGTTGCCGGAGGAATCGTTCTTCAACCGATCAAGCAGGCTGGAGAGCACCGCCAGCCCGGAATCATCACCTTTTTCATCAGCGTCACAGGTGCAGTCCCCGCCATTGAGGTCCACACCGCAACCGAGACAGATTCCCCGGCACGCCTCGGAGCAGAGCGGCTTCATCGGCAAGCCGAGGCGCACCTGCTCCCGCGCCAGGTGGATCAGGTCCAGCTCCAGGCTGTCCACCTCGATTTCGCGCCGGGCCGTCTCGTCAATCTCCACCTCGGCCCACTCATCCACGTGCCGCCGGGGCACGAGATAATAATCGAACTCGGGCCGAACCGCAAACGAAAACGGGGCCAGGCACCTGCCGCACTCCGCCTCCAGTTCCGCCTCCAGGGTTCCGCGAAGGTGGAATCGCTCGCCGGCCCTTTTGACGCTCAGGCACAGCAACCCGTCACGATGCAGCCGGAGTATGCCCTGGTCTTCCCCTTCAGCACCAGGGAACAGCTCGGCGGGTATGGTCCGCTCGATGGAGATGCCCGAGGCACCGATCTCTTTCAAGTCGATCTTCATCAAGCGGCCCCCCGGACCTGCTCAAGGATCTATCACCTTTGTTTTAAACGGGTTCATTATAGCCACGGCCGCCGGCTTGTCAATCGGCCCCGCCGGCTCACCCGCCCGGCCGCAGCGACTGGTAGAGGGAAAGAACCCGGTTGACGTAGGTGACGGTTTCGTCGAAGGGCGGCATCCCCCTGTAGATCTGGACCCTGCCCTCCCCGGCGTTGTAAGCGGCCAGGGCCAGTTTCAGATCCCCGCCGTATTTATCGGAGAGGTGCCGCAGATAGGCGGCCCCGCCGTTGAGATTCTCCCAGGGGTCAAAGGGCTTCTCCACACCAAAGCGGGTGGCGGTATCCGGCATCAATTGCATCAGCCCCATGGCCCCCTTGGGCGACACCGCCCCGGGGTCGAAGGCCGACTCGGCGAAAATCACCGCCACCAGCAGTTCTTCTGCCAGCTGGTGGGCCAGGGCCGCCCGGCGGATCAGCGGGCTGAGCTTCCCCGCCCCCCGGTCGGCCATGAACTGCTCCAGGTCCGTTCCACCCCCGGCCGGCAGTGGCGCGTCAGCGGTGGATTCCTCCGGCTCGGGGTCAGCCTCCACCAGCAGCACCTCCACCGCCGGCACCCTGATCACCCCGCCGTTCTCCAGGCGCAGGACGTAGCTTGCCCCCTGCAGTTCGCTGGAGTCCACCCTCATCCGACGGCCGTTGCGAAAGTGCACGGTATCCCCCGCCGTGGCCGGCACCGCGGCAGTGGCCAGCAGCAGGCCCAGCAACAGGCCGATCCCCCCCTTGGCGCGCCTGGTCACCAGGGTCAACTCCTCAGAAATGATTTCTCGATGCCGGCCAGCGGCACCCTCAGGACGATGGGCCGCCCGTGGGGGCAGAACAACGGGTTTTCGGTTTCCAGCAGATCGGCAAGCAGCTGCTCCATCTTCTCCCGGACCAGTGGCGTGTTGATCTTGACCGCCGCGTGACAGGCGGCGGAAATCAACAGCCGCTGGCGGATCTCCCGGGCCATGTCCGCCACCTTGCGGTCCCGGTCCCGGACCGCGGCCACCACCTCCACCAGAAAGGGCTCCACCTCGAACTGCTCCAGGAAATCGGGGTGCCCCTTGTGCAGGAAGGTGCTGCCGCCGAAATGCTCAAGCTCGATGCCCATTTCGGCAAGCTGCGGGAGCAGCTGTTCCAGGATGGCGCCGGAGGCGGGGTCGACTTCGATCACCGCCGGTACCAGCAATCCCTGCACGGTGATCCGGTCCTGCCGCAGCCCCGCCAGGTAGCGTTCGTACAGCACACGCTCGTGGGCCACGTGCTGATCCACCACCAGCAGGCCCTGCTGGTCCTCCACCAGGATGTAGCTGTTGTGCAGCTGGCCCAGCAGTTGCCAGCGACCCGGGGCCACTTCAGAGCGGGACAGCGGCTGGGGACCCGGCTCGTGCACCGCCGGTGCCGCCCCTGAGGATGGTGGCACATTCCAGGAGCTGCGGAACGGCAACGGTGCGGAGGAGGCCGCCGCCTGCGGACTCCACGGCGGGCGGTGTGACGCCTGGGCATCCGGTTCGCCGGTTTCGGCCAGCCGGGGGCGGTCATCTCTGCCGCCCCCCTGAAGTGTCCGGCGCACGGCACCGGAAACGGCCTGGAAGACCGCTCCCGAATTGCGGAAGCGAACCTCGCTCTTGGTGGGGTGGACGTTGACGTCCACCTCCTCCGGGGGCAGTGTGAGAAAGACCACGTAGAACGGGTTGGCGCCGGTGACCGAGACATCGCGGTAGGCCACCCGAACCGCCTGGATCACCTTGCGGTCGGTGACCGGGCGGTTGTTTACGTAGACGAGGCTCCCGGCATTTTTACGACGGGTGGAGGTGGGGTCCACCGGTGACAGCACACCGGCAACACGCACCCGCCCCCCCCCACGCTGCTCGTCGAACTCCAGCATCTGCCCAATCCGTTCCTCGCCATACACCTGGTGCAGGCGGTCCCGCAGGGAAGCCACGGCCGACCACTGCAGCAGTTGCCGCCCGTCGTGCACCAGTTCGAAGCCCACCCCGGGGTGAGCCAGGGCTGTCCGGGTGATCACCGCCGAAGCGTGGGAGAGTTCGGTGCCCGGCGTACGGAGGAATTTTCGACGGGCCGGAATGTTGTAAAAGAGGTCGGCCACCTCCACCGAGGTGCCGCGGGGATAGCCGATGTCACGAACCTCGGCCGCCTGCCCCCCCTCGATGCGAAGCTGTACGCCGGAGGTGTCTTCGGCTGACCGGGTTTTGAGCAGCAGCCGTGAGACAGAAGCGATACTGGGCAGGGCCTCACCGCGAAAACCCAGAAAGCGGATGCGTCCCAGGTCCTCCTCGCCGTGCAGCTTGCTGGTGGCATGCCGCTCCATCGCCAGTAGAGCATCTTCCCGCGCCATCCCCCGGCCGTCGTCCTCCACCAGTATCGTGCGCCGCCCCCCCTCCTCCAGCACCACGGTCACCACCGCGGCACCGGCGTCGAGGGCATTTTCCACCAGTTCCTTGACCACGGACGCCGGACGCTCCACCACTTCTCCGGCGGCGATCTTGTTGATCAGGTTGTCGGGGAGCAGGCGAATTTCACCCATGGCGAACTCCGGAGGTTGCGGCAGGTTTTGAATACACCCGGCAGCCGTGCCGGTGGGTGTTACTCAGCCGGCACGGTATCGGGCAGGTCCCCGGCTTCACCGGTCTCCGACAACGGAGCGCCAGGGTAATCCCGCCGCAGGAACTCCTGGACCGGTGGCGCGTCCTGGTCGACGATGAGCGTGATGTTCATCTTCGCCGCGAGATCCTCGGCCATGGCGGCATAGGCATCTGCCTCTTCGGGGCGCAGCATCTTCCGGGCGTGGATCGACTGCTTGACCAGCATCATCATCGCCGCCGGGTGTTCGGGGAACTCGCTGAGCAACCGCTGGAAATTCTTTTCCACGATGGCATCCCCCAGCACCGGGTCGCCGGCGGCCAGGGTTTCACCGTGGAAACAGTTGATCAGGATCACATCGAGCAAGGTCTTGCGGTTGGTCACGCTATCGTAAAACTCGTCGGTGTACCCGTTCTCCTTGTTCCAGGTGAGGGGATCCATTTCCGCCGAATCGAGGAGGCCGGCGGCCAGCAGGTAATAGTTTTCGAAATCCCTGCTGGGCAGTGAGAGGCTCTGGCCACTGTAGCCCTGCCATTTCTCGCCGTCCATCTCGCGGCCCATGGTGTCGAGAGCATAGCGGATCTGCAGCACCTCCCACTCGGAGCAGCTGCTGAAATTCCCCGGCTCGATGGTCTGGCAGTACTCCAGCGCCGCCTGGTACAGCTCACGGGCGGCGGCCTGGTCATGGAGTTCGAAACGGTAGAGCTCAGCGGTCACCAGGTAGTAGAACTGCTTCTGGGAATTGATGTTGTCGCCGATGGCGTCGAGAATCTCGCTGTACTGCCCAATGGCCCCGGGGATATCCCCCTCCACGTCCCGGCTGTTCCGGGCGAAGTAATCCTTGACGGTGATGAAGTCGAGCAGGGCCTCGGAGCGCATGGACGAATCACCGCCGCCCTCGAAGATCTGCAGGTAGAGATCGGCCGCCTGCTGGAGGATGCTCCGCCCCTCCACCACGTCGCCGCCGGTGGTGATGGTTTCCTGTCCCAGCTGATAGAGTTTCTTCCCTTCCTGGAAGAGGGCCGAAACCTCCTCTTCGCTCAACGCCGGTTCGGGCGCGGCGGGTTCCGCTTCCACGGGCGGCTCCGCCACCGGGGCGGCCTCGCCGGCGCTGGCCGCGGCCGGATCAGGTTCCGTCGGGGCAGCTGCGGTCTTTTTCGGCCCGCAGCCAGAACTGCCCGCCACGGCCAGGACGAGAATGAGTGCAATGAACAGTCTGACTGCCGAATCGGTCCACTTAACCACAGCTGATCTCCTTCGTTGTTTCGGGTCCTGCCGTCACGGCCGCCCGGTCCTCATTCAAATTCTGTCATCACCGGCCGCTGACGAATCCACCGCCAGCCCCGAAAGCCGGGCCAGGGAATCCGCGCTGATCCGGCCTTCGCGGATAAGTCGCAGCCGCGCGGTCCCGCCGGTCTGGACGAACCCGGCCACCGTTGATCCCGGTCCTCCCGGAGAGGGCCCGGTATCCAGCACCAGGTCCACCTCCCCGCCCAGGCCCGCCGGCACCGCGGCGCCGCACAGCGAACCGCCATTGCCGGAACGGTTGGCGCTGCTGCCGGTGATCGCTCCGCCGAATCGCTCGAGCAGGGCCTCGGCGATTGGCCAGTCGGGCCAACGCAACCCAACGGTTCCGTCCGGCCCGGCCACACCGGCGGGGAGCTGTCTCCGGGCCGGAAGCACAAGTGTCAGGGGGCCGGGCCAGCACGCCTCCAGCAGCGGCATCACCGCCTGGGGGAAGGTGCCGCCAAGAACCGCCCGGGCCTGCTCCACCCCGCCCACCAGAACCGGCAGGGGGGATGAGCGGTCACGGCGCTTGATCCTGAATACGCGATCCACGGCTGAATCGTTGAGCGGATCGGCGCCCAGCGCATAAAAGGTGTCAGTGGCGAACGAAACCACCCCGCCCTCGCGCAGCACCGCGGCCGCCCGTTCCAGCGCCTTTTCCCATTCCGTTCCCGGACCGGGATCCAGACTGAGCAGCAGACCCTTGCTCACGGCAGTAAACCCTCAATAGCTCAAGCAGTTCAAGCCCTGCAAGATACCACAGTCGACCAAAGGAGTCCACCGTCGCCCTTGCGGCTGGTCACCGTCCTGCATATGCTAATGGCATCCGATTTTGACACGGTTCACAACCGCGGGGAGGCACCGGCAATGGGGGCGGAACAATCAGCGATACCCGAGGGGATACCGCGGGTCAAGAGCAGGGACAACCCGCTGGTCCGCCGGGTCCGTTCCCTGCGCCACGCCAAGTTCCGCCGCTCTTCGGGCCTCTACCCCGCCGAGGGGGTGCGGCTGCTGGAAGACGCCGTCGCGGCAGGGGTGGACCTGCCCGTGGCCCTGGTCAGCCCGCGGCTCTTCCGCAGCCCGCGGGGCAGGAGCCTGGCCCGGGAGCTGGCCGGCCGCGCCGAACGCCTGGCCGCCGTCCCGGACAACCTGATGGCCGCGCTCCACGAAACAAGGACACACCAGGGAGTGGTGGCCATCGCGGCCCGGCACGATGTCCCGCTGGAGGACCTGCCACCCGGGGCGACCCGGTCCCTGGTTCTGGCCCACCGGGTCCAGGACCCGGGAAACCTGGGGGCCATCTTCCGCTCCACCGATGCTTCGGCAGCTGACGGGGTGATCACCACGCCGGAGACAGTGGACCCCTTCAACCCCAAGACGGTGCGAACCGCCATGGGCTCGCTCTTCCGCGTCCCGGTGGCCGTGGCCGGTTCACTGGAGCTGGCGGCGGCGTTCTGCCGTTCCCGGGGAATGAGGATCATCGCCGCCCACCTGGAAGGCACCCCGTTCCAGCAGTGCGACCTCAGCAGCCCTTTCGCCCTGGTCATGGGCCGGGAAGGCGAAGGCCTGGTGGCCGAGGACCTCGCCACCGCCGACCTCACCGTGAGCATTCCCATGCGACAGGGCGCCGATTCGCTCAACGTCGGGGCCGCCGCCGCTGTCCTGCTCTACGAGGCGGCCCGGCAACGCGGCTATCACTTCCCCCCGGCACCGGGAGGGCAACCATGAAGCACCGTGAGGGCCAGCAGGAGATGAACTGCCTGCCGGACGGGTCGCCCGCGGACCGTCCCCTGGCCGACCGCATGCGTCCCGCCACCCTGGAGGATTTTGTCGGCCAGCACGAGGTCTTCGGACCGGGGACCCCGCTGCGGCTGGCCGTGGAGCGTGACGACCCCCAGTCCTGCATTTTCTGGGGCCCCCCGGGATCGGGAAAGACGACTCTGGCCCGGCTGATCGCCGCCACCACCCGCAGCCGTTTTGTGGAATTCAGCGCGGTTCTCTCCGGAATCCGCGAAGTGCGACAGGTGATGGAGGAGGCCGCCGGGAGACACCGGATGGACGGCTCCCGCAGCATCATCTTTGTCGACGAAATCCACCGGTTCAACAAGGCCCAGCAGGACGCTTTCCTGCCCCGGGTGGAATCGGGGGACATCGTACTCATCGGTGCCACCACGGAAAACCCGTCCTTCGAGGTGATCGGGCCACTGCTCTCACGCCTGGCCGTGCACATCCTCCAGCCGCTTGACGTGGAGGAGATGAATCAGATCCTCAGCCGGGCCCTGACCGACAGTGTCCAGGGTCTGGGCGCCCTGCCCCTCTCCGCCGGCGGAGAGGCTCTGGAGCGGATCTCCTCCCTGGCCGATGGCGACGCCCGCCGTGCGCTGAACCTGCTGGAAGCCGCGGCCCGCCTGGCGGAAAGCCGCGGCCCTGATCCCCAGGGAAAGCTGGTCATCGATGACGACACGGTGGCCGGCGTGGCCGCCCGCAAAACCCTCTACTACGACAAAGGCGGCGAAGAGCATTTCAATATCATCTCCGCCCTGCACAAGAGCCTGCGCAACAGCGATCCCGACGCCTCGCTCTACTGGCTGGGGCGGATGCTCGACGGCGGCGAGGACCCGCTCTACATCGCCCGCCGGATGGTCCGCTTCGCTTCGGAGGACGTGGGCCTGGCCGACCCCAACGCCCTGCGGGTTGCGCTCAATGCCCGGGACGCCGTGCACTTCATCGGCCTCCCCGAAGGGGAGCTGGCGCTGGCCGAAGCGGCGGTCTACCTCGCCCTGACTCCGAAGAGCAACGCGCTCTACACCGCCTGGGCCGAGGTGCGGAAGGACATCCAGCGACACCCGGCACTGCCGGTCCCCCTGCATATCCGCAATGCCCCCACCAGGCTGATGAAAACCGCGGGCTATGGCCGCGGATACCAGTATGCCCACAACCTCGAGGAGGGGGTGGCGGACATGGACTGCCTCCCGGAAAATCTGGCCGGCCGACGCTACTACCGTCCCACGACGGAGGGGATGGAGCAGCGGTTCCGTAACCGCTGGGAGGAAATCCGGCGCCGCAAAGGCCGGGCCAACCGGGATTCTTGACAACAACCCGTTGATTCTGCTATGGTTCCCGCCGTCGAGAAGATTGTAAACCTAACCATATAATAGGTTTATATATATCCGGCATCCGGCGCCGGAACCGGCCCGGATTCACCAACCGTTCACATCCAGGAGTGCATTGATGAAGATTCACGAGTACCAGGCCAAGGCCCTTTTGAGGAAGTTCGGGGTTCCCGTGCCCCGGGGCGAGGCGGCGTTCAGCGTGGAAGAGGCCGAAAAGATTGCCCGGGAGCTGGGCAGCGACAAGGTGGTGGTCAAAGCGCAGATCCACGCCGGCGGCCGCGGCAAGGGCGGCGGGGTCAAACTGGCCGACAGCGTCGAGGAAGCGAAGAAGCTGGCCGGCGAGATCCTGGGCATGACCCTGGTGACCCACCAGACCGGACCGGAAGGCAAGGAGGTCAAACGACTGCTGGTGGAGGAAGGCCTGGACATCGCCCAGGAACTCTATCTCGGCATCCTGGTGGACCGCGCCGCCTCCCGGCCGCTGGTGATGCTCAGCGCCGCCGGCGGCATGGAGATCGAAAAGGTCGCCGCCGAGACACCGGAGTTGATCATCAAGGAGCACGTGGATCCGGCCACCGGCCTCGTCCCCTTCCAGGCCCGCAAGCTGGCCTTCGCCCTCGACCTGGACAAGAAGGCGGCGGGCAACCTGGCCAAGGTGATCCTCAAGCTCTACAAGGTTTTCACCGCCACCGACGCCTCCATGGTCGAGATCAACCCGCTGGTGATCACCGGTGAGAACGAGGTTGTGGCCCTGGACGCCAAGCTCAGCTTCGACGACAACGCCATGTTCAGGCACCAGGACATCCTCGAATACCGCGACCTGGAAGAGGAAGAACCGCTGGAGATCGAAGCCTCGAAGTACAACCTGAACTACATCAAGCTCGACGGCACCGTGGGGTGCATGGTCAACGGCGCCGGCCTGGCCATGGCCACCATGGACATCATCAAGCTGGCCGGCGGCAGCCCGGCCAACTTCCTCGATGTGGGCGGAACGGCCAACGCGGAGACAGTGAGCAGCGCCTTCGGCATCATCACCGCCGACCCCAACGTCAAGGCGGTGCTGATCAACATCTTTGGCGGGATCGTCCGCTGCGATCGCGTGGCCCGGGGGGTGATCGAAGGTCTGAGCAGTATGGAGGGCGAACTGCCGCCGATGGTGATCCGGCTGGAGGGGACCAACGCCGAGGAAGCGAAGAAGATCCTCGAGGAGTCGGACCTCAGTTTCGAGGTGGCCGGCAGCCTGGCCGAAGCCGCCGAGATGGTGGTCAAGGTCTCCGCCTGAATCCCGGTCAATAAAGCGCCGAAACCAAAACGGCATGCGGATCGATTCCGCCAGGAGAGAGTAAGAGCAATGAGTATTCTGGTTGACAAAAACACCAGGCTGGTGGTCCAGGGATTCACCGGCAAGGAAGGCATGTTCCATGCCGAGCAGATGATTGAGTACGGCACAAACGTGGTGGCCGGTGTAACCCCGGGCAAGGGCGGTCAGACCGTGCTGGACCGGCCGGTCTATGACACCGTGGCCGAAGCGGTGGCGAAGCAGGGAGCCAACGCCTCGGTGATCTTCGTTCCCCCGCCCTTTGCCGCCGACGCCATCATGGAAGCCGTTGACGCGGGACTGGACCTGGTGATCTGTATCACCGAAGGCATCCCCACCATGGACATGGTCACCGTGCGCCGCTACATGGAAGGCAAGAAAACCCGACTGGTGGGCCCCAACTGCCCCGGGGTCATCTCCCCCGGTAAAGCCAAGATCGGCATCATGCCCGGATTCGTCCACCGCGAGGGCGAAGTGGGCGTCATCTCGCGCAGCGGCACCCTGACCTACGAGGCGGTGCACCAGGTGACCACCCGCGGTCTGGGCCAGTCCACCTGTATCGGTATCGGCGGAGACCCGGTGAACGGCACCAACTTCATCGACTGCCTCGAGCTGTTCGAGAATGACGAGCAGACCAAGGCGGTGGTGATGATCGGCGAAATCGGCGGCACCGCTGAAGAAGAGGCGGCGGCCTACGTCAAGGCGCACGTCACCAAGCCGGTGGTGGCCTTCATCGCCGGCGCCACGGCGCCTCCGGGGAAACGGATGGGTCATGCCGGCGCCATCATCTCCGGCGGCAAGGGGACCGCGGCGGAAAAGATGGCCGCACTTCGCGAAGCGGGCATCACCGTCTGCGAAAGCCCCGCCGACCTGGGCGACCGGGTGCTGGAGGCGCTGGGACGCTGACCGGCTGAATGTCTGTCACCAGCCGGACCGGCGGTTTGGGAGTTCTCCCCGCCGGCCCGGCTGCCTGCCGGGCCGCAGCGCTCGGAAACGGGAAGGGAGCTGGAGCGATGAACGAGTTCCGCACGATACTGGAAACTCTGGACCGCCTCTCTGCCGAACTGGACCAGCTGCGGGACCGGCGGGAAAAGATCGAGGAGCGCAGGGACCAGGTCCGCAGCGAAACCTACGCCAAACTCACGGCGGAATACGACAGCAAAGTCAGTGACGCGGAGCAGGGGCTGGAGGCCGCCGCTGATACACTGCGCCGCGACCTGGCCTCGCTGAAATCCGAACTCACACGGCTCACCGGTGACGTGGAGCTGGCAGACCAGTCCATCGAGGAACTGGAACTGCGCCGCTATATCGGTGAATTCCAGTCGGATGAGGATTTCGCTTCACTGATGGCCGGGGAAAAGGAAAAACGGGAAAAGACCGGCGCCCGGCTGGCCGAGTTGCGCATCCAGGTGGCCGATGCCGAAGCGATCCTCGGCACCAGCACGGTGGCCGGCAGCAGCCAGCATCCGGCGGTGATCACCGATACCCAGCCGTTGCCCACCGCCATCCCGCACGCCGGCGAGGGGACCAACCCCAGCGCCGGGCCGGCCCTGGAAGATACCCTGGACATCCGCAGCGCCGACGAACTCTCCTCCACCGTGGCCGCCCCGGGCGACGCCAACCCCATGCCGGTGTTCGGCGATGCCAGTGGCCTGGAAACCGACGGCGGCTCCAGCCACGTCACCGTGGGCGGCAAGGATGCGCCGCCGGCAGCGGTGACCCTCAACTACCTCGACCAGACCCGGGAGGTGCCGATCAAGGGTTACCCCTTCACCATCGGGCGCTCCACCAAGAACACGCTGTCGCTGAAATCGGAAGAGATCTCGCGCTACCACTCACAGATCCGCTTTGAAAAGGGAAAGTTCCTGCTGGAAGATCTGGGCAGCGCCAACGGCACCACACTGGACGGCAAGCGTATTCAGCGGGCCGAATTGAAACCCGGGGGACGGATCACCCTCGGCCCGGCCGAACTCACCTTCACCCTCAGCTCAAGCTGATTTCACTGTGCGCCCGCTGCTGCCGTTGCTCCGCCGCCGCGGCCGGCGGTCCGCCGACTCGCCGTTGGGGCCCGGCGCCGCATCTTCCACCACCGATTCGTAGCGGCCGAAGATCATTTTGCCGGCCGTGGTCTGCAGCACGCTGGTGACGGTGATATCGATGGTCTTGCCGATGTATTTCCTGGCGTGGTCCACCACCACCATGGTCCCGTCATCGAGGTAGGCCACCCCCTGGGAGGCGTCCTTGCCCTCCTTGAGGATGAAGACTTTCATCCCCTCACCGGGCAGCACCACCGGTTTCAAGGCATTGGCCAGTTCGTTGATGTTGAGCACGGCCACACCGCGAAGCTGGCAGACCTTGTTCAGGTTGAAATCGTTGGTCACGATTTTGGCCCCGGTGTCCAGGGCCTGCTCGATCAGCTTGAGGTCCACCTCCTTGATGTGGCTGTATTCATCTTCGGTGATCTGGACCTCGACGTTGCTGATCTTCTGGATGCGGTGCAGGATGTCGAGGCCGCGGCGGCCCCGGTTGCGTTTGAGCGAGTCAGAGGAATCGGCCACCGACTGGAGCTCGCGGAGGATGAACTGGGGCAGCACCAGCACGCCTTCCAGAAAACCGGTCTCGCAGAGATCGGCGATCCGGCCGTCGATGATCACGCTGGTGTCGAGGATCTTGTGACTCACCGGGCCCTCGCCGTCCTTGAACAGGCCCTGCAGGTCGCGGAGGCTCAGTTCCTCGCCCTTGCGGGCGCCCACGGCAAACCCCATGTAGCCCAGGGTCACCAGCAGCACCACCTGGACGGCAAAGAGGGTGCCGCCGCTGCTGAAGAAGACCAGCTTCTCCAGCGAATAGCTGAGCAGCACGCCCACACCGAACCCGGAGAGAAAGCCGAGAAAGGAACCGGCGAGGATCTGAAAGGGCACCCTGCGGACCCGGAACTCGAGGCTGATCATTCCCGCGGCCAACGCGGCGCCGGCCAGGGCGCCGAAGATCGGCTCAAGCCCGAAGGGGCGAATGAACGCGCCGATCAGACAGCAGAGTATGAAGAAAACCGTGCGGGCAACTATGAAATTCATCGTTTATGAAACTCCTTGGGCTGGGGCCGGACGGGTGAACTCACCCGGGACCGCCCCCGCGCAGAGCCTGAACGTCGCACTGTAATTGGGAAATCTGAACAGACGCGATCAGAGAGGGGATTCCGGTCCCATGAAATCCTGCCGATATGATTTGTTCTCGAAACAAGTGTACTCTTTAATGAACACCAGATCCACATTATCGGTGGGACCGTTTCTCTGCTTGGAGAGGATCAATTCGGCCTGCCCCTCGTTCTCGTCGGTGGGATTGTGCTGTTCCTCGCGGTAGATAAAGGCCACCACGTCGGCGTCCTGTTCCAGCGAACCCGACTCACGGAGATCGGAGAGCTGGGGCCTGCGGTTGCTCCGGCTCTCCGGAGCGCGGCTCAACTGGGAGAGGGCGATCAACGGAACATCCAACTCCTTGGCCAGCCCCTTGAGCGAGCGCGAGATGGCCGAGACCTCGAGGTTGCGGTTCTCGAACCGGCCCACCCCCTGCATCAGCTGCAGGTAGTCGACGATCACCAGGTCCAGCCCCTTCTCCATTTTCAGCCGGCGGGCCTTGGTCCTGATTTCCAGGGCGTTGATCCCCGGCGAATCGTCGATGAAGATACCGGCTTCGGAGAGCCGCCCGGCGGCTTCGGCCAGTTTTTGCCAGTCTTCGGGCCGCAGCATCTTGCGCCGCACCTTTTGCGAATCCACCCGGGCCCTGGTACAGAGCAGACGCTGGGCCAGCTGGGACGCCGACATCTCGAGGCTGAAAATGGCAGCCTTTTTCCCCAGCCGCAGCGCTGCGTGCTGGGCGATGTTCAGCGCCATGGCGGTCTTGCCCATGCTGGGGCGGCCGGCGATGATGATCAGCTCACCGGCCTGCAGGCCGTTGGTCAGTTCGTCCAGGCGCTCGAAACCGGTGGCCAGGCCACCGTATCCCGCCCCCGCCTTCTGGTCCTCCTCCAGCTTGCGCAGACCTTCCTGAACCAGCCCGCTCAGCTCGGTGAACCCCGACCGCTGCCGCCCTTCCGAAATCTCGAAGATGGCGTTCTCCGCCTGGTCGAGAATTTCCGCCGGTTCCTCTTCGGAGCCGAAGCAGCTCTCGATGATCTTCTCGCTGCCCCGGATCAGCGCCCGCAGGGTGGCCCGCTCCCTGACGATGGTGGCGTAATGTTCCACGTTCACCGTGCGGGGCATGCCGTCCGCCAGCTGGGCCACGTAGGGAGTGCCACCGGCCCGGTCCAGCACCCCGGACCGTTCCAGCTCCTCGTTGAGGGTCACCAGGTCGATGGGCCGTGCCCGGTCCACCATGCGGCACATGGTCTCGAAGATGACCCGGTGCCCCTCCTGGTAAAAGTCCTCGGCGGAGAGTACATCCAGAACGCTGTCCATGCACTGTTCGTCGAGAATGATGGCTCCGAGAACCGACTGCTCGGCTTCAAGGTTTCGCGGCATGGACCGTTGGCTGCCCGGGGGGTTCGCTGGCATGGGGCTACTCCGGTGTCAGGGAAGTTGGTGGTGACGAAAATGGAATTTTATCGGGCGGATCGAGGGGTGTCAAACCGGCTGCCGGCCACGCCGTTCCAGGGCGGCGGAATCGAAGAAGGCTGAACGCCGGAACCGGTTGCGCCAGCGGTGGATCAGCAGGTAGGCCCGGGGCGTGACCGGATTGGACAACTGGTCCGCCAGCAGGTGCGTCCCCAGGCCCAGGGCAATTCCGGCCGTCAGCAGCCGCTGCCCGGGACAGAGTGCCATGACCGGCACGGACAGCAGCAGAAGCTCCCAGCTGTGCAGCGGCAGCACCACCCGCTCCAGGCGACAGTTTTCACAGACATCCACCAGGTCGGCCAGGGTATTGTTCCGCGGGTGGTGCAGGAGGTAATCCACCAGGTGGTCCAGGTCAAGTAACAGGCCGGTGAAGAAGCAGGCCGCTCCGGCGGCGAGGCTGTCCAGCAGAAGCCAGAGCGAACCGCCGGCAACCAGCGAAAGCGCACCATGGTGTACAGCCTTCATCCCCTCACCCCCCCGGACAAACAGATTATAGCCGCCGTTGACCCGGGCTGCCAGCGGTCCGGGCCCGGACAATCCTTCCCTGCCGGAGAACTTTCCCGGCGAATCTCCGTTACAAGCTGTGACCGGTCAACAACCGAGAGCGCGCAAGGGGGCCCCGTAACGATCTCCCGGCCCTGAAACGGCCAGAGCGGTTTGCTTCGGCCGGTGGGCGTGTGGTAGATATGGCACGTCCGGCGGCCGGCACGGCCGTTACCGCCGGACGGTCACCCGTATCGCCCGACCACGGGCCGGAAAAACTCGGACGGGAGCAGCCAGACAACGAGGTCTGCCGTTTTCGGACCGGTGAACCGAAGGGGTCCAGGATGGATTTATTTGCCGCCGAAAAGCTGGGAGAGATTCAGGTAATACGTATTCGCACCGACCGGATGACGCACGATATGCTCGACAAATTCCGGTCGGATCTGCTCAAAATCGTGGACAATGGCGAAATGAACGTCCTTCTCGATATGAAACAGGTGGTCTACCTCGACAGTTTTGGTGTGGGGGTGATCATGGAGATCCACCGCCGGCTTCGCTCTCTCGGCGGCACCCTCAAACTGTGCGGTTTGCAGGATCGGGTGGCGAAAATGGTCTCGATCACCAATCTCGACCTGGTCCTTGAAATTTTTGAGACGGACCAGCAGGCCATCGAGAGTTTCAGCAGCTGAACACGTGAAGTGAATGCGGTACCCCTCATGGGGCCGCGGGAAAATACGGTGCCACATGCGATCGATCAAAATGAAGAGCGGATTCGAAATTGAACTGGACGGTGACCTGCTCCAGATCGTGGAATCGCTGTTTCGGGAAGTGGCGGTGCGCAAGGAGTTCGAGCACACCTACCACGATATGAAAAGCGAAATAGAGAACCTGGTGGATCAGATGAACGATGAGGACCGCAAGGCCTACCTGGTGGAGGCCCTGTTCCTCAATTCGGTGACCTACGAGAACGAAATGATCGACTCCTTCATGAAGAATCTGGACAAGAGCTGAGGCTTCCTTCCACGGCCCGGTGACCGCCGGGCCCACTCCTCCCCTCTCCGCCGTTGCTGAAATCCCCGGAGGTTCAAGAATCTTCTTCACGGTGCCGATACTCTCAACATGGTCGGGTGGCGGACGACTCCCCGCGATACTTCTGCCCATCGGAACCATGGGATTGAGACCATGCGGACCTCGCCGGTGAAGG
The DNA here is from genome assembly GCA_965531145.1 of uncultured bacterium. Lineage (GTDB taxonomy): Bacteria > Acidobacteriota > JAQAZP01 > JAQAZP01 > JAQAZP01 > JAQAZP01. The sequence goes on along the minus strand of CBESOE010000001.1, from coordinate 11,955 downwards.
CGAGACTTGCCTTTTTAGGCTCAAGGTGTTAAATTTCAAAAAGTGTAATTGCGGCAGCCTGTTCATGACAAAGGAATTAGCTGAAGCTGTCCACCATACCGCGACCGTCCGCCGGGTGCTGCGCGTACCCGTGGAACCGGCACGGCGCGGTCGTCTTGCAGTTCTACCATGAAAAACTGGGTCATCAGCAGTTCAGAGGACCTGCCCACCCTCCCTTCCCTAGGCATGGCGATAAAGGAGCACGCGCTCTCCGGCAACTGCACCACGGAATCGCTGCGCAGCCTGATATCCCACGACCCGGCAACCGCCCTGCTGGTGCTGCGCGAAGCCAACTCCCGGGCCTATGGCAGGTCCGGACAGGTGGACAGCCTCAAGGAAGCCGTCAACCTTCTGGGAATGAAAAGCGTGCGGCCGTTGTTGCTGGGCGTGCCGTTCATCCCGGCGGACAGTGCCGGTATCTTCGGCCGCCGTCTGGACTTGATCCGTCTCTGGAACCACAGCCAGGCGGTGGCCCGCCTGGCTTCCATGCTCTGCGGTGAAAACTCGCCGGAACTGGCCGGTCCGGCCTACCTGGCGGGACTGTTCCACGATGTGGGAAAACTGATGATCCGGTTCCGCTACCCCAACCGCAACGCCGGGGAGAATTCACCGGTGCAGCGCGATCGCCTGGCCGAGGTCATCGGCGAGCGCAAGGCCCTGGGCGTGGACCATGCCGAACTGGGCGCCCGATTGCTCTCCACCTGCCGGCTGCCGTCCACCATCGTGCAGAGCGTGGCCCGCCATCACACCGGGTTCGCTGACGAACCGGACAGCCCGATCAGTTCCATCAGCAGAATCGTCTACCTGGCCAACCGGATCTCCTACCAGTTCGACATGGGCTGTGTGGCCATGGACGGTCCGCCCGGTCTTTCCGAGCAGGACTTCTCCATCGTCGGGCTCTCATTGGTGGAGGGACGGAATGCCCTGGAGCGCTGGCGGCAATCCCTGGAGCGGATGGTCACGGTCACCGACATCAGCCCCACCCGGGAGGTGACCCTCGAGGTGCTGCAACAGGCCAATTTCGAACTGGGCCGTATCAATACCTCTTCAGCACGGCGCCAGCGGCGGACCGTGGCCGACCCCGGGATCCGCACCGACCTGCTGGAGCTGGCCGCCGAGCTGGCCGGTTGCCGGGAAGCCGATGAAGCGCTGCGTCTGGTCAGCGGGTATCTTATCCGCTCGCTGAAGTACGCCCGGGTCTCGGTCACCGCCTCGCCGGAAGACCACGCGGCGCCGAACCTGGAGGCGCGGCGAACTGATGACGGGGAGATGGTGATCCAGAACGGCGACGGCGAACTGCGGCTCCACCGCCCGGGGCTCCGTTTCCGGCACGCCGATGCCCTGGCCATCGACGGGTTCCCCTCGGTCACCCTGGCCCTGTGGGACACGGACGACACCTCGGACCCGGTTCCGGCCAGTCTGGAACTCGAGCGCAGCAAACTGCGGGGACAGTTGCTCGGCCTCTGCCGGCGGACCCTGGAGCGGGTCATCGAGGACGAGCGGTTCCGTGAGGAACTGGCCCACGCCAGCCTGCAGGTCGAGCGCCAGCGCACCACCAGCTCCAGGGCCGAAGAACGCACCGATTTCAGCCGGGAGATCCTGAAGAAGGCGCCCATCGGGCTGTTCTCCATTGACATGGATGGCTACCTGACCAGCGCCAACCCGGTCTTTCTCTCCATTGCCGAACTGAGCGAGGTGGATGACCCCCGGGTGGTCAACGTCCTGCAACTGCCGTCGGTGACCCGCAGCGGCCTGGACAATGAACTGCTGACCAGCCTGCGCACCGGCAAGCCCTTCGAACTGACCGGCCTGAGCTATGTGGCGCCGTCCGGGCGGGAATACGTCCTGCGGGTCCAGATCGTGCCCCAGGAAGGCAAGGAGACCACCGGCCTGATCGGCATCGTCGAAGACATCACCCTGCGCAAGAAGCTGGAGCAGAACCTGATCCAGATCGAGCGCCTGCGCGCCCTGGGGGAGATGGCCGGCAGCGTGGCCCACGACTTCAACAATCTGCTGGGGGCCATCCTGGGCAACGTCCAGTTGCTGCTGAGCCAGGAAGAAAACAGGGGCATCGCCGACAAGCTCGGCATCATCGAACGCCTCACCGTCGAGGGTGCGGAAAAGGTCAAACGGCTGCAGGAGTTCACCCGGATCCGGCGCGACCGCAGCCTGGAGATGATCGACGTGGAACCGGTGCTGGAACAGGCGCTGGAGTTGATCAACTCCCGGGCGCAGACCCAGGGGGTGAAGCTGGAGCTGACCCTGGACCGCCGAAAACTTCCGCCGGTCCAGGGCAATGCCGCCGAGTTGCGCGAGGCCTTTTTCAACATCCTGATCAACTCCATCGACGCCATGCCGGAGAACGGCAAGCTCACCGTGAAGAGCGAGACCGACCGCTCCTCCATCACCCTGACCTTCCGCGACAACGGCAGCGGCATGCCGCCGGAGGTTCGACAGCGGATCTTCGAACCCTTCTTCACCACCAAGGGACCCCAGGGCAGCGGCCTGGGCATGAGCATGGTCTACGGGATTATTTCCCGCCACAAGGGTGAAATCCAGGTCAGCAGCAGCCCTGACATGGGGACCACCATCGTCATCCACCTGCCGGTACGGGAGGGAGTGGTGACGGAGCCCGGCCCGGGGGCGGCCGATGGTCCCCGCCGGGACCCGGGGCCCGCCTCGATCCTGGTCATCGACGACGAGGAGGTGATGCGCAACGCGCTGACCGACATCCTCAAGATCGGCAATCACCAGGTGAAGACCGCCGCTGACGGAATGAAGGGGCTGGAGATGCTGCGCCGGGAGCACTTCGACATGGTGATCTCCGATCTGAGCATGCCCGGCATCACCGGTCTGGAGGTGTTGAAGCAGGTGAAGAAGGAGAAACCGGGAATGCCGGCCATCCTGATCACCGGGTGGGGGCTGGAGATGGACCCCGACGAGATGAACGCCGCCGGAATAGACAAGGTGATACGCAAGCCGTTCCAGCTCAAGGAAGTGCTCAACCTGGTTTCGGAATCGATCAACCGGGTGGCAGCACCCGGTACGGAAGACTGAACGGCCCTAGGCCTCCCCCCCATCGCCCGCCGCTTCCTCCAGGGCCGCCCGCTCCAGTTGGAGTTCGCGTTTGATCTCGGCATTCTGGCAGCCGGTGCGCGAGGGACCGTACATGTCGCCGTCTTCCAGCAGCGCGAGGCCGGGGCAGCGGTAGCAGAGCACGTAGAGATCGCAGTCAGAGCAGGTGTCGAGATCCTTCATCGTGGTCTGGCGCAGTTTCCCGAACAACTCGGAATTGTCCCAGATCTCGCGGAGGGGTTGCTGGCGGATATTCCCCGCCGACACCGGCAGGGCCACGCAGGGCAGGACACTGCCGTCGGCTTCGATGTGCACGAAGCTGAGGCCGGCCTTGCACATGGGCAGGTCCCGCGACTGGTTCATCGCGTCGGAATACATCGAGGTGCCGAGCATGATGGTGCCCGGAGAGATGCTCTCGTCCCCCAGCAGCGATTTCATCTCCTCCCGCTCGATACGCCGGGCGGTCACGCTGCAGTCCCCGTCGGTCTTTGGCGTCACCAGCGGGTCGGCAAAATGGGTGACCCCCAGTTCCTCGAAGAGTTCCCGTATCCGCGGGTAGCTCTCCATGTTGTCCTTCATCAGGATGGTCTTGCCCTTGACGTTGATGCCCCGCTCCAGCAACAGCCTGATCCCCTTCATCGAACGCTCGAAGGAACCCTTGACCTGGGTCAGACGGTCGTGAAGCTCGGCGTCCGGCCCCAGCAGGGTCACTTCCACCCGCCAGGGGCTCACCTCCTTGAGCTGGTCGGCGATCTCCTCGTTGATCAGGTTGGCTTCGGTATAGATCACGATGGAGAAGTGCAGTTCACGGGCGTAGCGCAGGATCTCCATGAAATCCTTGCGCATGAAGACCTCACCGCCGGTGAAGGTCACTTCGAGGCAGTTGAGGTCGAAAAGCTGCTTGAGAACGCTTTTCGCCTCTGCGGTGTTCAATTCCCCCTCGCCGGAGAAGTCGTCGATGTAACAGTGCACGCAGCGCTGGGCGCACCGCTTGGTCACCTCGAACATCGCCCGCCCCGGGAAGAAGATCTGCTTCCGTTCAGTTCCCTCGCTCATCGGCCCCCCCTCGTCGTATACCTGGAAGAGCCGGCCCATTCACAGCTCGGCCGGCCCGGTCATCATCGTTGCTCACTGCGCGAAATTATATCATGAGCCGCTCCAGGGGGCGGAGCGCACCCGGGGCCCGGACAAAAAAAATCGGCCCCCGGCCAAAACCGGAAGCCGATTGTATCGTGCGTGGTAGCGGGGGAAGGATTTGAACCTCCGACCTTTGGGTTATGAGCCCAACGAGCTACCAGACTGCTCCACCCCGCATCAGGAAGGCCAGACTCTACCACCATCGCTCCGATCAGTCAACAGGGTCGGCGGGGGGCGGTGGAGGTGATTGTTCTTCGTGAATCCGGTAGACGATTTCGCCGTCGCCAACCAGGTCAAGTTCCTCCCGAGCGATCTTTTCCAGCAGCGGCTGATCGCCCTGACCGGCCCGGGCCTTGGCCTCCAGACGGTCGATACGATCCTGCTTCTCCAGCACATCCAGCCGCAGGCGCTGGTGGCGCTCCTGTTGCCGCTGCAGGTCCAGCAGACCGTCCCGTCCCACCACCGCGGTGACCAGCAACGATGCCGAAGCCAGCCCGACGCTCACCAGCAGAAGTTTGAACCAGACGGGGAGCTTCTGCGGTTTTCGCTGGAGCGTTACCCGTCCGCCTCGGGCCATCGGTCCACCTCCCTTGCTGGACTGCTACCGTTTCAGTCTCGGAAAAGCGTCAAAGCCGGCGTAGAGGCCTTCGCCACCCAGCTCTTCCTCGATCCGCAGCAACTGGTTGTACTTGGCCACCCGATCGCTGCGGCAGGGCGCGCCGCTCTTGATCTGGCCGGCACCGGTGGCCACCGCCACATCGGCGATGACCGTATCTTCGGTTTCACCTGAACGATGGGATACCACTGCAGTGTACCCTGCACGGTGGGCCATTTCAACCGCCTCGAAGGTTTCGGTGACCGAGCCGATCTGGTTCAGCTTGATCAGGATGGAGTTGGCCACACCCTCGCGGATTCCCCGGTCGAGCAGCTTGGTGTTGGTGACGAAGTTGTCGTCGCCCACCAGCTGAATGCGGGATCCCAGTTCCCTGGTCAGCAGGGCCCAGCCTTCCCAGTCATTCTCGTCGAGACCGTCCTCGATGGAGATGATCGGGTAGCGGTCCACCAGGTCGCGGTAGTAGGCTACCATCTCCTCCGACGACTTGCGGGGATTCTCCTCGGCCTCCAGGTGGTAGGCGCCGTCACGGAAGAAGCTGTTGGCCGCGGCGTCCATGCCGAGAAACACGTCCTCCCCCGCCCGGTACCCGGCCCGTTTGATGCCCTCGAGAATCACCTCGAAAGCCTCGGCGTTGGATTTCAGGTTGGGTGCGAACCCGCCTTCGTCCCCCACGCCGGTGGAGAGCCCCTGTTCCTTGAGCACATTTTTCAGGTTGTGGTAGATCTCGGCACCGGTGCGCAATGCTTCACGGAAGCTCTCGGCGGCCACCGGCAGGATCATGAACTCCTGAATGTCCACGTTGTTGTCGGCGTGCTCGCCGCCGTTGAGGATGTTCATCATCGGCACCGGCAGAATCCGGCTGTTGAAACCGCCGAGGTAGCGGTAGAGCGGCAGGTCGAGGAGGCTGGCCGCCGCCCGGGCCACGGCCAGGGAGACGCCGAGGATGGCGTTGGCGCCGAGGTTGCTCTTGTTCTCCGTGCCGTCCAGTTCGTTGAGCATGGCGTCGATGGCCACCTGCTCGGTCACCGGCATGCCCTCCAGCGCCTCGGCAATGACGCCGTTGACGTTGTCCACCGCCCGGGTCACCCCCTTGCCCAGGTAGCGCTCCTTGTCGCCGTCACGCAGCTCCACCGCCTCGCGCTCTCCGGTGGAGGCGCCGGACGGAACCGCCGCCCGGCCGATGATGCCGCCCTCCAGGTAGACTTCCACTTCCACCGTGGGGTTGCCCCGTGAATCAAGGATCTCCCGGGCCATCATTTCTTCTATCAGATCCATCTGCAGGTCCTTTCTCTCTTTTCCTCATACAGGCCGACGCCGGCCTCAGGATTTGAAAATGTATTCGCGGCCCCAGTTCATCAGCGTTCTGAGCTCGCCGCGGCTGGATGCTTCGCCGTAACAACGAACCAGGGGTTCGGTTCCCGAAAACCGCATGAGAAACCAGCTGCCGTCGTCCAGCAGCAGTTTGATGCCGTCGAGGTCCACCACCCGGGCCACCTTGCGGCCGTTGAAGGTCCGGGGCGGGCGGCGCAGCTTGCGCACCAGCCGTTCCTTGAGCCGGGCGGTGAGGTTGAAATGGGTGCGGACGCTGTGCAGCGGCCCCATCTCCTGGTGCAGGGATTTGAGCATGCTGCTCAGGCTCTTGCCGCCCCGGGCGGCCATCATCTCGGCCACCAGCAGGCAGGCCAGGATGCCGTCCTTTTCCGGGATGTGCCCGTGGATGGTCAGCCCCGAACTCTCCTCCCCGCCAAAGACGATATCGTGGCTGTTGAAGAGGCTGCCGATGTATTTGAAACCGACCGGGGTTTCGGTGACCGTACAGCCGTGCTTGGCCGCCACCCGGTCCAGCAGGTGCGAGGTGGCCACGGTGCGGGCCACCTCCCCTTTCCACTTGCGGGTCTCCAGCAGGTAGTCCAGCAGCAGGGCCAGGATCTGGTTGGCGGTGACAAAAATGCCGCCGCGGTCGACGATGCCGAAACGGTCGGCATCCACGTCGGTGGCCAGTCCCAGATCGATGGACTGTTCCTTGACCAGCTGCCGCAGTTCCTTGAGGTTGCCCGCCTTGGTTCCCGAAAGATAGCCGCCGAGGTAGGGGTCGCGGTAGTTGTGGATCACCGTCACCTCACACCCCCGCTCGAGCAGGATGTGATCCAGGTAGTCCCGGGACGTGCCAAACATGGGGTCAACGGCAAAGGAGAGCCCGCTGCCGGCAACCATCTCCAGGTCCACCAGCCCGGAGATGGACTCGATGTAGTCGAGGTGGGGGTCCACCAGTTCCACGTATTCCAGTTCGGTGTAGTAGCCGTCGAACTGCAGGAACTTTTCCAGTACCCGCAGTTCCTTCTCAACCGCTTCGGTGATCTGGGGCAGGGCCGGTGCGCCGTCGGCTCCGGAAAAACGCAGCCCCTGGTATTGCGGCGGGTTGTGGCTGGCGGTGAAATTCACCGCCCCGTGGGCCCGACGGCGCAGCAGTTCGAATGAGAGCACCGGCGAGGGGGTGTCCCGCTCGCAGAGAAAGGAATGGACCTTGTTGTGCGAGAAGACTTTCGATGCCTCACGGGCGAAATGCTCGGAGAGAAAGCGGGTGTCGTAGCCGATGACCACCCCCGAACCGTCAGCCCCGTTCTTCTCCATCAGGTTGGCGATGGCCTGGACCACCAGCCGCACGTTGCGGAAGGTGAAATCCCGGCCGATGACGCCGCGCCACCCCGAGGTGCCGAAAGTAATCGGTTCGCTCATGGAACTGCTCCGCCGGACCGGCCGTTTTGCTAATCGATGCCCTGCAGGATCTCCAGCATCTGGTCCTTGTTGATAAACCCGATGACCCGCTCGTCCTCCACCAGGTTCCCCGCGCTGTCGTAGAAAACGATCAGGGGCAGCCCCATGATGTTATATTTCGCGGAGAGCCGCTTGACTTCATCGGTCGTGGTGGTGAAATCGATCTTGGCGGTGACAAACCGCTCCAGCTCCGCCTGCACCTCCGCTGTGGAGAACGTGAAGGCTTCCAGTTCCTTGCAGGCGGCGCACCAGTCAGCGGTGAAATCGATGATCAGCGGTTTCCCCTGCTCCGCGGCCAGGGCCAGGGCCTCGGCCTCTTCGTGGAGCCAGTCCACCCCTGTATCGGCGTCCATCGCCTGGCCGCTCCCCGCACCCGCACCAGCAAGGTTCATCGGCGGCAGCACGAAACCGTGGACCAGCAGGGAACCGACGATGAGGTAGGTGCCCACCACCGCAAACAGAACCCCCACGGTCCGGCGGAATCCCCGGGCCCAGACCTGCCCGATCCCCACCGGCGGTTCGGCCACACTGCCGGGCCAGGTGGTGACCAGCCCGGTGAGCAGGAGGAAGACCCCCAGCAGCGGCGCGAAGACCCAGTCCGGGGTCAGCGGTCGGATGTAGTAGAAGGCCACCAGGATCATCAGCACGCCGAAGATGTTGCGCACCGCCACCATCCAGGTGCCCGACTTGGGCAGGTTGACCAGGATACCGCTGAAGGTGCCGATGACGATGAAGAGCAGGCCCATGCCCACGGCAAAGGTGAAGAGCAGCAGGAAGCCGATGAGCACCGATTGGGTCTGGGCCACGTAGGTCAGCAGCACCACCAGCACCGGCCCCACGCAGGGCGAGGCCACCAGCCCGGTGATGGCGCCCATCACCAGCACGCCGAAGACACCCTTGCCCTCGTATCCCCCCAGTTTGGAGGAGAGCGAGGTTGGGACCTGGAGCTCAAAAGCGCCAAACATGGCCATGGCCATAATGACGAAGACCGCCGCGATACTGCCCACCACCCAGGGGTTCTGCAGGATGGTCCCGAAGACGGCGCCGGTCTTGGCCGCGGCCATACCGGCCACCGAGTAGGTGATGGCGATCCCCAGCACGTAAAAGAGTGAAAGAACAAACCCCTTGAGTTTGCCGCCGGCGGCCTTGGCCCCGATGACGCTGATGGTGATCGGGATCATGGGGTAGACGCAGGGGGTCAGCGAGGCGGCGATGCCGCCCAGAAAACAGAAGAGCAGGGCGAGAAAGAGGTTGTCCTGGTCCAGGGCGCCCTGGAGGCCCTCGGCGCTGTCTGCCGGTCCGGCGTCGCCACCGTCCACGGCCGCGGCACCTTGATCAGCCGTCTCCAGCACCTGCTTCGCCGCGGGGTCGATGGTGATCTCCACCGGCACGTCCACGGTGGTGGGCATCAGGCAGTAGGACTCGGTGCAGGTCTGGAAACCCACTTCGGCGATGAGGGTCACCGGCCCCTCGGGCACGTCGCTCCCCGCGGTCACCGGCAGCCGGAGCACGGCCTGCCCCTGGTAGATCGCCACCTCCTTCTCCATGATCTTGTCGAACTTGCTGGCCGCTTCGGGGAGGATCGGTTCGCCGGCGATGAACCCGGGGATGTCCTTGAGGGCCAGGGTGACCTTGTCCTGGTAGAGATAGAACTGGCTCTCGATCTTCAGCGTGAGGACCAGCTGCAGGCTGTCCCCGGGGGCCAGGCGCTCCTGCGAGGCGGTCCCGGTGATGGCCACCGGTTCGACGTCGAAATCCTGGGCCAGGGCCAGGGGGCCGGCGGCCAGCATCAGGATCAGGGAGAACGCCACCGCAAAACGGTGCATAATCGGGCTTTCTTGACAACCTTCGAACCGTTTCCTATACTCCATTTCGTTTTCCTTCGCTACACGAGGATTGCATGAGCAACGCCTGCATCATCCTGACCACGGTCGGCTCCGAAGAGCAGGCCATTTCCATCGCCGAAGAACTGGTCCACAAAAAGCTATCCGCCTGCGTCAACATCATCCCCGCCGTCCGCTCCATCTATTTCTGGAAAGACGAAGTCTGCGACGATGAGGAACTGCTGCTGGTCATCAAGTCCATTCCCGAAAAATACCAGGAAATACATGCCGTAATTCGCGAACTGCACTCCTACGATCTGCCGGAGTGCATCGCCCTCGACCTCAAGAACGGCTGCCCCGAGTACCTCGACTGGATCGTCCAGACCGTCACCTCGCCGGAGAAGGCCACCGACTGACAGAGGATTGACCGCGAAAGATCCTAACATTTCACTCTGAATTTTCCAAGATCTCCCGATGGAAAAAGCGATGGCTCAGAAGTCCGACAACAAGCTGGAGAGCATCCTCGACACCGTCGGCCACACTCCCCTGGTTCGTCTGAACCGCATCACCGCAGGCCTGTCCTCCGAAATCTACGCCAAACTCGAGTTCCTCAACCCCATGGGCAGCGTCAAGGACCGGGTGGCGAAATACATGATCGAACAGGCGGAAAAGGACGGCCGGCTGCGGGATGGCCAGCTGATCATCGAAAATTCCTCGGGCAACACCGCCCTGGGCCTGGCCATGGTGGCGATCCAGAAGGGCTACCGGCTAAAAGTGGTGGTGCGGGACAGCATCAGCCCGGAAAAAATCGGCCAACTGCAGGCCCTGGGGGTGGAGATCCACCAGGTGGACAGCACCATCCACCCTGATAGCCCAAGCAGTTACAACAACATCACCCCCCGGCTGGTGGAACAGACACCGGGCTGCTACTTCCCCGACCAGCACAACAACCGGGAGAACAACGACGCCCACTACCACGGCACCGGTCCCGAGATCTGGTCGCAGATGGAAGGCCAGATCGACTACCTGGTGGCTGGCTTGGGCACCGGGGGCACCATCTGCGGTACCGCCCGCTATCTCAAGGAACAGGACCCGAAGATCAGGGTCATCGCCATCGACCCGCTGGGCTCGGTGTTCCACGACTACTTCCACACCGGGAAACTCGTCCCGTCACAGCCCTACCAGATCGAGGGCCTGGGGGATGAGTTCATCATCGGCACGGTGAACTTCGACGTCATCGACGACATCTACCAGGTGACCGATGAAGAAGCCTTTGACTGGACCCGCCGGCTGGTCCGCGAGGAAGGGATCATGGCCGGCGGCTCCAGCGGGGCCGCCATCTGGGGCGTGATGAAACTGGCCGCCTCCCTGACAGAGCCGAAACGGATCGTCACCCTCTTCCCCGACGGCGCCTCCCGCTATCTGAGCAAGCTCTTCCCTCCGGACAGCAATCAATGAGCGATGACACCGTGCCCAGCCTGCTGCACGTGGTGCTGGTGGAGCCTGAGATCCCGCAGAACACCGGGACCATCGGCCGGGTCTGCGCCGCCACCCACGCAGTGCTCCACCTGGTGGGCAAGCTGGGCTTCTCCACAGACGACAAGTATCTCAAGCGGGCCCAGCTCGACTACTGGCCGCACATCCGGGTGGAATACCACGACAACCTGGAGCAGGCCCTCTCCCCCACCGCCCCGGACCGGGTCTTCTATTTCTCGGCCAAGGCGAAACGGTCGTACACCGCCGCCCGCTTCCGCGAAGGCGACTACCTGGTCTTTGGCAAGGAGTCGTTGGGGCTGCCCGAAGAAGTGCTCGAGGCCAACCGCGAGCGGACCTACGCCATCCCCATCTTCGGCCCGGTACGCAGCATCAACCTCTCCAACGCCGTCTCGGTGATTGTGTATGAAGCCCTGCGCCAGGTGGGAAAGGTGTGAGGGTTGGGCAGGAGGGAAATTCCGGTCAAGTTTTCTGCGCACTCTCAAGAACCTGAACGCAGTAGGAATTGAGGCTCTTGCCGGTCTGCAGGGCCTCGATGGCGATCCTCTTGTGCAGATCCTTTCCCAAACGAAGCACGAACTTCCCCGAGTATTCACGCCCCGCGGTCTCCGGAGGAAGCGGCGTCCCGTCTTTTTCAAGAATCCGGATCCACTCGTCAACGACCTGGCACAGTTCCCGGTAGACCTCGGCTTCATCGTCGCCGTGAACCCCGCCAAACATCATCCCCGGACATGTTCCCACGTAACACCGGTCTTCATCGGACCATTCGACGATTTTGAGGTATCTGTCACGTTTGTTCATGTCTCGGTGTCCTCGATGGCTAACCGGATTTCTCGTTCCTGATACGGTTTTGCGTCGTCCCCAAGTTTCCCGCTCAAGGTGACTTTTGCACCAGAAGGGTGCGTGAATTTACGGTGACTTCCCCTGCCGCCCCTGCCTTGGAAACCAGCTGATTGCAAATCAGCATTAAGTTCTCGAAGCTTTCTAGGCATCTAT